>JAQBEX010000001.1:0-2900 GCA_032123675.1 Actinomycetes bacterium
GCGTTGAACACGTCGAGGTTGAACTGCGAGGACCCACGTGCCTTCCACAGGCGCAGCGTGTTCACGACGCTGTTCTCGTAGCCGGGCACGAGCAGGTTGTAGGGCACGCCGACGACACGTTCGGCCGGGTGCCACGTGCGCACGCCGGTGCCGGGATCGAGCTCGGCCCACCCGCGGAACCCGACCGATACGGCGTGCTCGCGCTGGCTGAACATCCACGGGTTGTCGTGGTCGAGCCACTGGTCGGGCTTCTCCACCTGCCGGCCGTTCTCGAACGACTGCTCGAAGATCCCGTACTCGTAGCAGATGCCGTAGCCGATCGCCGGACGCCCGAGGGTGGCCAGGGAGTCGGCGAAGCAGGCGGCCAGGCGGCCGAGCCCGCCGTTGCCCAGGCCCGGCTCGATCTCGAGCTCGGCGATCGCGTCGAGGTCCAGGTCGAGGCCAGCCAGGGCCTCGCGGGCCACCTCGGTCAAGCCCGTGGCCAGCAGGGCGTTGCCCAGCTGCCGACCCAGGAGGTACTCGGCCGAGAGGTAGACCACGGTCTTCTCCGGGCCCCGGCCCCGGTCACGCACGGTCGTGAGCCAGTCTGACATCAGCCGGTCGCGGACGGTGTGCGCCAGGGCGGCGTAGACGTCACGCTCACCCGCGGTCCGCAGGTCGACACCGCGGTCCAGTCGCAGGTGGGAGATGAACTCCTCAGCGAACTCCAGGGGGGTGGGCACCCGCAGGTCGGCAGTCGTGGTCATGGCTCGCTCCAGGTATCGATGGGCAGAACGATCCCAAGGCTAGTGCGTGCGGGCCGCGGGGGCAGTCTGCGGAGGGCGCCTGTGCAGCCGCATCGCTTCGGGGCCGAGGCAGTGCGCCCGACGGTCAGGTGCGTTCGCCCTGGCCCGGGTCGTCATCGGATTGCGGTCGGCCGGTCGAGCCATCGCCGGGGCGGGCGGCGCGGTCGGGGCGTTCGCCGGGTCCGGCCTCGGTGGCCTGCGCGGCCTGCGTGGTCTGGTCGGCATCGCCGGCGATCAGCGTCGTGAGCTCCTCGGCGAGGTCGCGAACCTCACCCCGCAGGAAGTCACGGGTCGCCAGGTCGCCGGTCGCGATCCGCACCGAGGCGATCTCCCGGGTCAGGTACTCGGTGTCGGCCACGAGCCGTTCGGTGAGGTTGCGGTCCTCTTGGTACTGGACGCGGTCGCGGTCGGCCTGGCGGTTCTGGGCCAGCAGGATCAGCGGTGCGGCGTAGGAGGCCTGCAGCGAGAGCATCAGCGTGAGGAAGATGAACGGGAACGGGTCGAAGCGCACGTTGTCGGGGGCCAGGATGTTCCACAGCAACCAGGCGATGACGAACCCCGTCATCCAGCCGATGAACCGGGCCGATCCGATGAAGCGGGCCACCCGCTCGCTCAACCGGCCGAACAATTCGGGGTCGTACTGCGGCTTGACTGCGCGGGATCGATCGCGCGGCTGGTCCATCCGGGACCGAGAGGAGTTGCGTGCCATCGCCTACTCCTCGTCCGCGTCGTCGAACTCGGCGTCCAGGTCGCGCCAGTCCTCGGGCAGCATGTGGTCCACGACGTCATCGACGGTGACCGCGCCGAGCAGCCGGTCGACCTCATCGACCACGGGCAGGGCCACGAGGTTGTAGGTCGCGAAGTACCGGGTCACGGTCGACAGCGGCGCCTGCGGCCCGACCGGTTCCAGCGACGTGTCCACGACCGCCGAGACGAGTTTCGACGGGGGCTCGCGCAGTAGCCGCTGGAAGTGTGCGACGCCGAGGAACTTGCCCGACGGGGTGCCCAGCGGCGGCCGCACGACGTACACCTGGGCGGCCAGCGACGGCGAGACCTCGGGGCTGCGCACCCGGGCCAGGGCCTCGGCCACCGTGGCGTCCGGGGGGAGCATGATCGGCTCCGGGTTCATCATGCCGCCGGCGGTCAGGTCGTCGTAGGACAGCAGCCGACGCAGGTCGGCGGCGTCGTCGGGTTCCATCTCCTGGAGGAACTGCGCGGCCTGCTCCGGGGTCAGCTCGGAGAGCAGGTCGGCGGCGTCGTCGGGTTCCATCTCCTCGAGGATGTCGGCGGCCCGCTCGATGCCCAGGGCGGTCAGGATGTCGACCCGATCGTCCTCGGGCAGCTCCTCGAGGAGATCGGCCAGGCGCTCGTCCTCGAGGTTGCGCGCGATCTCCAGCCTCCGCTTGGCGGGCAGGTCCTGCAGCACGTTGGCCAGATCCGCGGGCAACAGGGTGTCGATCATCGCCAGCAGGCTGTCCACGCCCTGCTCCTCGGGTGGACCTTCGATCGACAGGCCGTCCACGGCCCCCCACGGAACGGTCATGGACTCACCGCGCCGGCGGAATCCGCGGACCACCTTGGCCACGTGCAGCCGGGTCATCCGCCAGTCCTGGTTGCGGTCCTGGGCGATCGCGGCGTCCATGATGGTCACGGCCTGACCGGTCTCGAGGATCGTCACGCGTCGATCCAGGAGCTCGCCGATGGCCAGGGTCTCGCCGGGCCGCTTCTGGAACCTGCGCAGGTCCAGGCGGGCGTTGACCACCACCTGACCCACGTCGATGGACGTGACGCGGGTCATCGGCAGGAAGATCGCCCGGCGCTGCACCTCCATCACGAGGCCCAGGACCCGGGGCGGCTCGCGGTCATGGCGCAGCACCACCACGAGATCGCGCACCTTGCCCAACGCGTCCCCGGCCGGGTCGAACACGCCGATCCCGGACAGGTGCGACACGTAGACGCGCGCGCTGCTGCCAGCCGTCACAGGCCGAGGCTACTGCCGGTGACGAGCACGACCGGGCAGCGACGCACCCCCGGGCCCCGGCGCTTGCGGGAGGCGCGGGGCGAGGGAGGCGGCGGCGCGGCGGCAGGAGGGGCGCCTGGGGCAGGGCGGGGCGG
>JAQBEX010000002.1:0-15459 GCA_032123675.1 Actinomycetes bacterium
ATTCCGGTCGACCTGCGGACCGCCGCGTGGCTGCACGCAGACCTGGTGCTGCTGTTCATCGGCCTCATCGTGGCGATGTGGCTGGCGCTGCGGCTGACCGACGGACCGGCCAGGGCACGGTCATGGTCCAACGCGCTGATCGCCCTGGCCGTCGTCCAGGGAATCCTCGGCTACACCCAGTGGTTCACGGGCGTGCCCTGGGCCCTGGTGGCCGTCCACATGCTCCTGGCGTGCCTGGTGTGGGTCGCCGTCCTGCAGAACCATCTGAGCCTGCGCTCACGCGGCTGAGCCAACCGACGCCGAAGGCGACCCCGCCGGATTCCGGCCTGAGCCGGGCCCGGCAGGGGAATGGCCCTTGGCCGGCGGCGCATCCGGTGAGTCACTGGGACCGTCCTTGCTGGCCGAGGGTGCACCCGAACTGGGTGCACCCGAACTGGGCACCTGGGTCGGCTCGTCCGCGGTGGGCGTGTCCGGGGAGGGCGTCAGGCTCGGCACATCCGGGGTGGGCACCTGGGTCGGCTCGTCCGCGGTGGGCGTGTCCGGAGTGGGCGTCAGGCTTGGCACATCCGGCTCTGCACGCTCGACCGCTGGACCTGCACCTGCCGCCTCCACAGCGCGCCCGGTAGTTGGTGGCTGGGGCTCGTCGATTCGCTTGGGGGTCGCGGTCGCGGGCAGCGGCTCCTGGGGCGGTCCGCTCGCAGTCAACCCCGCAACGACCGGCGATGGGGTTCTCGGGGACATGGATACGGCGGCGGGTGTTGGGTCCGCCAGCCCACTCGCATCGGATGGGCCCTGCGCGGGCTGACCCGAGCTCGCATCCCGGCGAGCACGCCTCGCCGAATCGGCTGGCCGACGGTCGGACAGCGCTGCGAAGGGCGGCATCGGAGCTTCCGGATCCACAAGCAGACGATCAACGTCGGATGTGCTGAGGGCCCGCACAGGTGCGTCAGCGACGGCGTCCCGGACGGCTGTAACTGCTGCAAGGCTGACAGCCGCCGCGCCAGCGGCCATGGCGGCCCACGCAGTGACAGAAAGCCAGCGATACCCCATGTCAGCCAGTGTGCCCCTTCTCCCGGCCAATTCCGCTCAGGCGCCCCCGATCGCCGGGTGCCGGGTTTGCATCACCCCTCCAACCGCCGCGCCTGCACCAGCCCCAGCGCCAGAGCGTCTACGGTGTTGCCATGTCCCGAGTCTTGGTCGTGGAAGACGATGCGGGGATCCGGACCGCACTCATCCGGGCACTGAGTGACCGTGGCCACGCCGTCGATTCGGCCCCCGGCGCCATGACCGGGCTGCAGGCGGCCATCAGCGGAGAGCCTGACGTCGTGATCCTGGACCTGGGTCTGCCAGACCTCGACGGAGTGGAGCTCCTGCGCATGCTGCGCGCGGTCAGCGCCACGCCTGTGATCGTTGCCACCGCGCGCGACGATGACGAGCAGGTCGTGCGGGCGCTCGACAGCGGCGCTGACGACTACATGATCAAGCCGTTCTCAGCCGACACCCTCGACGCCAGAATCCGCGCAGTTCTCCGGCGCAGTGCGAGCAATGAACCCAGCACCGAGCTTGCCGTCGGCAGCCTCCACCTGGATACCCGCGGCCGCACCGCCGAGCTGGACGACGCGCCCCTGGAACTAAGTCCGCGCGAGTTCGACCTCCTCGCCTACCTCATGGCCCGGCCCGGCGAGGTGGTCACCAAGCGGGAGCTGCTGGCCGAGGTCTGGCGCGTGTCTTACGGAGGTGGCGAGAAGACAGTCGATGTCCACCTGTCCTGGTTGCGCCGCAAACTGGGCGAGACCGCGCAGGAGCCGCACTTCCTGCACACCGTGCGGGGTGTCGGTGTGAAGCTGGTGGAGCCCTGACGCGGTGCGCCGCCGCATCCTGGTAACTCTGTTGGCCTCGACGTCCATCGTCCTGGTTGCGTTCCTCGTCCCCCTCATGGTCATGGTCGGCCAGTTCGCCGTGGACCGAGCCCAGCGCGAGCTTGTCCTCGAGATCCAGCCCATCGTGTCGCGCATCCCGGTGGTCGCCCCCGACGAGCTCAGCGAGCTCCTGGCTGTGATCTCCAGAAGGACCGAGCACCCGGCCACCGTCTATCTGGCCGACGACACCATGATCGGGGCCCCGCAGCCCATGAGCGCCGGAGCCCAGCTCGCGCGTGAGCGTGGTGCGTTCTTCGCAGAGGTGGAGGGTGGGCGCGACCTGCTGGTTCCGGTCTACACCGACAGCGGTGAGGCCGTCCTGCGCGTGTTCATCAGCGAGGAACAGCTCAACGGGGCCGTGCGCGGTGCGCGCCTCACCCTCCTGGTCCTCGGCCTCGGGCTGCTCGCCCTGTCGGTCGGTCTCGGGCTGCTGCTCGCCCGTGCGTTCCTACGCCCGATCAGCGACCTCGGGGCGACAGCTGGGCGCCTGGCTGCCGGCGACCTGACCGCACGAGTGGTCCCGAGTGACATCAAGGAGATCGACGACGCCGGAGACGCTCTCAACCGCCTGGCCAGCCGGGTCACCGAGTTGCTGGGCCTCGAGCGCGAGGAGGTGGCAGACCTGGCCCACCGGCTGCGCACGCCTGTGGCAGCCCTTCGCCTGGATGCCGAGTCACTGAGGCCGGACGAGTCCACAGATCGCCTGGTGGACGATGTCGACCGCCTCGAGCGGATGGTCGACGAGGTCATCCGCGAGGCGCGTCGGCCACTGCGCGATGACATGCCGGCGACCGCTGACCTGTGCTCCGTGGCTCGCGAGCGCGCGTCGTTCTGGATGGTGCTCGCCGAGGATCAGGATCGTCGGCTCTCGGTGGACATACCCACCGGCCAGGTGCTGGTCGCAGCGGAGGCCCGAGACCTTGGCGACGCGCTTGACGCGCTCATCGGGAACGTGTTCTCGCACACCGACGACGGGGTCGCCTTCCGCATCGCCGTGGGCGTCACAGACGCCCGACTGGCGTGGCTCGAGGTCACCGACAAGGGGCCGGGCATCCCCTCCTACGACGTGGTCGAGCGTGGCCAATCGGACTCCGGATCCACAGGGCTCGGGCTGGACATCGCCCGGCGGGTGGCCGAGCGCTCAGGTGGCTCGATCGAGACCGGCTCCGGGGTCTCGGGCGGCGCGCGGATTCGGCTCAATCTGATGCGGGCACCCAAGCGCAGGGTCTGACCGCCAGATCTCGGGACCGTGGGACTCTCGGTGTTCCCTGTGTCGGCTGCCTCAGCCGAGGAAGGGATCGATCGCCACCGCGAGGAACAGCAGCGACAGGTACGAGATCGACCCGTGGAACAGGCGCATCGCCCGGGGGTCGGCAGCGCCAGCACGCACACGGCGGCGCAGCGCGAAGGCCTCCCACATGAAGATCGCGCCCAGCACCAGCGCGGAGCCGGTGTAGAGCCAGCCCATGCCTCCCACCGGGGTCAGCAGAAGCGACGCTGCGACCATCGCCCACGAGTAGCGCACGATTGCCGACGCCACTGCGGAGGTGTCGGCAACGGCCGGCAGCATCGGCACCCGCGCCGCCTGGTAGTCGGCCTTGAACCGCAGGGCGAGCGGCCAGTAGTGCGGGGGTGTCCAGAAGAAGACGATGGCGAACAGGACGAACGGGGTCAGGGCGAGCGACCCGGTCACGGCAGACCAGCCGATCAGGACCGGGAAGCAGCCGGCAGCCCCACCCCAGACGATGTTCTGGGCGGTCCGTCGCTTCAGCAGCATCGTGTAGATGAAGACGTAGAAGCCGATTGCAGCAGCCGCCAGGGCCGCAGACACGACGTTGACAGTCAGTGCCAGCAGGAGCACGGAGCCGACACTGAGCAGGATCCCGAACCGCAGGGCACTGGACGCACTGATGCTTCCGGTGACCAGCGGACGCTGCTGGGTGCGCACCATGACTGCGTCGATGTCGCGGTCGTAGACCTGGTTGATGACGTTGGCTCCCGCCGCAGCCATCGTGCCCCCGAGCAGCGTCAGGACCATGGTGGACAGCGGCGGGAAGCCGCCGGCGGCCAGGAACATGACCGGAACCGTCGTGACGAGCAGCAACTCGATGACCCGGGGCTTCGTCAGGGCCACATAGGCCCGCCAACGGGAGTCGGGCTCGGCATGGGTTCCGGGCTGGGACCCCGAGCGCCCCGACTCAACTGCTGTCACGCGAGCCATGCTACCCGCGTTCGTGCGGAGGTCGGACGCCGCCGCCGGATACCCTCGACCCAGCACCCGACTCAGGAGGAACCATGGGTATCCCCGGCTGGACCGAGCTCGACGAACGGGCGGTGGCCTCGGCGCGTGCCCTGGCCGCTGACGCCGTCCAGAAGGTGGGCAACGGTCATCCCGGGACGGCGATGGCACTGGCGCCGGCCGCCTATCTGCTCTTCCAGCGCCACCTGCGCCACGACCCTGCCGATCCCGGCTGGATCGGTAGGGACCGTTTCCTGCTCTCGTGCGGGCACAGCAGCCTGACCCTCTACATCCAGCTGTACCTCTCCGGCTACGACATCAGCCTCGAGGACCTCAAGGCCTTCCGGACAGGCGGCTCCGAGACGCCGGGTCACCCGGAGCGCAACATCGCCCAGGGCATCGAGATGACGACCGGTCCGCTCGGGCAGGGCGTCTCCTCCGCGGTCGGCATCTGCATGGCCATGCGCTACTCCCGCGGCCTGCTCGACCCGGACGCCCCGGCCGGCAGCAGCCCCTTCGACTCCACCGTGTGGGTCATCGCCTCCGACGGTGACCTCGAGGAGGGCATCTCCGGTGAGGCGGCCAGCCTTGCCGGGACCCAGCGACTCGGAGACCTGGTGGTCATCTGGGACGACAACCACATCTCGATCGAGGGCGACACGGCCGTGTCGTTCACCGAGGACGTGGCTGCCCGGTACCGCGCGTACGGCTGGCATGTCCAGACCGTTGGCCTGGCCCCTGATGGCTCCGTGGACATCGAGGCCCTCGACACCGCGATGACCGCAGCCCGCGACCATGCCGATGCCCCGTCGCTGATCCAGCTGCGCACCGTCATCGCGTGGCCCGCGCCCACGCTGCGCAACACCGGAAAGTCACACGGCTCAGCCCTCGGGGTCGACGAGGTGGCCGCCACCAAAGTGGCGCTCGGGCTCGACCCCGAGGTCGCCTTCGGCGTCGCTGATGAGGTCCTCGCCCATGCCCGAGAGGTCACCGTCCGCGGTGCAGCGCTCCGGGCGCGATGGGAGACCGACTATCAGGGCTGGCGCGCGGCCAACCCGGACGCCGCAACCCTGCTGGACCGGCTTGTCGAGCGGCGCCTGCCCGAGGGGTGGCGCGAGGCGCTTCCCACCTGGGACCTGGGCACGTCGGTGGCCACCCGAGTCGCCTCCGAGAAGGTCATCAACGCCCTTGCTGCGGTCATCCCGGAACTGTGGGGCGGCTCCGCGGACCTCGGCGGGTCCAACGGGACCACCATCAGCGGGGGCCGATCCTTCCTCCCGATCGGTTCACCCATGCCCGACGCCGACCCGTACGGCCGGATCATCCACTTCGGGGTCCGCGAGCACGCGATGGGTGCAGTGCTCAACGGCATCTCGCTGCATGGCCTGACCCGCTCGTTCGGGGGCACGTTCCTGGTCTTCAGCGACTACATGCGCGCTCCCGTACGTCTGGCGGCCCTCATGGACCTGCCCTCGCTGTTCATCTGGAGCCATGACTCCGTCGGGGTCGGCGAGGACGGACCCACCCACCAGCCTGTCGAGCACCTGTGGGCACTGCGCGCCATCCCCAACATGAGCGTGGCCCGACCTGCTGACGGCAATGAGACCGCCGAGGTCTGGGCGACGGCCCTGGACAGGACGGGCCCCACCGGCCTGATCCTGTCGCGCCAGAACCTGCCCACTCTCGACCACTCCGCCGGCGAGCCGGTCGCTCAGGCCAGCCGCGGGGCCTACGTCATCGCCGAGGCCCAGGGCGGTCTGCCCCGGATGCTCCTGCTCGCGACGGGGTCCGAGGTCTCGGTGGCCATGGGCGCACGTGAGCTTCTCCAGGCCGAGGGGGTGCCGACCCGAGTCGTGTCGATGCCCTGCCTGGAATGGTTCGACGACCAGCCCGCCGAGTACCGCGACCAGGTGCTGCCCCCCGAGGTGCTGGGCCGGGTCAGCATCGAGGCCGGCAGCGACCAGGGGTGGTGGAAGTACGTCGGCAGTCAGGGCGCATGCGTATCCGTCGCGGACTTCGGCGCTTCGGCGGCTGCGGGCGAGCTGTTCGCCAAGCTCGGGTTCACGGCGGAGTCCGTTGCCAGCACAGCCCGCGAGGTCCTCGATCGGGTGGGTTGAGCACCCGAGTGGTGTGAGCACCCGGGTGGGTGCGCACCCGCGGGGGGTGAGCACCCGGACGCCGTGCGCGGCCGCCGTCGATCGCGTCGGTCGAGTTGTCAGTCCGGCAGTCCTGGGCGTGCGCTCGCGGCCCTCAGCCCTGGCCGTGCATCCGATCGAGCGCCTCGGCGAGGATGGCGTCGCCGTCCACGTCAGAGCGACGCTCCTTGACGTAGGCCAGGTGGGTCTTGTAGGGCTCCACCTTGGCGGGTGTGGGGGGGTTCTCCGGATCGGGTCCTGCCGGGTAGCCGCACGTGGGGCAGTCCCAGAGGTCCGGGACCGCGGCCTCGTCGGAGAAGCTGGGCGTGGTCTCGTGGCCCCGGGCGCAGAAGAAGCTGACACGGTGGCGTGGCGCAGCATCGCCGCGCTCAGCCTCCCCCATCGGTCCTGAGCCGACCCGGCTACCCCTGATCGCGTTGCCACCAGCCACTAGTTCCTCCGAAAGTCAGGTCGTGATGAACAGGGGATCTCTAGATCGCGAGGTTCAGCGCCACGATGGTGGCAGCCCAGATCACCAGCAGGGCGATGGTGATCCGGTCGAGGTTCCGCTCGGCGACCGAGCTGCCTCCCAACGACGAGCTCACGCCGCCGCCGAAGAGATCCGACAACCCCCCGCCCTTGCCCTTGTGCAGCAGCACGAAGACGATGACGAGCACGTTGAGGATCAACAGGAGGATCTGTAGGCCGACGATCACGGAGCGGTCCCTTCATTCGATGGCGAAAGGATACGCGGTCCCGGCCGCAACAGCGGCCAACCCCACCCCAATGGCCCATTTCGGGCGTGGTGCGACCCGGTCATCGCGAGGCGTTCCCCGCCATGACCGGGCCGAAGCCGGCTCACCTCAGGCGAGGCGGTACTTGCAGATGGCCACGAACTCGTCGGCATCCAGCGACGCCCCACCGATGAGGGCCCCGTCGACGTCCGGGCCGGCCATGATCTCTGCCGCATTGGCAGACTTCACGGAACCGCCGTACTGGATCCGGATGGCCTCGGCCACGTCGGAGCCGTAGAGCTCGGTGAGCCGCCGGCGAATGGCGCCGCACATGTCCTGGGCATCCTGCGGGGTCGCCGTGAGGCCGGTCCCGATGGCCCAGACGGGCTCGTAGGCGATGACGATCGTCGCGGCCTGGTCTGCGGGGATGTCCACCAGTCCGCCGTCGAGCTGGCCGAGCGTCACCTGCTCCTGGATACCAGCCTCGCGCTCCTCCTTGACCTCCCCGATGCACATGATCGGGGTCAGCCCGTGGCGGTAGGCGGCCTTGACCTTGGCGTTGACGATGGCGTCGTCCTCACCGTGGTACTGCCGGCGCTCGCTGTGCCCGATGACCGCGTAGGTGCAGCCGAGCTTGCTGAGCATCGACCCGGAGATCTCGCCGGTGTAGGCACCCTTGTCATGCGCGGAGATGTCCTGGCTGCCGTAGACGACCTTCAGGTCATCGGCGTCGACGAGCGTCTGGACCGAGCGGATGTCGGTGAACGGGACCATCACGCCGGCCTCCACCGCCGCGAAGTCGTCGTCGTTGAGCCCGAATGCGATCTTCTGGACGTGTGCGATGGCCTCGAGGTGATCGAGGTTCAACTTCCAGTTGCCTGCCATGAATGGCTTGCGTGCCATGTTTCAGCCCTCCAGGACTGCGAGACCGGGAAGCGTCTTGCCCTCGAGAAGCTCGAGGGAGGCGCCGCCGCCGGTGGAGATGTGGGAGAAGCCATCCTCGAGACCGAGTTGGCGGACGGCAGCAGCGGAATCGCCACCGCCGATGACGGAGAACGCCTCGGAGCCGGCGATTGCCTTGGCAACCTCCAGCGTCCCGCTGGCGAACTCCGGTACCTCGAAGACACCCATGGGGCCGTTCCACACGACCGTCCGGGCATCGGCAACCTTGCTCGTGAACAACTCGATCGTCTCGGGACCGATGTCCAGGCCCATCCAGCCCGCGGGGATCTCGCTGCTGGGCACGACCTTGCGCTCCGGGGTCGGGTTGTCCTTGCCCGGGAACGCGTCAGCCACCATCGTGTCCACCGGGACGACGAGCTCGATGCCCTTCTCCGCGGCCTTCGCGATGTAGCCCTTCACGGCCTCGATCTGGTCGGACTCGAGCAACGAGGTGCCCACCTCGTGGCCGTTGGCGGCCAGGAACGTATAGGCCATTCCGCCTCCGATCAGCAGGCGGTCGACGCTGTCGATCAGGTTGTCGATGACACCGAGCTTGTCCGACACCTTGGACCCGCCGAGGATGACCACGTAGGGCCGATCCGGGTCGGCCAGCACCTTCGAGAAGGACTTGACCTCCTTCTCGACCAGCAGACCAGCGGCGTTGGGGAGCAACTCCGCCAGATCCGTGACCGAGGCCTGCTTGCGGTGCACGACCCCGAAGCCATCGGAGACGTACAGGTCGCCGAGGCTGGCCCACTCTGCGGCCAACTCCTTGCGCTGGGCCTCGTCCTTGCTCGTCTCGCGCGAGTCGAACCGGACGTTCTCGAGCAGCGCCACCTGACCGGGCTGCAGACCCGCTGCCACGGCCTTCGCCGAGTCCCCGGACACATCACCTGCCAGGGCCACGTCCTGCCCGAGCAGCTCGCCGAGCCGGGCAGCCACCGGGGCCAGGGACCCCGAGGCCTCGAAGCCGACCCCCTTGGGTCGGCCGAGGTGGGCCAGGACAACGACCTTGGCGCCGGCGTCCGACAGGGCCTTGATCGTCGGCAGGCTGGCAACGATACGGCCGTCATCGGTGATCACACCGGAGCCGTCCTTGGCCAGTGGGACGTTGAAGTCCGACCTCAGGATTACTGTCTTTCCAGCGACATCGAGATCACTGATGCTCTTCACGGATGAAACTCCCTTTGTGGGTGAACGGCCACCTTGCAGGCCTGAGCCTATTGACGTGGCGGCCGGATCGCCCGCTGACGGCCACACCTCAGTCGGCGGCGACACCCTCCTCGGTGCTGGGAATCCCCAACTCGGCCGCGCGCTTGTCGGCCAGGGCGAGCAACCGCCGGATCCGCCCGGCGATCGCGTCCTTGGTCATGGGCGGGTCCGCCAATGTGCCGAGCTCCTCGAGACTTGCTTGCTTGTGCTCGAGTCGGAGTCGCCCGGCCACCGCGAGGTGGTCCGGGACGGTGTCCCCGAGGATCTCCAACGCGCGCTCGACTCGGGCGCCCGCGGCAACAGCCGCTCGCGCCGACCGACGCAGATTGGCGTCGTCGAAGTTGGCCAGGCGGTTCGCGGTCGCGCGCACCTCGCGGCGCATCCGCCGCTCCTCCCAGGCCAGGACGGACTCGTGCGCGCCCATCTTGGTCAGCATCGCGCCGATGGCGTCCCCGTCGCGGATCACGACCCGATCGATCCCACGGACCTCACGCGCCTTGCTGGGGATCCCGAGCCGACGCGCGGCCCCGACAAGCGCCAGCGCGGCCTCCGGTCCGGGGCAGGAGACCTCCAGGGAGGACGAGCGCCCCGGCTCGGTCAGCGACCCGTGTGCGAGGAAGGCCCCGCGCCACGCCGCCTCCGCATCACACAGTGCGCCGTTGACGACCACGGCGGGAAGGCCCCGCACCGGGCGCCCGGAGTTGTCCAGCAGGCCAGCCTGCTTGGCCAGTCGCTGCCCGTCCTGGGCAACGGTCAGCACGTAGCGGTTGCCCCGTCGGATCCCGGCCGGTGCGACGACGCTGATGGTGGCCTGGTGGCCGAACATGTCCGTGATCGCCGCCCGGGCCCTGCGGGCCGCGGCCCCCGTGTCGAGCTCCGCCTCGACCACAACCTTGCCGGCAACGAGGTGCAGCCCGCCGGCGAAGCGCAGCAGTGCCGAGACCTCCGCCTTTCGGCAGCACGTCTTCGTGATCGGCAATCGGCTCAGTTCATCCTTCACGCCCGCCGTCATCGCCATGTCGGAATACTGCCATGCCCGATGAGCTCTGCGAACGCCCTCCCCAGAAGCAGCGGATCGTGATGGCCGGCTCCGGCCCGGGCATCGGCGACGGGGCGCAGCACGAGCTCCCCGCCGATTGCCTCGCACGCAGAGCGAAGGGCCTGCTCATCGGGCACATGCGCGGGATCAGCGAGAACGATGTCGAAGCGCACCTCCGGGAAGGCCTCGGCCAGGACGTGCACATGGCTCTGCGGGCTGAAGCCGGCGGTCTCCCCCGGCTGGGCGACGAGGTTCAGGACCAGGATCCGACGTGCCGTGGCGCCGACCAGCGCGGCCCGTACTCCCGGGACCAGGAGGGCGGCCAGGACCGACGTGTACCAGGATCCGGGCCCCATCACGATCGCCTCGGCCTGTTCGATCGCCTCCAGCGACTCGGGCCGCGCGGGCGGATCCGGCGGCTCCAGTGCAATGGAGAGCACCGTGCCCTCGGTGATGGCCACCTTGGACTGGCCCCGGACCAGGCTCTGCCCGGGGTGCCCCGGCGCATCGAGCACATTCGCGACGATGTCCACGCCCGTGCTGCACGCAGGCAGGACGCGGCCGTGGGCACCCAACAGGGCACCGACCCAGTCCAGGCCCGCGACGACGTCGCCGGTCTGCTCCCAGAGCGCAGCGATGAGCAGGTTGCCCACGGCATGCCCGTTGAGATCCCCGTCGCGGAACCGGTGCTGGACGACCGAGCTCCAGGTGCGGCCCCACACGTCGTCACCGCAGAGAGCGGCCAGGGCCATCCGCAGGTCGCCAGGCGGTGGGGTGCCCATGTCGCGGCGCAGTCGACCGCTCGAGCCCCCGTCGTCAGCCATTCCGACGACCGCCGTGAGCTGATCGGTGACCCCTCGAAGGGCGCGCAGCGAGACTGCCAGCCCGTGCCCACCACCCAGGGCAACCACCGAAGGGCCGGTGGTGACCGGGCTGTGCCGACGCGGTGCCCCCGCGCGCGCGGCGCCGGTCGGGATCATCGCTCCCGCCCCAGGTCCCGATGCACAACGCTGACCTCGAGCCCGACGTGGACCAGGCGAGCGGCCAGGTTCTCCGACATCGCAACCGAACGATGCTTGCCGCCCGTGCAGCCGATGGCAACGGTGGTGAACCGCTTGCCCTCACGCAGGTACCCGTCGGTGGCCAGGTCGATCACGCGGGCGTACAGGTCCAGGAACTCCGCGGCCCCGGCCTGGGCGACGACATAGTCGTTGACAGGAGCGTCCAGCCCGCGCATCTCACGGAGCTCGGGGACCCAGTAGGGGTTGGGCAGGAACCGCACGTCCGCGACGAAGTCCGCGTCCACCGGGACGCCGTACTTGAAGCCGAAGGACATCACTGTGGCCCGCAGCCGTACCGGCTCACCGGATTCGAACGCGACGTTCACTGCCCGGCGCAGCTCGTGGATCGTGCGATGTGAGGTGTCGATCACGAGGTCGGCGGTGGCCCGGACGTTGCCGAGCAGCTCGCGCTCCCGATGGATCCCGTCGAGCAGGCGCCCGCTGGCCTGGAGGGGGTGCGGGCGGCGGTTGGACTCGAACCGGCGCACCAGCACCTCGTCACTGGACTCCAGGAACAGGACCTTCAGGTCGACTCCCCGCGCGACGACCTCCGCGACCGCAGCCTCGAGCTGGTCGAAGAGTCGCCCGCCGCGAACATCCGCCACGACGGCTACCCGGTCGACATCGGAGCGGACGGCCAGCAGCTCCAGGGTCGAGGCGAGCATCTGGGGCGGCAGGTTGTCGATGACGAACCAGCCGAGGTCCTCCAGGGCCGACGCGGCACTGGACCGACCCGCTCCGGACATGCCCGAGACCAGCAGCACCTCGAAGTCGGCGATCCCGTCGCTGGGTGGTTCGCTGGTCATGGCGGGCCTTCGGTCATGGAGACATCGTCGCCCACAATCTCCCCGGTGGTCAGGTTGACAGCCGGCACAGCGGGTCCAGCCAGCGATCCTGCGATCCGCTCGGCCAGTGCCGGGCCAATCCCGGGGACCTCGGCGATCATGTCCGGGGTGGCTGCGCGGAGCTTGCGGACCGACCCGAACCTGGCCAGGAGCGCCTTGCGCCGGGCCGGTCCCAGGCCGGGGATGTCGTCCAGCGCGCTCGTGGTCATCCGGGCCGACCGCTTCTGGCGCTGGTAGCGCAGGGCCGTGCGGTGCGCCTCGTCCCGGACGCGCTGGAGCAGGTAGAGCCCCTGGCTGGTGCGCGGCAGGATCACCGGGTCCTCCTCATCGGGCAACCAGACCTCCTCGAGGCGCTTGGCCAGACCAACAACCGCGATGTCGGTCAGGCCAAGGTCGGCGAGGGCCTGGAACGCCGCATTGACCTGCGGCGCACCGCCATCGATCACGACCAGGGAGGGCGGGTAGGCGAATCGCGCGGGCGCACCCTCGACCGGGCCTGCGTCTGCAGTGGGCCCGGCCCCGACCGCCGGCTCGGCGTGCAGGGCTGGCCCAGCGTCAGTGGGCGGGTCGGTGGTGACCGGCTCGGAGTGCGCCGTGCGCCCGGAGGCTCCCGTCGCCTCGGCCATGCGGCGGAATCGCCTCCCGATCACCTCCGAGATGGCGCCCACGTCGTTCTGGCCCGCGAAGCCCTTGATCGCGAACTTCCGGTACTCCGACGGCCGGGGCAGGCCGTCCTCGAAGACAACCATCGACGCCACGACGTCGTCAGCACCCAGGTTGGAGACGTCGAAGCACTCGATGCGCAGCGGTGCCGTGGGCAGGTCCAGCGCGTCGGTGAGCTCGGTCAGCGCCAGGCTGCGGGTGGTCAGGTCCCCCGACCGCCGCAGCTTGTGTGCAGCCAGCGACTGCGAGGCATTGCGGGTCACCGTCTCCATGAGGGAGCGCTTGTCCCCCCGCCTAGGGACGCTGACCCCGACGGGGCCGCCGCGTCGCTGTCGTAGCCATTCGGCCAGCACCGACACGTCACCCGGGTCCGGCAGGACGGGAACCAGCACCTGCCTCGGGACATCTGCATCGGGTTCGGCATACATCTGGGATAGCAGCGTGGCGATCAACCGACCCTCGTCGGCATCATCGACGCGTTCGACGATGAAGCCGCGCTCGCCGCGGATCCGGCCATCGCGCACATGGAACACACGCACGCAGGCCTCGAGCTCGTCACTGGCCAGGCCGACGACGTCGGCGTTGGTGCCGTCGGGAAGGACCACCGCGTTGCGCTCGAGCACCCGCTGCAGGGCATAGAGGTCATCGCGCAGCCGGGCGGCCCGCTCGTAGTCCAGCTCGGCGGCCGCGGCGTTCATCTGCTCGGTCCGGGCGCGGACGAACCCGGCTGAGTCACCGGCCATGAAGGAGCAGAAGTCCTCGACGATCGCCCGGTGCTCCTGCGCGGTCACCTCCCCGACACACGGGGCGGCACACTTGTCGATGTAGCCGAGCAGGCAGGGCCGACCCGAGGCCTGCGCCCGCCGGAACACCCCCCTGGTGCAGGTGCGCATCGGGAAGACCCGCAGCAACTGGTCGACGGTCTCGCGGATCGCCCAGGCATGGGCGAAGGGTCCGAAGTAGCGCACGCCAGCCCGCTTCTCGCCACGCATGACCATCGCCCGCGGGAACTCCTCACCAACTGTCACGGCCAGGAACGGGTAGGACTTGTCGTCGCGGTAGCGGACGTTGAAGCGGGGGTCGAACTCCTTGATCCAGGCGTACTCGAGGGTCAGCGCCTCCACCTCGGTGCTGACCACGACCCAGTCCAGGGATCGGGCCGTGGCCACCATCGTCCGCGTGCGCTGGTGCAGGGCCGCGGGGTCCTGGAAGTACGAGGTCAGCCGTGAGCGCAGGTTCTTTGCCTTGCCCACGTAGATGACACGGCCATCGGAGTCACGGAAGCGGTAGACACCGGGGTCCTTGGGGATCTGCCCGGGCGCCGGGCGGAGGTCGACGTTCACCTCACGCCAGGTAGATCTCCCCACCCTCGACCTGGACCGGAACCGGCTCCAGGCCGGCGGGTGCGGGGCCCTCCAGACGTTGTCCCGTGGCGCCGTCGAAGACGCTGCCGTGGCAGTTGCACAGGATTGTGTTCTCGAGCACCTCAGCCACCGGACATCCCGCGTGCGGGCACCGACCGTCGAAGGCCACGAACTCATCATCGGTCGGGTGCGTGATGACCACCGGCCCGGCCGCGGTTGTCACGACGACCCCACCCCCGACCGGGAAGTCGCTGGTCCCGGCAACTGGGTCGCCCGTCGGCGCACCCTCCGCAGTCGGGGCGGCGGACTCAGCTGCCGACTCCGAGGGCGGCGGCGAGGCTGCGGGCTCGGAGGACTCCGGGGCTGCCGTCTCCGAACCATCGGAGGCGCACGCTCCCAACGCCAACGTGGCGACGGCAGCAGCAGAACCCACCAGGATTCCGCGCCGGCTCACCGCCCCGCGATCATCGCTCACCGGACCTGACTGGCACGCGCACCCGCCCGTGCAACCCTGCTCGCCCATTGTCTGACCTCCCTGAATCGTTGGTTTGTAGCCTACGCAGTCTCCCGGGCGCGGCCGAGCAGATCGCTCAGGAAACGCCCGGTGTGGCTCCCCGGATGCTCCGCCACCTGCTCCGGCGTGCCGGTCACGACCACCGTGCCACCCCCGGTGCCGCCCTCAGGGCCCAGGTCCACGACCCAGTCAGCGGTCTTGATGACGTCGAGGTTGTGCTCGATGACCAGGACCGAGTTGCCCTTGTCGACCAGCGAGTGCAGGACGCCGAGCAGCTTGCGCACGTCCTCGAAGTGCAGGCCTGTCGTCGGCTCGTCCAGGACGTAGATGGTGCGCCCGGTCGAGCGCCGCTGGAGCTCGCTGGCAAGCTTGACCCGCTGGGCCTCTCCGCCGGACAACGTGGGCGCCGGTTGGCCGAGCCGCACGTAGCCGAGACCGACGTCGACCAGGGTGCGCATGTGTCGAGCGATCGGCGGCACCGCGCCGAAGAACTCCAGCGCCTCCTCGATCGGCATGTCCAGGATCTGTGCGATGGTCCGTCCCTTGTAGTGGACCTCCAGCGTCTCGCGGTTGTAGCGATCGCCGTGGCACACCTCGCACGGGACATACACGTCCGGCAGGAAGTTCATCTCGATCTTGATCGTCCCGTCGCCGGTGCATGCCTCGCAGCGACCACCCTTGACGTTGAACGAGAACCTGCCCGGCAGGTACCCACGGACCTTCGCCTCCTGGGTGGAGGCGAAGAGCTTGCGGACGTGATCGAACACACCGGTGTAGGTGGCGGGGTTCGAC
>JAQBEX010000003.1:0-20001 GCA_032123675.1 Actinomycetes bacterium
CGAGTCGCTCAGGCAGCGTCGGCAGAGTCGGCGGTGTCGGCGGTGCCTGCAGAGTCGGCAGAGTCGGCGGTGCCTGCAGAGTCGGCTGTGTCGGCAGTGCCGGCGCTCGACCCAACCGTGCCCCACGAGCCGGCCGCCGCGGTCGACGCCCAGGCCGAGGAGCCGGCCGAGAGCTTCCTCGCCGAGTCGATGGCCGGCTTCACGACGATCTGGAACAACCCTGATCTGCGGCTGGTGTCCGGGGTATACGCGGCCCAGACGGTCGTCGCGGGCGCAGGTGTCGTGTTCGGGGTCGAGATGGCCGTGCAGATGACACCGTTCGGCAGCCAGGGCATCGGCTACCTCGACAGCGCGATGGGGGTCGGGGCACTGCTCGGTGGGCTGCTCGCGATCAGCCGGGCATCGGCCGGGCGGCTGGGCACCGACTTCGGCGTCGGGGTCGTCTTCTGGGCGATCCCGCTGCTGCTGACCGCGGTCTGGCCGCAGATGTGGGCCGCCTTCCTGGCAATGTTCATCATCGGAGTGGCCAATCCCGTGGTGGACGTCAACGCCGCCACGATCCTGCAGCGGACGGCGTCTGATGCGGTCATGGGCCGGGTGTTCGGCGCACTGGAGACAGCCCTGATCGCCTCGATGGCGGTGGGGTCAGCGATCATGCCCCTGCTCATCGAGGTGCTGGGTCTGCGCTGGTCGCTGGCCGTCCTCGCGCTGGTGATCAGCGCCGCGGTCCTTCCGGCCTTCCCCCGCCTGCGCGCGCTGAACACGACCCTCGCCGAGCCCGAGGGCCTGACGTTGCTGCGCGGCCTGCCGTTGTTCGCCCCAGTCGAGGCCAGGGCCCTGGGGTTCATGGCCCAGCGCATGGTCCGGGTCGAGGTGCCCGCCGGCGAGGTGCTCATCAGGGAGGGCGACGACGGGGACCGGTTCTACGTCATCGAGTCCGGTGCCCTGACGGCCACGTTCGAGGGCCAGGTGCTGCGGCAGATGGGCCCCGGCGACCCGTTCGGCGAGATCGCGCTGCTCCGCGATGTGCCGCGCACCGCCACGGTCACCGCCGACGAGGCATCCGTGCTGCTCGCACTCGACCGCGAGCCGTTCCTCGAGGCGGTCACCGGCAACAGCGAGGTCAACAGCCGCGCCGACGACCTCATCGCGAAGCGAATCCCCACGTACTGACCGGCGCGGCCCGGGGGCTCTCGACACGGTCCTGCGGGCATCCATCGCCAAACTGGAACGGCCGGGCAACACATCCGAAACACGGCGTTGCCATGGTGAGCACCTCCTGGCAGGGAAGGCTCACCTATGCGCGAGGGCGACCGCGGTCCGGTCGACGGGTTGCTCCACGATGTGTGGCAGGCCGTTCGCACCATCGACTCGGGCCAGGTCGCGGACTACATCCCCGAACTGGCCAAGGCGGATCCCGCGACGTGTGGGCTAAGCCTGGCCACCCTGGACGGCGCCGTCTACACCGCGGGTGACCTCGCACCGTTCACGATCCAGTCGGTCTCCAAGCCCTACGTGTACGCCCTGGCGCTGGCCGACAGCGGCGCCGATGCGGTCCTGTCCAGGATCGGCGCCGAGCCCACCGGCGACCCGTTCAACACGATCAGCCTCGACGACGTGAGTGGCCGGGCGTTCAATCCCATGGTCAACGCCGGCGCGATCGTCACCGCGACCATGGTCGACGGGCGCACCCGCGCCGAGCAGTTCGACCGCATCCTCGACGGGTTGTCGTCCTTCGCGGGCCGCGACCTCGAGGTCGACGAGGACGTCTACGCCTCCGAGCGCGACACCGGCGACCGCAACCGCGCCATCGCCTACCTGATGCGCTCAGCAGGCCTGCTCGACGCGGACGTGGACGCCCAGGCCGACATGTACTTCCGGCAGTGCTCGATCGTGGTCACGGCCAAGGACCTGGCCATCATGGCTGCCACGTTGGCCAATGCCGGAGTCAACCCGACAACCGGCGAGCAGGTGATTCCCCGCCACGTGGTCGCGCCGGTCCTGACCGTGATGAGCACGTGCGGGATGTACGACTACGCCGGCGAGTGGCTGTACCGCGTCGGGATGCCCGCCAAGAGCGGTGTCAGCGGCGGGATCTCCGCGGCCCTCCCCGGCCAGATGGGGCTGGCAGCGCACAGCCCGCTGTTGGACCCGCGCGGCAACAGCGTCCGCGGGGTGGCCGCCTGCGAGCAGATCTCCGAACGTCTTGGCCTGCACCTGCTCCTGCCCACCGAGCGGGCCCGCCCGGGGTTGCGGCGCAGCTACCGGGGCGGCACGGTCCGCTCCAAGCGCGCCCGGCCCAAGCCCGAGCGGGTCATCCTCGACGTGCAGGGGCCAGCCATCGCGGTGCACGAGCTCGTCGGCGACCTGGGCTTCATCGGTGCCGAGTCCCTGGTACGCACCGTCCTGTCCGACCCGCAGCCCGCCGGGTGGCGCGTGCTCGACCTGGGCCGGTGCACCCGGCTGGATGTCGCCGCCCGCACCCTGGTGGTCGCCCTGGCCGAGCAGTTGGCCGCCGATGGCATCGTCGTGGTGCTCGTCGAGCCGCGGCTCATTGGGCCCCGGGAGGCGACGCGCCCCCTGGGCGAGAAGGTCGCGCGCTTCACAGACCTCGACTCCGCGGTGGAGTGGTGTGAGACGGAGCTGCTGCGTGTCAACGGCCTCGCTGACGGCGTCGCCGAGGGACTCGTCGGGATGGCCGAGCAGGACCTGCTGCGGGGCCTACCCGAGGACGTTCTGGCCGAGATCGAAACGCGGACCGCGACGAAGGTCTGCCCGGCGGGGACGATCGTGTTCGACGAGGGCGACGACGCGGACGGGCTCTACTTCGTGGGAGCCGGGCACGTGATCGCGGATGTGCGGGTGCCGGGGCAGCGGGCCCGCCGGCGACTCAGCAGCGTGCCCGCCGGCTCAGCGTTCGGCGAGCTGGCGCTGGTGGACGGACGCCCGCGTTCCACCCGAATCGTCGCTCTGGAGCCCACGATCTTCCATGTGCTCTCCCCGGACGGGTTCGCCGACCTGCGCAGGGACGCTCCGGACGCTGCGGCCGAGCTGGTCCTGGCCATTGCCCGGAGCCTGTCGCAGCGCCTGCGCACCTCGACCATCGAACTCGCCACGATGGAGGGAATCTGACGTGCCCCCTGGACCACGAAGTGCGGAGGACCCATAATCATCACCTAAAGTGAGCCTTACTTAATCATCCAGCCCACACAGACCAATCACGCCAGAACGTGCAACCCTACGGAGGCAGAACATGCGCAGCTTGAGGAAATCGGGTGTCACAGCCCTGACGGCGGGAATAGCACTGGCGATCGGAGCGGTCCCCGTGGCCTTCGTGGCCCCAGCGATCGTGGCCAGCGGGGAGACCACGACGGTCACCCCTGCGGGGGCGCCGGCTGGCCAAGTCGTCCTCAGCACAACGTCGGACAAGGGAATCATCGAGTACGAGGGGCTGCGCCAGGAGTTCACTGGCGGCCAGCAATGCGAGGTCACGACGACCGGTGACGACCTTCTGAGGATCAGCGGTTCAATCGGCGGCGACCAGGTAGGTGTCGCAGGCTTCCGCGGCGGCGACATCGGCGTCTTCGAGTCGACTGACTCAGGGCCCGACAACGCCTCGCAGTGCTCTCGCGTCGACTCTGGCTCCTTCACGACGGCTGAGTCCCTGACCATCGAGCTGGACCAGGCTGGGCCGTACAGCGACGCTCCCTTCGCTGATCGCCTTCTCGTGGGAAGCGCGACTGTGGACGCAAAGGTCGCCAACACGCGCCGCGGCGAGATCACCATCAGCTTCCTTGACGCGAATGGCGACCAGATCGAAGACGCCGGTGTTCCAGTGACAGTGCCAGCTCCTTGGAGCAATCAGAAGTCCGGTTCGGATATCGACGTGCCCGAACTTGTTCTCGAAGACGGCTTCAGTGGGATCCGCCTCACGGCCGCGGACGGCGCCTTCACCGTTCAGGGAGCAACCTTCGACCTGGTCTCCCAGGCCGACGCGACGTTCTGCAGCGACGACAACCAGACGAATCCGGCAGGGACGAACTCCATCCAAGAGCTCAACACCACGGTGGAGTACCTAGGCAACGCTGTTAGTGAGCAGAGTTGCTTCAGCGTTCAGTTGACCCCGGGATACGAAGAGGTCCGATTCATCTACCCACTGGGCACAGCCCCCGCTGACGCACAGTTCCTCTACGAAATCGACTGGGCGATCCCTGGCACGGGAACGCCAGAGGTCACGCTGCCGCAGCCGCAGATCGCATTCGACCCGGCTGAGGAGAACTTCAACGACCTCCCCTTCTGTCCCGACGCCCTGTACGGCGTGAACGAAGCTGGCGAGCGAACCGGGCCTGAGGTGACTGCCGAGTACTTCCCCACATTCAATGACCCGAACAGCGAGTTGTTCGTGGACTTCGAGCCGAGTATCGAGGCGAAGCAGTACGCCTGTGTCGATACCCGGGTGGCGCCGGGCGTCAGCTCAGATTCGATTGAGATTGCCGACACCGTCTTCGTGATCGGTGACGCGAAGATGCGGCTCTAGGCACGATCACGACCCCGGCAGATCCGGGGCCAGTGGCCCCCGGGAGCGCAGCACGCGCGACCGGGGGCCATGCTTCTGCCCCTGATCAGACGCCCCCTGTCGGGCTGATCCGGCCGAAGGCGTCAGACCGTGGCGCCCAGGTCTCTCAGCAGGCGGTCCGCCTCCGCCTCGTCCGCTGCCTCGGCCTCCCCGACTGCCGCGGTCCCCGCGGCGTCACCACCCGCGCTCTGGCGCCGCCACCGGCTGCGCAAGCGCAGCAACAGCGCTAGCTCGAACGGCAGATCCTGGTCACGAGCAGCCGCGATACCGCCCGCGATGGCAACACCGGCATCATCGAGGCGATCCAGCGCGAGCAGGGCCCTGCCACGCACGACCTGGCTGCGGGCCTCCAGGAATGCCCCCTCTCCCTGCGTGGCCTCCTGAGCGTCCTCGAGGATGGTCAGTGCCTCCTGCGGTTCCCCCGCCTCCAGGGCCACCTCAGCGGCAACGATGCTGGCCTCCAGTGCGTTGACGGCGCTACCCATGTCCTGATTCGCAGCTACTGCCGCATTCGCCTGCTCGGCGGCATCGTCGAGCTCGCCGCGGGCAAGGTGGATCCGTGCCTGGAGGACCTGGGCGTGGGCTGCGAAGTCTTCAATCCCCGTCGCGCGAAGCACCCGGGACGCGTTGCGCAGAACCACCTCGGCCTCCTCCAACTGGCCCTGGTGGATGAGGATGTCGGCATAGGTCAGGTCAGTCTCAGCGGCACCGAAGTCGTTGCCTGCCTCGATCGCGACCCTGCTGCTGGAGGTCAGCCACTCCACGGCCTCGGCCCACCGCCCCGCGTAGAAGGCCAGCACCCCGAGGTTCGCGCGGGCAACTGACTCCTGCGGTGCATCTCCGTGGGCCATGGCGATCTCCAGGGCCTCGCGCGTGTGCTCACCGATGCCGCTCCTGCCCAACGCCTGCTCGGCGAAGTCCATGGCGTTCAGGGCCCTGATGAGCGTCGACCAGTCGTCGATCTCGCGCGCCGACTCAATCGCGCGATCGGCCCACTCGAGTCCCTCACGGGGCTTCTCCTGGCCCAGCCGGGCCACGGCCATCAGGTAGTCGAGCCGGACTCCTACCCGGAGCGCCTCATCAGCGGCCGCCCCATCAGACGACACTGCGAGCAGCTTCCGCGCAGCAGAGATGGTCCGCACCGCGGTACCCGGGGCGCCGGCACGGCTGTGCACGCGGGCACGGCGCGCCATGATCTCCGCGCGCGCCACCGGGTCGTCGGTGAGCTCGGCCGCCCGGCGGTAGGCGTCGATGGAGCCGTCCAGCACACCGGCGAGCTCGCGGAGATCACCGAGGACCGCCCAGGTCCGGGCGCGCTCGACATCGGAGATGCCAGGCACCCGGCGGCTGACCTCGAGCGCCCGCTCGTACTGCTCGGCGGCGTCGACGTTCGCGTAGGCCAGCCGGGCCTCCGCCCCGGCCTTCTGGGCGTAGAGCCATGTGCGCTCGGCATCACCCGCCCGCCAGAAGTGCAGCGCAAGGGTGGGTGCGTCCGCGTCGAGGTCGGTGCTCATCCGCTCCAGCGTGCCGCCGGCAGCCCGGTGCAGCTTGGCCCGGATCTTGTAGGCGAGCCCCTCGTAGGCGGCGTCGCGCACCAGGCTGTTTCGGAACCGCATGCGGTCCGGCCCATCGGGCTCGAGGAACCCGGCAAGCCCCGCGATGTCTGCGGGATCGACCGTCAGGCCGTCCTCCTGCAACGTCCTGCGCAGCACCTCGACTCGGAAGCTGCGCCCAAGCACTGCGCAGTACCGCAGGATCCGCCGCGCGTGCGGTGGCAGCAGGTCGATCTGGGCACTCATCGCAGCGCCCACGGACTCGGGAAGCGCCTCCAGCGATCCCACGTCGAGGGCCACGCGCGTGACCTCCTCGACGTACAGCGGGTTGCCCTCGGCCCGGTCGACCACAGCCGCGATCTCATGCGGGCGCAGCGGCGTCGACTCCGTGGCGGCGATGACCAGCGCCTCGATCACCTCGGGCGGCAGCGGTGGCAGGGTCACTCGCGTGCCGGATCCGGGAGCGAAGCCACCGGGATCCGGTCGGCGGACCGCCACGACGGCCCACGGCCGGCCCTCCGAAGCGATCCCGATCCGCTCCAGCAGCCGGGCTGATGCCGCATCTGCCCAGTGCGCCTCCTCCGCGACCACGAGGATGCGCCCGGGCAGGGTCTGATCCATCAGGCGGACCACCGCATCGGCGAGCCGGTCCGGGCGGTACTGGGGGTCGAGCTGGTCGACCTCCGGCGTGCTGGGCACGTCGACCTGCACCAGGTCAGCGAGCAGTGGCGCCATCGGCAGGAGATCCGGAGCGATCCGGCCCAGCACCGAGAGCAGGGCCCGGCCCATCACCTCGGGCTCGCCCCGCTCGATGCCCAGCAACCGTCGTGCCGGATCCCGGAACACGCGGTAGGCACTGGCCGCGCCATACGGCTCGGCACGGACCACCACCGTGTGATCGACCGAGGCACCCTCGAGGGCCTCCAGCAGCAGCCGGGTCTTGCCCATGCCGGTGGCACCGCTGATGGTGATCACGCCACCGGATCCGGACAGCGCCTCGGTCAGGGCATCGCGGACCGCCGCGATCTCCTCGTCGCGGCCCAGGAACGGCAGGCGCGCCTCGGCCGTGGCCTCCTCGCGGGTGCCGAGCTCCTCGCCCACCTCGTACACCAGCAGCGGGACGGCCTTGCCCTTCATCGGGAACGGGCCAGCGGGGGTCACCTCGAAGCGCGTGCGCGAGTGCTCGAGGACGGCGGGGTGGGCATACAGCTTCCCCGCTGGCGCCTTGGACATGATCCGCGCTGCGGTGTTGGTCGTGTCGCCCATCCCCGTGTACGCGCCACGCTCGGGGATCCCGACCTCCGCAGCGAAGACATGCCCGCGGTTGATGCCCAACTGCAGGGACAGTGGCGAGTCGGCGTCGGCGATCCGGCGCAGGGCACGCAGCATGCGACCCTCGTTGTCGTCGAAGGCGCGCGGGATCCCCGAGCCCAGGAAGAACTTGCCACCGTTGCTGTCGAGGTCGGTGGCCAGCAGGCTGATCCCCTCCGGCTCCAACGCCTCCTCGACGATGCTGACGGTCCGATGCAGCGCCTCAGCGAGCGCATCGGGGCCCGGCCCCGCCAGCAGCGCATCGGTGCCGGAGAACTTGATGAACGCGATGCTGACGCTGCGGTGCTCCGGATCGGGGATCCCCGGGTCGAGGTACTCCCCCAGGGACTGCGGGAACAATCCGAGCAGGCGCTCGCGGTCGACCTCCGGCACGAGGACGGTGTCGCCGGCTGCCGAGTGCGCCGAGCGCCGACGCAGCAGGAGCTCGCCGTCCGGGCGCGGCCGGACCGCATCGGAGGCCAACCGTGCGGCCGTGGGCGGGCTGACCACGATCTCGCCGGCCTCGGCCGCCTTCTCCGCCTCGGCGGTCGCCGTCGCGCCGGGCCCCAGGATGAGCAGCTCCCTGGTCGGGGAACCGACGAGGAACAGGTGGATGTCCCCCGAGTGGATGCCGACGGACATCTTGAGGGACAGCCGCCCGACCGACGTGGGCACGGCCGCCGCCTGCCGCAGCGCGGTGCGCATCTCGACCGCGGCGTCACACGCCTGTTCCGTGTGGTCGTCCCCACGGAACAGGAACAGCAGCGCATCCCCGCCGAACTTGAGCAGCTCCCCGCCTCGTGATCCGGCGATCCGCAGCATCGGTCCGAACACTCGGTTCAGCGTCTCGACGATCTCCTCGGCACCGATCCGACCTCGTCGCGACAACTTCTCCGTCAGGGCGGTGAAGCCGGACACGTCGGCGAAGACCAGCGTTCCGTCCGCGACCCTCCAGAGCTCGCCCGGCGCCTCGTCATCCCACGTCAGGGCCACAGGTGGGACGTGGCGGCGCAGGTCGGTCATCGACGTCCAATCGGCCTGGGCAGGGCAGGGGGATGCGGACCCCTAGAATGTCACAGGTCCGGCGTCGGCTGAGGGCGGAACCCCGTCCCGTTGTGAGGAGAGACCGTGCGGCTGACCTTCCTGGGGGTCCGTGGATCCACTCCTGCTCCCGGCCCCGACTTCGTGCGCTACGGCGGCCACACGTCCTGCGTGGTCGTGGCGCCCGACGATGCTTCGGCACCGGTCATCGCCCTCGACGCGGGCACGGGGATCCGGACCCTGACTCCCCTGCTCGACGGGGCGGCGTTCGACGGCTCGATCCTGCTGAGCCACCTGCACTGGGACCACGTGCAGGGCATCCCGTTCTTCGCTGCCGGCGACCGTGACGAGGCCCGGGTGGATGTGTTCCTGCCGGTCGAGGGGGGCCGCACCGGCCGCGATCTGCTGGCCCAGATGATGTCGCCACCAGCCTTCCCGATCACGCCGGAGGGGCTGAAGGGCACGTGGTCGTTCCAGGCGATCGACTCTGGTCCCTTCGTCGCCGAGGGGTTCGACGTCACCGCCTTCGATGTCAACCACAAGGGCGGCCGCAGCTTCGGGTACCGCGTGGATCATGACGGGGCATCCTTCGCCTACGTGCCCGACCACGCGCCGGCCGCAGGCGTCACCGACGCAGCGATGGAGGCCCTCGAGGGCGTCGACGTCCTGATCCAGGACGCGCAGTTCCTGGCCCACGAACGTCCCCGCGCAGTGGACTACGGGCACGCGACAGTCGATGAGGCCATCACCCTGGCCGAGAAGGCCAACGCCGGATCATTGGTGCTCTTCCACCACGGACCGCATCGCACCGACGGGGCCCTGGACCAGATCCGCGAGCAGTTCTGCGGCAGCGGCTTCGCCAGCGTCGCCTTCGAGGGCATGGTCCTCGACCTGCCCTGAGCGTCGATCGCCGACCCGGTCGCCCACCCGATCGCCGACCCGGTCGCCAATCCCCGCTCATCCCGGCCCACCGCAACGATCGGCGGCCACCACGCGCGGCCCTTCGGATGCCGCCTCAAGCCCTGTGAGGGAGACTCATCCCGTGCGCATCATTGCCGTGTCGGACCTGCACTACCGGCTGCCCCACTACGACTGGCTCGTGCGCGCCTCCGCGGACGCCGAGGTCGTGGCGCTGTGTGGGGACCTCGCTGACGTGGTCAACCCCGTCCCGATCGACGTGCAGTCCGTGGTCCTGGGCAAGTACCTCGCGTCGCTCTCCGACGAGGCCGTGGTACTGGCTGCGTCCGGCAACCACGATCTCGACGGGCCGGGAGCGCACGGCGAGCAGGTTGCCGGCTGGCTGCGGCGGGCTGCCGGGGAGGGCATCTTCACCGACGGTGCCAGCGTCGACATCGAGGACGTCCGGTTCACCATCTGCCCGTGGTGGGACGGTCCGCTGACCCGGGACGAGGTGGGCGCCCAGTTGGCCGCCGGGGCCGTCGACCGACCGGCGACCTGGATCTGGCTCTACCACGCACCCCCTGCCGGCACGCCGCTGTGCAATGACGGCCGACGCGAGTTCCCCGACCACGAACTGGCCGCGTGGATCGAGCAGTACCAGCCCGACGTCGTCCTGTGCGGGCACATCCACCAGGCTCCGTGGGCCAACGGTGGGTCGTGGCGGGCCCAGCTCGGATCGACGTGGGTCTTCAACCCGGGCAAGCAGGTCGGCCCCGTTCCCCCGAACGTCACGATCGACACCGAGGAGCGCACCGCCCACTGGTTCGGCGTCTTCGAGTCGGAGACGATCAGCCTCGACTGAGGCTCAGCCCTCCGGGTCCCGGACTGACCCGGTCCTGGTCGGGCCGGCCTGGTGGTGCACCAGGGTGTCCAGGATCTGGTCGACCATGCCGAGGTGCCCGCCCATGCCCGCGAACTGGGCCTTCACGTCAACCAGGTACTGCGTGAGTCCCTCGAGCCGCGCGGCGGTCATCCGCAGCACGGCCAGCGTGGCACCGGGATGGTCGTTGAGGAAGGTCCGCGGGTCCGCCATGACATGGACCGTGACCGGCGCCGAAGCACGGACAGTCGCAGAGGCAGGGCGGTCGAGCACCCAGGACATCTCGCCGAACACGGCACCGGGATGGTCGATGCGCGCGAACGGGACGGCGTCCTTCTCGATCGTCACGGAACCGGAGATCAGCACCAGCAGGCGCGAGGGCTCGGAGCCCTCGGCGACCAGTACCTCGCCCTCGGGCACGGACAGGACGGGCAGGTCAGCGCAGTACGCCAGCAGGTCGGCCATGCGGGTGATTATCGCTGACTCGGCCTGAGCCTGCTGCGCCGCCTGGGCCGGGCTGCACCTGCCGCACCCTGCCGACCCTGCCCGGCCGCACCTGCCGACCCTGCTGCGCCCGACCCGGCTGCTCCTGCTGCGCCCGACCCGGCTGCACCTGCCGCGCCCAGCACGCTCATCCTCCGCGTTCATCATCGAACAACCGCTGGGCCGCCACCTCGTCGGCCAACACCGACCCGTTCGCGCTGGCCGTGAGTGCGGCCAGGAACTGGGCAGCGCCGATCATCAGCAGCTCGCAATCGCTCAGCGCCGTGATCGTCGCCGTGCGCGGCGTCCGGCGCAGGAGCGCGATCTCGCCGAACCCAGCACCGACCGTCAGGGTGTGCTCCTTGCGGTGACCGTCGACTGCCACGGAGAGTTCCCCGCCGGCCACGACGTAGAAGGCGTCCCCCGGCTCGCCCTGGGTGACCACAACCGCACCCTGCGGGAACGACCGCCAGAGCGCTGATTGGGCGAGGTGCTCCAGCTCGTAGGCCGGCAGAGGGGCCAGGAACGGAACCTGCGCGATCAGACTGACCTCGCGGGGGTGGACGGCTGCCGTCTCCTCGAGCTTGCGCACCATTGCGTACGAGGCCAGGGCCGTGGCGATGACCAGGAGCCCGATGGGAACGAAGGCCAGGCGTGGTCCGAGCAGGATGATCGCCAGAGGTCCGGCGAGGGCGCCCAGTGCCTGCCCGCTCATCTGCACGCCCTCCTGCACTGCCAGCACCCGGGCCAGGACGAGGTTGTCCGTGCTGCGCTGCAGCAGGGTCCGAGCTGAGACGATGATCATCGAGGCGCCAACCCCAGCAAGGGCCAGCAGCGCGACGGCTGGGCCAAGGGAGTCCAACAGGGCAACACCCGCCCAGAAGAGGCCCAGGACGGCCGCGCCGGCCACGACCACCGGGGCCAGACTGCGGCGGTGGGCGATGCCGGCCTGCGTGGCCCCACCAACGGCCAGGCCGAGCCCATATGCGCCGGCCAGCAAGCCGGCCGTGGAGTCGCCGAGCCCCAGGACCTCAGCGTTGAAGGTGATCGTCAGCGGCTCGTTGGCCCCGTCCACGAAGAACGTCGAGCCCAGCAGGGCCAGAAGTGCCAGCGGACCCCAGTTGCCCCAGAGGGCAGCCAATCCCTGTACCGCAGCCCGGATCTCGCCCAGTCCCTCCAGCCCATCGGCGCCCTGCCCAGCTCGTGGTATCCCCAGCCGAGTCGTCAGCAGGGCAGCCATCAGCCCGAAGACCGCGGCGATCAGCAGCACGGCCCACGGACCCACCACTTGAGTGACCAGCCCAGCCAGGACGAAGCCGAGGAACAGCGTGACTCCGTCCAGGAACGAGGACAGGCCGTTCGCGGCCACCAGGTCACCCGGGCGCAGCGAGAGGAACGGCAGCGCCGCGTAGTGCATCGGCTGCACAAGGCTCAGAGCGATCGTCTGCACGGCACCACCGACGAGGATCGACCAGAAAGGGGTGCTCGCGACCAGCAGGAGGCACATCGCCAGCGAGGTGACTGCGACGGCGGCATACGACAGTGACAGCGCACGACCTCGGGGCATCCGGTCGCCGAAGCCCGCCATCAGCGGAACGATCACGATGGCCGGCAGCAGCATCGCCAGCGACGCAACACCGACGCCCACAGGCCCAGCCCGGTCATAGGCGACCAGCACGACTGCCATCCAGGTGGCGAACTCGATCAGGTCGCACAGGGCGTACGCGAGCAGGACGCGGCGCATTCGATGGTCGCCCGGCATGCGCAGCCGCAGGGAGACCCTGGGAGCCTGCATGCACCACCTCCGACCGGTCGTGGGCCAATCATGCCCTGCACGGGGGGCCTACGATTGAGCTCTGCTGGTGTGGTGAGGTGACGACATGGCTGGTCTGGGGTCGGCGACACAGCGATCACTGGATTCCGAGCGCATTCGCCTGTCGCTGTTGGTGCGAGTCGCCGGGAATGCGGGACAGTTCTCGCCGAAGCTCGCCACCGCCGTGGCCGGCGCCTCCGACGAGGAGGTCCAGGTCATGAGCGACCTCCTCGAGAACGGCTTGTCCATCCCAGAGCTGATCAGCGTCCTCAAGGGGGCGCATGTGGTCGTGGGTGACGACTCGCTGTACGAACGATGGATCTTCCCCTCGAGTCACAAGCGGATCTCCAGCCATCACCGATCGGTGGACAAGTTGGCGACACCGGACTACGGCCTCGACGGGCCGCTCGTGCGTGAGTCGCTGCATGGCAAGGCGCCGATGGGGACCTGGGTCCAGCTGGAGCGCACCTCTGCCCAATTCCGCTGGGGGGCACTGCCCACGGTGGCTGACCTGATCCACCTGCGCGACTACCTCATCTACCGGTTCACGGGTATGAACGTGGGTCCATGGGGGCTCTCGACGCTGGTCGACACGCGTCCGATGGTGCTCCGTCCGGCCAATCAGACGGGGGGCCGGGCAGCGGAGCGTGGTCTGGCCGCGCTCACCCCACAGCGCTGGTCCGGAGCCGGGACCGGGGCGACCGGAGCCGGGACCGGGGCCGCAGCGGACGGGCCGGCAGCGGACGGGCCGGCAGCGGACTGGGTCGGTCTCTTCACCGCTGATGTGCCCGCGATCGGTCCTGCGGGCGACCTCTTCGATCCACCTGAGGCTGTGCGCCCACGGGATCTGCTTCCGGACGCGCCGTTCAAGGAGGAGCTCGGGCCGGGCCTCTTCGGGTCCCTGCAGCTGACCCGCCAGGACGTGGTCCTGCGCCCTGCAGTGGCTCGGATTGTGGACGCCGAACCACCGGGGTTCAGCACGTGGCCGACTCCGGGTGAGCCCGAGAACCGGACCCTGTCGCTCGGGCGGTCGACGCTCAGAGTCCGCGCCGCGGTTCAGGTCGTGCGCACCCGGCCAGTCTTCGCCGGGATGGAGGAGAACCCCACATGAGTTCAGAACGCATCACCCGCACGATCGGGGACCAGCAGTTGGCCGATCTCGCCGAGCTCGTCGGGACCGGACCAGTCGATCTCGGTGCCTACACACAGGCCGAACTGGCCGTCGTCATCGGTGAGGTGCCCGCCCTGGCAGTGTCCGAGGATGTGGTACTGGCTGAGGCGGTCCGGTCCCTGGCAGCCCGCGGGCTGCTGTTCCGGGAACCGCAGGGCGACGTGGTCAGCATCGTGGGCGACCTGGGACTCATCCGTGCGCTGGTCGACATGCGCATCGCGACGCTGGAGATCCGCCGTGGCCACGAGGGGCCACCCGACGAGCCCTGGCGATGGGGCATATCGCTGCTCCCCCGGCGGGTTGCTGCCGTGGACCGCGTGGACGCACTGGGGCTGCATCGCCTGGCCCTGGTATCCACGCAGGGCCTGGTCGACCTCATCGTCGGCCGCCTGATTGACGGGCAGGCAGACATCCCGCGCGACGGCACCGTCCCGGTCGGGCTCACCGACGAGGGGGTCCGAACGGCGGCTTCCCAGGCCATCACGAGTTGGCAGCTGATCCACAGGGTGCCACGCCCCGACGGCACCCAGCTGGTCGTCGACGCGCTCGTCCTGCGCACCGGGGAGGCCCGGGTGGATCTCGTCACTCCTGCGCCGGACGGTCCGGGCTACCAGCGCGTGGCAGTGGATGCCGCGGCGCTGGGCGAGTTCCTGGTCGGCCTGGCGGCCCTGAGGTAGCCGATCGGCGCGGCTGGCTGGCGCCGAACCGTCGGATGCAGAGGGTAGCTGCGGTGGGTGGCGCCTGCGGGCCGGCCGATCGGTCTCACTTCACGCCTGACCCAGCCGACGTCCACTCGGCGAAGCGACTGGACAACGCCGTGCGGTTCGTGACGCCGAGCTTCCGGTAGACCGAGGACAAGTGGTAGCTGACTGTCCGGTGCGACAGGAACAGCTCGGCGGCCACCTCCCGGTCGGAGCCGCCGGCCGCGACAGCCTCGGCCACGCGCCGCTCCTGAGGGGTCAGGCTCGCCCACGGATCGGCGGTGCGCGGCTGTACCGCGACGCCGGTCGCGCGCAGCTCGTCGGTGGCCTGCCGGGCCCAGGGGACGGCTCCCATCCGATCGAACGCGGCGGCTGCGATGCGCAGCTCCCGGCGGGCCTCGTGGACGTGGCGCTCGCGGCGCAGCAACTCGCCGCGAAGCAGCCGCGTCCGCGCCTCCTCGAAGGGAAGACCAGCGCGCCCGAAATCAGCGACGGCGCAGACGAAGTCCTTGTCGGCGACCTCACCCTGGTTCACCAGCCCACGGCTGCGGCAGACGAGGGCCTGAGCGATCGGGTCCGACGATGGCCCGAGGACCCGGGTGAGGTCGGACGCCACCGCTGCGGCGCGGTCCCGTTCACCGGAACGGACCAGGGCCTCGACGAGGTCAGCCCGACCCATCGGGACGGAGTCCCAGGGACCACAGCCCAGGAGCCGGTCCTCAGCCAGGGGCTCAAGCCTGGTCAGGGCGGTCTCCAGTTGCCCGTCGCCCAGCGCCTGGAGCCCCTCAGCGCGGTCGGCGGTGGCGATGAGCTGGATCCAACCGATGTCGCGACACAGGTCCCGCATCTCAGCGACCTCCCGCGCCAGGGCGGCGTGGTCGCCGATGTGCGCATCGATCAGGACCGCAGTGGCCAACCTGAACGGGATCACTCCCTGGAATGCCGAGGCCCGCTCCAGGCTGATGGAGTCGTCGATGAGCGCTCGTGCGGTCGCGAATTCGGCCCGCCCCAGCGCGCGATGAGCCTGCACGGCGCTCGCGAACGACATGGTCTCGCGGCCAAGGCCCCTGCGCGCCGGCTCCTGGAGCCGCACATCTATCCGCGGATCCAGGTCCCCCATGATGAAGTCGATCACCAGGGCCGCCAGCAACTCCTCCAGTGCCACGTCGGGCGCCGGACCCCAGCTCCGGGACTCCTGGCGCGCAGCGCTCAGCGCCCCATCGGCCGCCGCCACGTCACCGACCTGGAACAGGGTGACGGCATGCACAGCACGGCACGCCCAGGCGGGGAAGTGTCCGGAATGCTCGAGGCCGGCCCGACCCGCCAAGTCGCGCAGGGAGGCCGCGTGCCGCATCGCGGACTTCCCATCCTCGACGGCGAACGCGGTGTTGACCGCACTCCACAGCATCCAGGCGGTTTCCGGGCTGTCAAGTTCGACCGCGTGCGCGATCGCGACCTCCAAGGCCGCCTGGTGCTGGCTCAAGCTGACCTGGCCGAGTTGCTCGGCGTGCAACCACTCGACCGTCAGGCGCTCCTGAGGAACCAGGACGTTCAGGTCGACCAATTGCAGGATCCGCGCGGTGTCGAGCTCTCCCAGCGACGAGTCAAGCAGCACCCGGGCAGCCCGGGCAGCGAGATGGCTCCGCTCCCGCGTTTCCAGAGTGAGGGATGCCGCCGCGAGCAGGGCGTGGGCGGCGGGCTCGCCGAGCTCGTCGGCCAGGGCACGATCGGCTTGGGCGAGCAGCTCGCTGATGGCCGCACGATCCCCGGGGGAGGCCCCCGCCTCCAGCTGAGCGATCACGACCGACGGCGCCAGCTCGAGCTGCTCGGCACACCGTGCCGCGCGCCTGTGCATCGCGCGCACGGCGGCTGGTCCGGCTGCACGCAGCACCGCGTCGCGGATCAGAGGGTGAGCCAGGTCGGCATGCTCAGCCGTGGAGTCGACCGACCGGACAAGCAATCGCTGCGCCGCGAAGGGGTCCAGGTCGTCCGGGCTGAGCCCGAGGTCGGCAAGAACAGCGGCCACCAAGGCAGCTCCAGAGCCCCCGGCGACACACAGCACGAGGACCGCCGTGCGGATGGGGTCGGGCAGGCCTGCCCACGTGCCGCCCCATTCAGCCAAGAGCCGATCATCGAGGGGCAGCGGATCAGGCAGGGGGGCGGCTCCGATCAGCTCGCCCGCGGACAGCAGTCGGGTGGACTCGACGATCGCCAGCGGGCATCGACCGAGCGCCGTCACGACCCTCCTCGACTGGTTGCCGGACGGCACAATCCCTGCCGGCAGCGCGGACCGAAGAAGGCTCACAGCTGCGTCAAGGTCGAGCGGTCCCACGTCGAGCCTGGTCCACGCCCGGATCCGCGGATCCAGAGCTGGGCGTGGACGGGCAGCGACCACGACGTCCACGCGCTCGCATCCGAGTCGAGCCACGGCGAGCGAGAGGGCGTCCAGCGACCCTCGGTCGGCCCAGTGGATGTCGTCGATGAGCAGCAGCAGCCGCTGGAGGTGCGCCGCCTCGGCCAGGAGGTGCAGCAGCGCCGACGGGACCTCGCCCGAGCTCGCCGAGGTTCGCGGTGGCGAGCGAAGCGCACCGGCCTCATCCGGCGGCAGCAGGTTGAGCACGTCGGAGAGTCCACGGGCGATGTCCGCAACGACGGCGAACGGGCTCGCCCCGACCCCCTGGGCGGCGCCGACACGCACGACGCGGATCCCACGCCGCCGGGCACCGCGGGCGAGCGCATCGAGCAGGGCGGTCTTCCCCATGCCCGCCTCGCCGACCAGGAGCACCGGCTGCCTACGCTCGTCCCGGTCAGAGCCGAGCGCGGCCTCAAGCGCGGCCAACTCGCGATCCCGGCCCTCGATCACGCTTCCACGCTATCCACCGAGGTGTCCGTGAGGGCGCCTGGCCAGATCCCAGTAGTCCGACGGATGCCTGCGTCCCAGCCGCAGGGAGAACATGGAAGTGGAAGGAAGTGAGAGCCATGACAACAACACAGAAGATCACGCCGGACGCAACACAGAAGCCCACGCCGGACGCCCCGCTCGTCCCCGAGGTCCTCACCGAGGAGCACCACGAGGGTCTTGAGGCCTCATGGAAGATGCCGACGCACGATCGCCAGGCACCGTCTGAGCCGAAGTCCAGGAAGCCTCTGTACGTGGGGCTCATCGCCGGGGCGTTGGGCCTGACAGTCGGATTCGGAGCCGGCTACTGGGCCCATGGCCAGACGGAGGTGACCGCTGCGCCGATCGTGGCCACGACGGTGACCGCCGGCCCGGTGGACGCCAACGGCATGAACCTCGGCCGGCGGATCGCACCCATCGAGAACACGACCCCCGGCACCCTGTCGGCCCCAGTCGTCACCCCGCAAGCCCCAGGCGCGGTGGACGCCAACGGCATGAACCTCGGCCGGCGAATCGCACCGATCGAGAACACGACCCCGGGCGCCCTGCCGACTCCCGTTCTGGTGGACGCCAACGGCATGAACATGGGCCAGCGGCTGGCTCCGATCGAGTGAGCCGTCCGGCCGATTCGGGTGCGCCCCCTGACGTAGTGGCGTCAGGGGGAAGGGACCAGACCGGCCCGGCGCTAGGGTTCGGGTCGTGAAGCCGTTCCTGCTGCTCGGAATCCGCCCCGAGGACGTCGCAGCCGACGACGAGTACGCCGCGATGCTCCGGTGCTCCGGCCTCGATGAGCCGCAGTTCCGCCGCATCCGCCTGGAGCAGCGCCCGCTGGGCGCGGTCGATCTGGATCAGTGGTCCGGCATCGTGCTCGGCGGCGGTCCGTACCAGGTCAGCGACGCCGAGGACCGGAAGTCGCCCACCCAGCGCCGCGTCGAGGCCGACCTCGCCGGGTTGCTCGACGACATCCTCGCCCGCGAGGTCCCGTTCCTCGGCGCGTGCTACGGGATCGGCACGCTGGGCCGCCACCAGGGCGCGGACGTCGATCGTCGATACGGCGAGCCGGTCGGGGCTGTCACCATCTCCCTGACCGAGGCGGGTACCCGTGACCCGCTCATGGGGATCGCTGGCGACACGTTCGGAGCGTACGGCGGCCACAAGGAGGCCATCCGCCGCCTACCGCCACACGCGGTGAACCTCGCGTCGTCCTCGCGGTGCCCGGTGCAGGCGTTCCGCGTCGGCACGCGGGCGTACGCGACCCAGTTCCATCCCGAGCTCGACCTCGACGGCTTGGCCACGCGGGTCGAGACCTACAAGCACGCCGGCTACTTCGAGCCCCACGAGGCCGATGACATCATCGCCGCCGCCCACGCCAGCGGTGTCACGCATACCCCCAACTTCCTGGGGCGGTTCGTCGAGCTGTTCGCAGTGGACGACTGAGGATTGACGTCCACATCCGGCCGTGTGCCGCTCGGGGCTACACGTTGAAGCGGAACTCCACCACGTCGCCATCGTGCATGACGTAGTCCTTGCCCTCGATGCGGACCTTCCCGCGGGACTTCGCGTCGGCCATGGACCCGGCGTCGACCAGGTCGGCGAACGAGACGACCTCGGCCTTGATGAAGCCCTTCTGGAAGTCGGTGTGGATCACACCTGCTGCCTCAGGCGCGGTGGCACCCTTCGGGATCGTCCAGGCGCGGGACTCCTTGGGACCGGCGGTCAGATAGGTCTGCAGCCCGAGGGTGTCGAACCCGACGTGCGCCAACTGGGTCAGGCCGCTCTCCTCCTGCCCGATGGACTGCAGCAGCTCGAGGGCCTCAGCTTCGTCGAGCTCGATCAGGTCGGCCTCGGTCTTGGCATCGAGGAACACCGCTTCGGCGGGCGCAACCAGCGCGGACAGCTCAGCACGCATCACGTCGTCGGCGAGTTCATCGGCATCGACGTTGAACACGTACAGGAACGGCTTGGCGGTGAGCAGGAACAGTTCGCGCAGGGGTTCGGGGTCCAGGCCGGCCGCGAACACCGTCTTCCCCGACTCGAGCACGGCCTTGGCCTCCTCGGCCGCCACCAGGGCACTGGCCCGGTCCTTGTTGATCCGGGCCTCCTTCTGCAGGCGCGGGATCGCCTTCTCCAGGGTCTGCAGGTCGGCCAGGATCAATTCGAGGTTGATGACCTCGATGTCGTCCTTGGGCGAGACGTTGCCGTCGACATGCACCACATCGGGGTCCGTGAACACCCGGATGACCTGGCAGATCGCGTCCGACTCACGGATGTGGGACAGGAACTTGTTGCCGAGCCCGGCACCCTCGCTCGCGCCCTTCACGATCCCGGCGATGTCGACGAACATCACGGTGGCCGGCAGGATCTTGGCTGAGCCGAAGATCCCGGCCAACACCTCGAGCCGAGCATCGGGCACCCCGACGACCCCCGTGTTCGGCTCGATGGTCGCGAACGGGTAGTTGGCTGCCAGCACGTTGTTGCGGGTCAGCGCGTTGAAGAGGGTGGACTTGCCGACGTTGGGCAGTCCGACGATGCCGATGGAGAGAGCCACAACCGACGATTCTACCGGCGCGTGGCGGGGCCTCAGGACGCGCGAGGTGAGCTGGTCGGGTCGGGGCGGGCGGGGCGGCTGGGGTCGGGCGGGGTCGGGTCGGGGCGGGCCGGCGCGGGGCGGAG
>JAQBEX010000004.1:0-8811 GCA_032123675.1 Actinomycetes bacterium
GCAAGCGCCGGAAGCGGCCACCACCTCGGAGGCGACCGTGACCAAGCGCAAGGCGTGGGCCTACCAGGACAAGGCCCGCACGACTCGGGTGGTCAAGCTCTCCTACGGCACCAGGCTTCCAGTCGTGCGCACCCGCAAGCGCGCCGTATCCGTCGCCGGCCCTGACGGCCGCACGCTGTGGCTCTCGGCCAAGCGCGTGGCAGTGGGCGCGCCGGGGGCCGCCGCGCAGCCAGCCACGCGATCGGCTGTCGTCTCCGAGGCGCGGAGGTTCCTCGGCCTGGCGTACCTGTGGGGCGGCACGTCCGGCTTCGGCTTCGACTGCTCGGGCTTCACCCATGCGATCTACGCGCAGTTCGGCGTCACGATTCCTCGCGATGCCACTCCCCAGTTCGGCGCTGGCAGGGCGGTGAAGAAGCGCTCCAACCTGCGCAGGGGCGACCTCGTCTTCTTCCGCACCGCAGCCGGGTCGATCCATCACGTCGGCATCTACGCCGGTCGTGGACGGATGATCCACTCCCCCCGGACCGGCCAGCCGGTGCAGATCTCGTCGATCACCTCGGGGCTCTGGGCACGCGAGTTCGCCGGCGGTCGGCGCTACCTGTGACCCGCGGGTAGGAGACAGGCCCGTACGTAGCCGCCCTTCAGGCCGGCTACCTGGGCCGCCGGTCCCAGCCGGCCACCAGTCCCAGCCGGCCGCCCTCCAGCCCGGCCACCAGATCCAGCCCGGCTACCAGATCCAGCCCGGCTACCAGATGGGCGTCTTGTCCAACTCGATGGCGGCGTCCAGCGTATCCAGGAGCCCCTTGCGGGCCTTGACCTTGGTCTTCGCGTGCGCCGGCAGGTTGACCTTCGTCAACTGCTCGGCCATCGCCCGGGCGGCGGTCATCAACGACTCGGGCGCCACGACGGCGTCGAGGAACCCCGCCTGCAGCGCCTCCTGCGGGTCGAACATCTCGGCGTTGATCACTGACCGGTTGAAGTACGACTTGCGCAGGCGATCGCGTGCGAGCTCGATGCCCACGTGGTGCATCGTCATGCCGATCTGCACCTCGTTGAGCCCGATCTTGAACGGCCCCTCAACACCCACCCGGTAGTCCGCGGACAGCAGGATGAACGCGCCCTTGGCCACGGCGTGCCCGGTGCAGGCGACGACGATCGGGTAGGGGTGCGCCAGCATCCGGCGAGCCAGGGTCGAGCCCGCAGCGACCAGGTCGATGGCGTTCTGCGGGCCGGAGGTCATCACCTTCAGGTCGTAGCCACCCGACAGGATCCCCGGTTGCCCGGTGATGATCACCACGGCGCCGTCGGCCGTTGCCTGGTCCAGTGCAGCGTTGAAGGCCTCGAGGACCTCCGGTGAGATGGCGTTCACCTTGCCGTTGTCCAGGGTCAGGGTGGCAATGCCATCGTCGAGCTGGTAGCTGATCAGGTCGCTCATGCGTCGTGTCCTTGGCTGCGAGGGCGGGCGGCGCCGTGTTGCGCGACCCGACACAAGACCCTAATCACGGGCCGAGCCCCGTCGACCACCGGACCCCCAGCAGGAGGCCGGGGGTCGCGGGGCACGGGCCTCAGAACGCCGTCGGCACGTAGTGCAGCGGCAGGTTCGGCGCCACGTACCCGTCGGGCTTCGGGGCCTTCGGCATCTTCACGTCCGAGGGCTCCAGCGGCGTGTAGGGGATCTGCGTGAGCAGGTGGGAGATGACGTTGAGCCGCCCGCGCTTCTTGTTGTTGTTGTCCACCACCCACCAGGGGGCCCATGAGGTGTCGGTCAGGTGCAGCATGGTGTCGCGCGCCCGGCAGTAGTCGTAGTGCTTGCTGTAGGACTTCAGGTCCGTCGGCGAGAGCTTCCAGACCTTGCGGGGATCGTCGATCCGGTTCGACAGCCGCCTGGTCTGCTCCTCGACGTTCACGTTCAGCCAGTACTTGATCAGGATGATCCCCGATTCGACCATCGCCCTCTCGAAGGACGGCACCACCTCGAGGAAGCCGTCGGTCTCAGCCTGCGTGCAGTAGCCCATCACCGGCTCCACCCCGGCCCGGTTGTACCAGCTGCGGTCGAAGATCACGACCTCCCCGGCAGCCGGGAAGTGCGTGATGTACCTCTGGATGTACATCTGCGACTTCTCCCGCTCAGTGGGGGTCGGCAGCGCAACGTGCTTGAACACCCGCGGGCTCGTCCGCTCGGTGATGCGCCGGATCGTGCCGCCCTTCCCGGCGGAGTCCAGCCCCTCGAAGACGATGCAGATCTTGGCACCGGTCTCGATGACCCATTGCTGCAGCGCCACCAACTCGCCCTGCAGCCGCTGCATCTGGGCCTCGTACTCCTTCGTGGACAGCTTCTTCTGCGCCGTCTCGCTGGTACCCGTCGGCTTGTTGTGCTTCTTGCCCTTGCCCATGTGGGTCCTCCCGGAGGTCGCACGAGGTGTGCTGATCCGATGCTCCCACCAGGCGCCGTGGTGTCGCGTGCCCGGTCGCCGTCGGTGCCGAGGCCCAGTGCCGACGTCCCGGTGCCGACGTCCCGGTGCTGACCGCCCGGCGCTGGCCACCTCCAGGCGGCGACGGGCACAGAACATGCCCCTCGGCTGCCCCGCGGCCGGACGATCGGCCCACCGGATCGCTGGTCCCATGGCCGAGGGTCACTACCCTCGGCCACATGGACCCTGACGTTGTGCTCGTCGGTTGCGGCCGGCTCGGTGCCGACATCGGCCTCAGGCTGGCCGCGCGCGGGCACACGGTGCTCGGGATCCGCCGCCGGGCGGAGCTGGTGCCCACGCCGCTCCAGGGACTGTCTGCGGACCTCACCCGGGAGCTTCCCCGGCTGCCCGGCCTCGACCTGGGTCACCTGGTCGTGGCGCTGACGGCCCGGCCCCGAACCGAGGAGGCCTACCGGGCGACCTACGTCGACGGATTGGCCCGTGCGCTCGATGCGCTGAGTCGGGCCGGCCACGTGCCCGGGCGTGCCGTGCTGGTCTCCTCCACCGCGGTGTTCGGCTCCCAGCCGGACGGGATCGTGGCCGACGAGGACACGCGCGTGCGCCCGTCGGACGGGCCGGGTCGGATGCTGTGGGCTGCCGAGCGGCTCTTCACCGAGCAACTCCCGCACGGCACCGTGCTGCGGCTCTCAGGCCTCTATGACCGCGACTCGGCCCGGCTGAGCGAGCAGGTGCTCGCCGGGAACACCCCGGATCCGAATCGATGGACCAACCGGATCCACCGCAGTGACGCAGCCGCGGCGGTCGTCCACCTGCTCACGCGCTCGCAGGCTCCCGGCCCGCTCTACGTGGGCACTGACGATGAGCCCGCCCTGCTCGGTGACGTGGCCACACACGTCGCCCGCGGCCTGGATGCGCCCACACCCACAGCCCCCGATCCGGCCCGGGCGACGGGCAGGCGGCTCTCGAACGCCCGACTGCGGGCGACGGGCTGGGCGCCGGAGTACCCGACGTACCGCGAGGGCTACGCCTGAGCGGCGATTCAGGCCCTCCGGGAGCCCAGCCGGGCCGATCTCCGGTCCGGCTGGACGAGGTGCCGCCGAGGGCCCTCTGAGCCCGTCCGGGGGCGTCGATAGCATCGAGGCACTCTCCCGGACTCGGCCTGAACCGGCCTGCCACCCGGGCCCACGACGGAAGGGGCTGCGCCCATGAGGACCCGCATCACCGAACTGCTCGGCATCGAGCACCCGATCATCCAGGGCGGCATGCACTACGTCGGGTTCGCCGAGCTGGCCGCCGCGGTGTCCAACGCGGGCGGGCTGGGGATCATCACCGGACTGACCCAGCGGAGTCCCGAGGACCTGGCCAAGGAGATCGCGCGATGCCGGGAGCTGACCGACAAGCCGTTCGGCGTGAACCTGACCTTCCTGCCGACCGTCGCCGCCCCGGACTACCCGGGCTACGTGCGGGCGATCCTCGAGGGCGGCGTGCCGGTGGTCGAGACCGCGGGACGCAACCCGGAGGCGGTGCTTCCGGTGCTCAAGGGGGCCGGGGTCACGGTGATCCACAAGTGCACGTCGGTCCGGCACGCGCTGAAGGCCCAGTCCATCGGCTGTGACGCGGTCTCGGTCGACGGTTTCGAGTGCGGCGGGCACCCCGGGGAGGATGACGTCCCCAACATGATCCTGCTCCCGCGGGCGGCCGATGAGCTCAGCATCCCGTTCGTCGCCTCGGGCGGTCAGGCCGATGGACGCAGCCTCGTTGCCTCGCTGGCGATGGGCGCTGACGGGATCAACATGGGCACCCGCTTCATCGCGACGCAGGAGGCCCCCGTCCACCAGCGGGTCAAGGATGCGATCGTCGCGGCCTCTGAGCTCGACACCCGACTGGTCATGCGACCACTGCGCAACACCGAGCGGGTCATGACCAACGCGGCCGTGGAGCGACTCCTGGTCAAGGAGAAGGAGCGTGGCGCGAACCTGTCGTTCGAGGACATCATCGACGAGGTCGCCGGGGTCTACCCCCGGATCATGCTCGAGGGCGACATGGACGCCGGTGCGTGGTCGTGCGGGATGGTGGCCGGACTGATCAACGACGTCCCCACCTGCCAGGACCTGATCGACCGGGTCATGTCCGAGGCCGAGGGGATCATCCGCGACCGCCTGACGGGGATGGTGGGCTGAGCGACCTCGGCCGCGACTGGACACAGTGTCCATTCTAGTGGACACTATGTCTTATGACGATGCACGACGTTGTTGAGGTGCCGCGGGATCCGGTTGTTGAAGCGCGCGGCCTCACGAAGTCCTTCGGGGACGTGCGGGCCGTGATGGACGTGAGCTTCACCGTGGGCGCAGGCCAGATCGTGGGAGTCCTGGGTCCCAACGGAGCCGGCAAGACGACCACCATCAAGATGCTGACCACCCTGGTGAGCATCGATGCCGGCTCGGCTGGGGTCGGCGGATACGACGTCGGCCACCAGCCCGACGTGGTGCGCCAGCTCATCGGCGTGGCCGGTCAGGCCGCGGCTGTCGACGAGAAGCTCACTGCCAGGGAGAACCTGGAGCTGTTCGGCCGGCTGTACAAGCTCCCCCGGGCGCAGCGCCGGCGGCGCACCGAGACCCTCATCCGCCAGTTCGACATGGCCGAGTTCGCAGATCGCCCTGCCGAGACGTACTCGGGCGGTCAACGGCGACGCCTGGATGTTGTCGCCGCACTGGTGGCCGATCCGCCCGCGCTGTTCCTGGATGAACCCACCGCTGGCCTGGACCCGCGCAGCAGGTCCGAGCTGTGGAACGCGATCCGGGGACTGGCCGACCAGGGCACCGCGATCGTCCTGACGACCCAGTACCTGGAGGAGGCCGACCAGCTGGCCGATCACATCCTGCTGATCGACCACGGCCGGATCGTGGCCCAGGGCACCCCCGCCGAGCTCAAGAAGGACGTGGAGCGCGACGTCCTCGAGATCCGACTGCTGGACACGGCAGCCATCGACACGGCCATCGAGGCGATCGGCGCTGACGTCGAGATGGCGGTCGACAGGCGCGGGCGGAAGCTGAGCATCCCCGTGGGTGCTGATCCCGCGAGGTCCCTGACGCTGCTGACGCACATGCGGGACACGGGGATCCCCATCTCGGACTTCCAGCTGCGCCGACCCACACTCGACGACGTGTTCCTCGCACTGACCGGGGCCCGCGAGTCTGAGCCGACCGACGGGGCTCCGGTGCCCGGCCCCCACGGCGAAGGAACCGCCCATGACTGAGCAGGTGACCACGATGACCCGGCCCCTCGGCCTGGTGGTCGACCCGAGTCCGGTGCTGGCCACACGGCGGGCGATCCACGACACCACCTCAGTCCTGTGGCGGGACACGATCCGGACCCTGCGACAGCCGGACATGCTCGCCTTCGCGGTGGTGATGGGGGTGTTCTTCCTCGTCCTGTTCAACTACGTGTTCGGTGGCTCGATCGGTGCCGGGGCGAACATCGACTACCTGACCTACCTCGTTCCCGGTGTCCTGGTGATCACCGCGCTGCAGGGGGCCCAGCAGACGAGCATGGGGCTTGCGGCTGACCTGACCGAGGGCGTGATCGATCGGTTCAAGTCGCTGCCGATGAGTCAGGGGGCAGTCATCGCCGGGCGCACCCTGGCTGATGCGCTGCGCAACGTCGTCAGCCTCACGCTCGTCTGCCTGGTGGCGATCCCGATGGGTTACCGCTTCAGCTCAGTGTCCGGAGCCGTCGCTGCCATCCTGCTGGCCACCGCGCTGGGCTTCGGGGTCTCGTGGATGGGAGCAGCGATCGCGGCCAGGGTGCGCAGGCCCGATGCGGTCGGGATGCTGTCGATGTTCTGGCTGTTCCCGATGATGCTCGCCAGCACCGCCTTCGCTCCCGCGGAGACGATGCCGGGGTGGTTGCAGCCCTTCGTGCGCTACCAGCCCGTCTCGACCGCGTCGGATGCGGTCCGCGGCTTGGCCAACGGGACCGGTGCCGGGGATGCGATCCTACTGACCCTGGGCTGGCTCGCCCTGCTGCTCGTGGTGTTCATCCCGCTGTCCGTCTCGCTGTACCGCAAGGACGTGTGACCGCATGGACCCGAGCCCCTCGCCGGCCGACGCACCGGCTGGGCTGCCCACCGACCAGCGCATCATCGCAGCCGCGATCGGGCTGATCGGTGACGACGGCCTCGGCGGGGTGAGCATGTCCGCCGTGGCCAAGGCTGCTGGCGTGTCCCGCCAGACCCTCTACAACCACTTCCCCGACGTCGACAGCATCCTCGCCGCGGCGATCCATCAGCACAACGAGGAGGCCAGGGCAATGCTGAGCACGGCCCTGGCGATCACCGACTCCCCCACCGGCAAGCTCGACCAGCTCGTCCGGCACGTGGTGATGCTCGGCTCGCATGGCCATGGGTCCCAGCGCATCACCGATGGCCTGTCCGCCGAGTCCCGGGCGGGGCTGGCTGCCCATGAGCAGGAGATGAACTCCCAGATCGCCGCCATCCTCGACGAGGGGATCCGCACCGGCGAGTTCCGCGCCGACCTGAGCTCCGAGGTCGACGTCCTGGTGGTCTCGGCCATGCTGGACGGGATCATGGACGCGACGTCCAGGGATCCCGATCAGGCCGCGCGAGTCGCCCAGGTGGGCCTGCGGACCCTGGTCCGTGCTGTGCAGGCCGACAGCCAGGACCCCCGGCCGCGGCCCTCGAGGTCCGGCGCGCCGAGCAACCCCCGGCAAGGTGTGGTCCACTGACGCATGCCAACGACGAGCCCCGCGGCCAAGGTCGCCACCTGGAGCGAGCTCCCTGACCGCAGCCCCACGTACGCCCTGGTCGCCGGAGTCGACCTGGTCGTCATCCGGTACGGCGACGAGGTCTCGGTGCTGTTCGGCCGCTGCCTGCATCGGGGGGCACTGCTCTGCGACGGTGAGATCCGCGGCAAGGACCTGATCTGCGGGGTCCACGGGTGGGACTACCGCTACGAGACCGGCGTGAGCGCGTACAACCCGGCCGAGGTACTGGAGAAGTTCACCGCCTGGGTCGACGAGGAGGACGACGCGGTCCTGGTCGACCCCGACGAGATTGCGGCGTGGACCGTGGCGAACCCGCAGCCCTACAACCGCGAGGCCTACCAGGGGTTGTACGCCGATCACCACGGCAGTCCCGAGGAGCCTCACACCGGCTACATCCAGAAGCTCGCGCGCGACGGCCTGAGCAAGCTCGGCCACCACGGCACGGTCTCGGCCATGGGCGTCCCGCTCACCCAGCTCCCCCGCTGGGATGACCTGCAGATCCTCACTGCCCAGCTGGCGCGCCAGCCCCTGCTCGATGATGCCGCCGTGCGGACAGACGTGGTGATCGGGCCGCGCGCCGCCAGGCCGCTGCACCTGGACATCCCGATCTTCGTCAGCGACATGAGCTACGGGGCCCTGAGCGAGGAGGCGAAGGTCGCACTCGCCCGCGGGGCGGAACTGGCAGGCACGGGGATCTGCTCCGGTGAGGGCGGGATGCTGCCCGAGGAGCAGACCGCCAACTCCCGGTACTTCTACGAGCTTGCCTCCGCAGGCTTCGGCTTCAGCCTCGAGAAGGTCGCGCTCTGCCAGGCATTCCACTTCAAGGGCGGCCAGGGGGCGAAGACCGGCACCGGCGGACACCTGCCGGGCACGAAGGTCAGCGCCAGGATCGCCGAGGTCCGCGGCCTGGAACCCGGCGAGCCGGCGATCAGCCCCTCCACGTTCCGTGACCTGCACACGCCGAAGGACTTCCAACGTGTCGCCGATGAGGTGCGCGAAGCCACGGGTGGGATCCCGATCGGCTTCAAGTTGTCGGCCCAGCACATCGAGGACGACCTCGACTTCGCCCTGGCGGCCACCGCCGACTACGTGATCCTCGACGGACGCGGCGGAGCCACCGGCGCAGCCCCGGACATCTTCAAGAACAACATCTCGGTGCCGACGATGGTGGCCCTGGCTCGAGCCCGCCGGCACCTGGATCACCCGGGCCGCACGGACGTGACCCTGATCATCACCGGGGGCCTTCGACGCGAGAGCGACTTCGTCAAGGCGCTCGCCCTCGGCGCCGACGCCGTGGCCATCTCCAACAGCGCGCTGCAGGCGGTCGGGTGCTTAGCAATGCGCGCCTGCCACACCAACAACTGCCCGGTGGGGATCGCCACCCAGCGCGAGGACCTCCGCTCACGCCTGATCGTCGAGACCTCCGCGAGGCGTCTGGCGAACTACCTGGGCGCCACCACCGAGCTGATGCAGGTGCTGGCCCGCGCATGCGGCCACGACCACCTGAACGGCTTCGCGGCGCAGGACCTCACGACTTGGAAGCGCGACGTGGCCGACCTGACCGGCGTCTCCTTCGCAGGAGTCAGCTGAGCCACGC
>JAQBEX010000005.1:0-11690 GCA_032123675.1 Actinomycetes bacterium
ATCCGTTGGCCGGGGCGGTGTTCCAGCTCTGGACCGACAAGGGCGGTGCGCCTGGCAAGACGATCGGTGATCCGAAGACGACTGGGGCCGACGGCAAGGTTACGTTCAGTGGTCTGGCGTTCGGTACGTACTTCGTCCAGGAGGTCACTGCGCCGACCGGGTACGAGCTCAGTGATCCGGCCATCCAGGGCACGGTGACGATCGACGCCGCCCTGAACGGAGGCACCGTGAAGCTCACGTTCGCCAACCCGCAGAAGCCGGGTGCGAACGAGGGGTTGAAGGTCGACAAGACCACCAAGGAACCGCTGGCCGGGGCTGTGATCCAGCTCTGGACCGACACGGTGACCGGGATCCCGACGGGGATCAGCTGTTCGGTCACCGAGCCGGAGGTCCCCGCGGGCTGGACGCTCACATCAATCGCGCCCAGCCCGGCTGTGGTCGGGGACTCCCCGATCACGGTCACGGTCACCAACACCAAGGTGCCGCCGGGTCCGAAGTTGCCTGAGACCGGCGCCGGCAGCGTCGGCAACATCGTGGCGGCCGCTCTGCTGGCCATCCTGGCAGGTGGACTGATGGTCACCTTCGGACGGCGCCGCCGCGAGAACGGGTGAGCAGAGGCAGGCGGGTCCCTGAGCCCCAGCGCCTGACCTGATGACCGGTTGTGCCCGGTCCCGGACCCCCGGGATCGGGCACAACGGCGTCCAGGCGGTGCCGATCCAGAATCGCTCCATACGAGGGCCCGCCATTCAACCTCGAGGCCCAGGTCCTGCACCTGAGAACAAAGCTCGCAGGCCCTCCCGCAAGTGTGGGGGCGCGCGGATGAAGAGCCTCCGTAGGCTCCGCTGGAACACGAGCTTGGCGTCTTCGGCCAATCAGCACAGCGCGGACATGGCCACCGAGGATTGCTCTTCGGACTACTCACCCTCCGGTGTCTCGCCCTTCCTGCGAACGGGGGAGACCGGCAACAACGACCTCTCGGCTGGCGGGATGATCGCCGCCGGGCGCAGCGCTTCCTTCGCCCCGGGCCGGGAACACCCCCGAACTGCTACGCGTCGAGCAGCACCCTGGCCTGCGTGACATCGACGGCCATCTGCTCGATGAGAGCAGCCACGGAGTTGAACCGCACCATGCCCCTCAGGAGTGCGACGAACTCGAGGTCCGCCGCGTGGCCGTACACGTCGTAGCCCTCGGGAGCATCGAGCACGTAGGCCTCGACGCGGCGGGTCTGACCGGCGAAGGTCGGATTGGTTCCCACGGACACGGCCGCCGGCCGCCAGCGGTCGGGCTCCCCCGACGTTCGGAAGCGTGCGGCGTAGACCCCGTCAGCTGGCACCGCCATCCCAACCGGGACCTCGAGGTTCGCTGTCGGGTAGCCCAGCTCACGTCCGCGTCGGTCACCCCGGGCCACGACCCCGGTGAGCCGGTGCGGGCGTCCCAGGGCCGCTTCTGCGCCCTCGACGTCCCCCGATGCGACGAGAGCCCGGATGGCCGTGGAGGACACGGCAGGGGGGCCCTGTGGGTCCTCCACGGGCGCCCCGTCGTGGACTGTCGAGTGCCCTGCGGTCATGCCCACGCTGCTCAGGTGATGCCCGGCCGGCACCGCGCCATCCAGCGGTTCAAGATCGACGACCCGCACGGTGAAGCCCAACTCGCGCCCCAGCTCAGCCAGCAGGACGACATCACCGGCAGCCCGGTGGCCGAACCTGAAGTTGCGTCCCACGACCACATGCTCGGCGTTCAGCGTCTCGGCGAGAACCCGCGTCGCGAACCGCTCAGCCGACTCGGCCGCGAGCTCGGGCGTGAACTGGATGGCCAGGACTCCCCCGAGACCCTCGCGCTCGAACAACTCGAAGCGATGCTCCATCGAGGTCAGCAGCAAGGGCGCGATGTCGGGGCGGATCACGGCGAGCGGATGCGGGTCGAAGGTGACGGCGACAGGCAGCAGCCCCCTGGCCCGGTCGGCGACGACCCGATCGATCAGGACTCGATGGCCCCGATGCACTCCGTCGAACGTGCCGATCGTGACTGACGTGGGTGCCAGGTCCGCTGGGACCTGCTCGCACCCACGCCACACATGCATGCTCATACCCTGCCACGTCCGTGTTGCGAGGGCGGAATCCGACGGCGAGCTCCACTCCGGCGCGGAGATCGCTCGGTGGCTCAGCCGGCAGGCTGTCGGCCGCCTACACTCGTCAGGCATGACAGCCGATGACGTCACGCCCACCACGCACTCCGGCGACGAGCCCGAACTCACGCCCTCCCCGGTCCGCAAGCGCCCTGCAATGAGCCGCCAGCTCGTCGACTGGCTTGGCCAGGACTGGGCACCGTCCCCGACGATGACGCACCCCGCCCACGGATCCGGGGTCTCGGCACAGACGGCACGTCGGCGCGCGGCCCTCTCCGCGCACTTCGCAGGCCAGCTCATCGTGATCCCGTCGGGTCAGCTGAAGAGCCGCGCCAACGACACGCAGTACCCGTTCCGCGCGTCCTCAGCCTTCGTGTGGCTCACCGGCGAGACGGTGGAGGGTGCGGTGCTGGTCATGGTGCCCCGTCGTGACGAGTCCGGCCACGACGCCATCCTGTTCGTCCGCGACTACCACCGGGCCGGGACCGAGGGGTACTTCACCGACCACCAGTTCGGCGCGATCTGGGTGGGCAACGCCCCGAGCCCTGCCGAGACCGCCGCGGTCCTGGCGATCTCCACGCGCCCCCTGAGCGAACTGCCCCGGGAGCTCGAGGACTGGCGCGATGAGGAGTGCGCCGTCCTGCTGGGCTATGACCCCCTCGTCGACCCGCTGCTCCCCCGCGGCGTCGGTGACAAGCTTGCTGCGGTCATCGATGAGCTGCGTCTGGCCAAGGACGACTGGGAGATCTCGCGTCTGCAGCATGCGTGTGACGCCACTGCCCGCGGCTTCGCCGACGTCGTCCGTGAGATCCCGGTGGTCCTCGACCGACCGGTCCGCGGCGAGCGCTGGCTCGAGGGGACGTTCTGGCGGCGGGCGCGGCTCGAGGGCAACGACGTCGGCTACACGTCCATCGTCGGGTCCGGTGCGAACGGCACGACGCTGCACTGGTGGCGCAACAACGGCCAGCTTCGCTCCGGGGACCTGCTCCTGGCCGACATGGGTGTGGAGACTGACGAGATCCACACCGCCGACGTGACCCGGACCTTTCCGCTGAGCGGTCAGTGGTCGGCCACGCAGCGCAAGGTCTACGAGGCCGTGCTGGAGGCACAGCAGGCGGGTATCGCCGAGTGCCAGGTGGGCAACGACTTCCTGGCGGCGAATCGGGCGTGCATGCGGGTGCTGTCCGAGCACCTTCGCTCGTGGGGGTTGCTCGATGTCACCCCGGAGGTCTCGTGCGGCGACGACCCGGAGGCCCCGGGGGCAGGTCACCACCGGCGCTGGACCCTGCACGGGGTCTCGCACAGCCTCGGCCTGGACGTGCATGACTGTGCACTGGCCCGTGAGGAGGCCTACATGCACGGCCCGCTGGGCGTGAACCATGTCCTGACCGTCGAGCCAGGCCTGTACTTCCAGCCCAACGACCTGTCGGTGCCCGCGGAGTTCCGTGGGATCAGCGTGCGCATCGAGGATGACATCCAGGTGACGGCCAACGGCCCGGTGAACCTCTCGGCGGCGCTCCCCCGCCAGCCCGATGACCTCACCGCGTGGATGCGCGAGGTCCAGTCAGGGTCGGCACAGATCTGAGCGCCCCGCGTCCGACCGGGGGACATCCGCGCACAAGCACCGTCGTGGTAGTCGATCCGGCGCACTGGATGGGCCGAATCAACGACCACGACGGGTGCCTAGGGCTGGGAGAAGACCGCCAGGTACTCCGTCGAGTCGTCGGGCCGGGGTCGGGCCAGCGCGAGGAACTCCCCGTCCACCGCGAAGAGTGCGTGCGGCGGCGCGGGAGCGTCGGAGCGGGTCCACGCGCTGCCGAGTTCGATCGCGCGCCCGTACCGAACCGCGTTGGCGTCGGCGGCAGTCAGCGTCAGTGACGGGAACGCGGCGGCCGCGGCGGCAGCCATGTCGGTGACGTCGAAGGTCTCTTCGAGTTCCTCGAGGGTCCGGGCCTGGCCAAGGTCGAAGCAGCCCACCCTGGTGCGCCGCAGGGCGGTCAGGTGCCCGCCCACGCCCAGGGCGGCTCCGAGGTCGCGGGCCAGGGCGCGCACGTAGGTTCCCGAGGTGCAGTCGACGATGACGTCGAGATCAACGCAGCCGCCCACTGCGTCGGGGCGAACATCGCCCACGTCGAACCGGCTCACGGTCACGGGCCGTTCCGGGAGCTCGACCTGCTCCCCGGAGCGAACCCGCTCGTGGGACCTGCGGCCGTCGACCTTGATCGCCGAGACGGCTGACGGGCGCTGCAGGATTGGCCCGGTGAGGGCGGCGATGCCTCGGTCGAGGTCCTCGCGTGCCAGCTCGTGGGCCGTTGCCCCGCCCAGGCGCGCACCCTCCGCATCATCGGTGACGGTGGCCCAACCAAGCCGGATGCTCGCTGCGTAGGTCTTGTCGGCGCCGCTGATGTAGCCCAGCAGCCGGGTGGCCCGGCCCACCCCGACCACCAGCACACCGGTCGCCATCGGGTCCAGGGTGCCCGCGTGGCCGACCCGCTTCGTACCGGCCAACCGCCGGATCCGGGCCACGACATCGTGAGAGGTCCAGCCCGACGGCTTGTCGACGATGACGATCCCCTCCGGGGCTACGGCCCGGTCCCCCGTCGCGGGTCGTGGCGCCGATTCGGACACTCAGCTGTCCGACCGCTCGGCCGACCCGGCCCCGTCGTCGGACTCGTCGCGCGGTGCCCGGTACGGATCGGGCTCCCCGGCGTACTGCGCACCGTCGGCCGCTGCCGCAACGGCCGCGTCGTTGGCTGCTGCCTTGGCGAGCAGTTCAGCGATATGCAGGGCGTTCTCGGGCAGGGCGTCGGGGATGAAGGTCAGTGACGGCGTGTGCCGCACGCCCGTCTGGCGACCCACCTCGGTGCGCAGGATGCCCTTGGCGGACTCCAGCGCGGTCGCGGTGTCCGCCCGCTCCTCGTCGGTGCCGAGCACCGTGTAGAAGACCGTCGCCTCGCGCAGGTCGTTGGTCACCCGTGCGTCGGTGATCGTGACGAAACCGAGGCGCGGATCCTTGACCCGCATCTCCAGGGTCTCAGCCACGATGACCTTCACGCTGTCGGCCAGTCGGCGCACCCGTGCCTCATGAGCTCCCACGATGCCCACCTCTTTCCCTTGGCTCCCGACCGTTCCCCATGAACGCGCATTGTCCGCGCCGCGGCTTGCTCCGCCGTCACCGGGGTCGGCGCGCCCGATGTGCGTGTGCTGATCCGACCCTGCCCGGGAGCAGCAGCTCGATCGTGGTCACGATCTCACTGCTGCTCCCGCACGGGTCAGGCGCGCGGCTTCTCGCGTATCTCGAAGGTCTCGATCACGTCGTCGACCTTGATGTCGTTGAAGGACCCCAGGCCGATGCCGCACTCGTAGCCATCGCGGACCTCGGTCACGTCGTCCTTGAACCGGCGCAACGAGCCGACGGTCAGGTTGTCCGCGACCACGACACCGTCTCGGACCAGGCGCGCCTTGCTGTTGCGCCTGATCTCCCCGGACCGCACGAGCGAGCCGGCGATGGTGCCGAACTTGGAGCTCTTGAAGACCTCGCGCACCTCGGCAGTACCGAGCTGGGCCTCCTCGTACTCCGGCTTGAGCATGCCCTTGAGAGCAGCCTCGATGTCGTCGATCGCCGCGTAGATGACGTTGTAGTACCGGATGTCCACGTCCTCGCGGTCGGCCAGCTCCGTCGCCTTGCCCTGGGGGCGGACGTTGAAGCCGATGATGACCGCGTTGGAGGCCGCTGCCAGCATGACGTTGGTCTCGGTGATGGCACCGACCCCGCGATCGATGATCCGCAGGTTGACCTCCTCGCCGACATCGATGCCCATCAGGGAGTCCTCCAGGGCCTCGACCGAGCCGGAGACGTCGCCCTTGAGGATCAGGTTGAGCTCCTGCACCTCGCCGGTCTCGAGCTGCTTGAGGAAGTCCTCCAGCGTGCGCCGTCCGCGCCGCTTGGCCAGCTGCGCATTGCGCTCACGGGCCTGACGGGTCTGGGCGATCTGGCGCGCGACGCGGTCCTCGCCGACGACGAGGAACGAGTCGCCGGCCCCGGGAACCGAGGTGAGGCCAAGGACCTGCACCGGACGCGCCGGCTGCGCCTCGGCCACCGTGACACCGTACTCGTCGAACATGGCCCGGACCCGCCCAAAGGCATCCCCAGCCACGATCGAGTCGCCCGGGCGCAGCGTGCCGCGCTGGACCAGGACCGTTGCGACCGGACCGCGACCACGGTCGAGGTGGGCCTCGATCGCGACACCCTGAGCGTCCTGCGTGGGATTGGCACGCAGGTCGAGAGTGGCGTCGGCGGTCAGGACCAGCGCCTCGAGCAGACCCTCGATGTTCTGCCGACCCTTCGCGGAGACGTCGACGAACATGGTGTCGCCGCCGAACTCCTCGGCCACCAGGCCGTACTCGGTGAGCTGTCCGCGCACCTTGACCGGGTCGGCGCCCTCCTTGTCGATCTTGTTGACCGCCACGACGATGGGCACACCGGCGGCCTGGGCGTGGTTCAACGCCTCGACCGTCTGCGGCTTCACGCCGTCATCGGCAGCAACCACGAGCACGGCGATGTCGGTGACCTGGGCACCACGGGCACGCATGGCCGTGAACGCCTCGTGGCCCGGGGTGTCGATGAAGGTCAGCTTCCGCTCCTGGTCGGCCACGTCCACGGTGACCTGGTAGGCACCGATGTGCTGGGTGATGCCACCGGCCTCGTCGTCGACGACGTTGGCCGAGCGGATCGCGTCCAGCAGCTTGGTCTTGCCGTGGTCGACGTGACCCATGACGGTGACGATCGGTGGCCGGATGACCAGATCGTCCTCGTTGCCCTCGTCCTCACCGAACTCGAGGTCGAAGGTGCCGAGCAACTCGCGGTCCTCGTCCTCGGGCGAGACGACCTGGACATCGAAGTCCAACTCCTGGCCGAGCAGGCGCAGCGTGTCGTCATCGACCGACTGGGTGGAGGTGAGCATCTCGCCGAGCTTGAACATCACGGTGACCAGATCGGCAGCCGAGCAGTCGATCCGCTCGGCGAAATCGGTCAGTGAGGCTCCACGGGGCAGCCGCAGGACCGCACCATTCCCGCGAGGCAGCCGAACGCCGCCGATCGCGGGCGCCTGCATGTTCTCGTACTCCTGGCGCTTGGCGCGCTTGGACTTGCGGCCCTTGGTGGGACGGCCACCGGGGCGACCGAACGCACCCGCTGCGCCGCCGCGACCGGGACCGCCTGGACGGCCCCCACCGGGACGACCGCCACCACCGGGAGGTCCACCGGGACGGTACCCACCGGGACCACCGGGGCCACCGCCACCGGGACGGAAGCCACCGCCGCCGGCACCGCCGCCGGGACGACCACCGCCGCCACCGGGGCCACCGGGGCCACCGGGGCGTCCGGGTGCTCCCCCGGGACCACCGGGTCGGCCGCCGGGACGTGCTGCGCCGGGACGGCCGGGTGCACCGGTAGGTCGGGCTGCTGGACGCGGAGGCATGGAGCCGGGATTGGGACGTGGGCCCCCCGGGCCCGCCGGAGCGGGCGGGCGGGCGCTCGGAGCTGCCGGGCGACCCATCCCTGAGCCGGAGAAGGGGTTGTTGCCCGGGCGTGGCCCGGGGCTGGGAGCGGGGCGGCCCATGCCGGGGCTGCCGTAGGGGTTGTTGCCCGGGCGTGGCCCAGGGGTTGGGCGGGGCGGGGCGCCGGCATCGCTGGGCGCCTCAGGGGCCGCGGAGGCTGCCGCTGCTGCCGGTGGCGCGCTCGGAGCGGGAGCCTCGGCCTGTGGGGCCTGTTGGGCCTGTGGGGCCTGTGGGGCCTCGGGGGCCGCCGGTGTCGCCGCAGCGGCCGGTGCCGCTGGGGCTGCAGGGGTGGCTGGGGCCGCAGGGCCGGCTGGGCTCGGGGCGGCCTTCGCTGGCGTGGCAGGCGTCGGCCTCGCGGCCGGCTCGGCCGGTGCAGCGGGCGGGGCGGCCGCGGGAGCTCCGGCGGCTTCGGGGGCGGCTGGGCCGCCGGCAGCGGACGCCGGCGTGGGGCCCGCCGGGGTGGGCTTGGCCGACGGCTTGCTCGGCGTTGCCGGGCTGGCGGCCTTCGGTGCCGGAGGCGGGAAGGCCTCACGGAGCTTGCGCTCGACCGGTGCCTCGATGGTCGATGCCGCCGACTTCACGTACTCACCGTTCGCGTTAAGCCACGCGACGGCTTCCTTGCTGGGGATCCCCAACTCCTTGGCCAGTGTGCTGACCCGGGCCTTCGACACGTCTCTCCTCGTCTTGGCCCGCGCCCCCTGGTGTCTGTCAGGGCATGGACCGCTGGTTGCTTGTGGGCACGCTCATAGCAGCGAGCTCATTGAGTGCTCATTCCGTTTCGCTCCTCAACCGTTGAGTGCGGTCTTGTCGTGATTGCCCGAGGCCGCGTCGATCCACTCGCGCACAGGTCCGGTGTCGAGACCTCCAGGGACCCGCAGGGCCCGGGGAAGTGCTCGGCGCCGGTCTGCAAGATCCAGGCAACTGATGACCGGGTGCAGGTACGCACCGCGACCGGGTTGCCGGGACCGGGGATCCGGGAGGCACAGGCCGTCCCGGGCGGTGACCCGAAGCAGTTCGGACTTGTCTGCCCGTGTCCGGCAGCCCACACACGTGCGAGTCGGCTGGCCTTGGTGAGCAGACGGTACAGAGTCTAGCGCGGAAGTCACTGGGGGCCCGAATCCGCGCTCCCATTGTCCGTTGGCGCCGTGTCGGAGCGGATGTCGATGCGCCAGCCGGTGAGCCGGGCGGCCAGCCTGGCGTTCTGGCCCTCCTTGCCGATGGCCAGGGACAACTGGTAGTCCGGGACGATGACGCGCGCCGACCGGGTCTCCTCATCGATGACCTCGACCGAGCTGACCCGGGCCGGCGACAGCGCGTTGGCCACCATGGTTGCCGGGTCGTCCGACCAGTCGACGATGTCGATCTTCTCGCCATCGAGCTCGGCCATGACGTTGCGCACACGCGAGCCCATCGGGCCGATGCAGGCGCCCTTGGGGTTCAGCCCGGGCCGGTGTGACTGCACGGCCATCTTCGATCGGTGGCCCGCCTCGCGCGCGAGGGCCACGATCTCCACGGACCCGTCGGCGATCTCCGGGACCTCGAGGGAGAACAGCGCCTTCACGAGACCGGGGTGCGTGCGGGAGATCACCACCTGGGTGCCCTTCGGGCCACGTCGCGTCCCCACGACCAGGGCCTTCATGCGTGAGCCGTGCGGATGCCGCTCGGTTGCGATCGCCTCCTGAGGCGGCAGGACCCCCTCGACCTTGCCCAGGTCGACGAAGACGAGCCGGGGATCCTGACCCTGCTGGACGACGCCGGAGACCAGATCCCCGATCTTGCCCTCGAAGTGCCCGTGGGTGACGTCGTCCTCCGCCTCGCGCAGCCGCTGGACGAGCACCTGCCGGGCGGTCGTCGAGGCAACCCGGCCGAAACCCTCTGGGGTGTCGTCGAACTCACGCGGGATGAAGCCCTCGGCCGCGTCCTCCGGCACGTCCTCGACGGCCCACACCGTGACGTGGCCGGTGCTGCGGTCGAGCTCGACACGCGCCTGCACCGTCGCGCCGGGTGTGTGGTGGTAGGCAACCAGCAGGGCCTGCTCGATCGAGTCGACGAGCAGGTCGATCGAGATCTCCTTGTCGACTGCTACGGCACGCAACGCGGACATGTCGATATCCATGTCAGCCCTCCTCGAGGTCGGTGGTGGGCTCGTCGTCCTCGGTCTGCGACTCGTCGGCCCGCGTGAACTCCACCTGCACGACAGCGCGGGTGATGTCGTCGTAGTTGAGCGATATCGCTGTGCCATCCACGTCGAGCTCGGCGCTGTGGTCGTCGGCGGCGAGCACTCGCCCCTCGATGTGGTCACCTGCGTTCGGGGTGACCAGCACGAGCCGGCCCACAGCCCGTGCCCAGTGCCGTGGGAGGGCCAGTGGCCGATCCACGCCGGGGGACGTGACCTCCAGGACGTAGGCCGAGTTGCCAAGGACTGTGGAATCGTCCAGCGCACGGGAGATGTCGCGACTGATCTCGGCGACCAGGTCGAGGGTCAGCCCACCCGATCGATGGTCGACGACGATCTTGACCACGCGGCGCTTGCCCGCGCGCCGGATGATCACGTCATCGAGGTCGCAGTCCAGCGCCGTTGCGATGGGCTCGACCAGGGACCGCAGTGCCTTGGCCTGGGATGCCGACATCGCGGGCTCCTTCATCCTGTTGTGGGGATCCTGTTGTGGGACTGGCAGTTGTCGCGTGCGAACCCGAATCCTACCGGTGCTCCTGCGCGATGGCGTCCTCCTGGGGTGCGAGGATTCCGGGCGTGGAGAGGCGAACGTTCCTGGTGCTCACCGCGTCGGCGGCTGGGTTGGCTGGGTGCACCCCAGATCCGGAGCCCGAACCACGGCCCACGGTCGCACCGAGCACAGCAGGTCCCGCAGATCCGGACGGACAGCTGCGGGCGCGTGTTGCTGCTGGGGAGTTGGGCCTGATCGCTGCCTATCGGTCTGGCATCGAGTCCAACCCTGGGCTCGCCGGGGAGCTGGAGCCGCTGATGGCCGACCACGTGGCGCATCTGGGGAGGGTGGCGCCAGGGACCAGTGCAGCGTCGGACCCGAGCTCGGCCGCACCGAGCGCTGCGTCGGACCCGAGCTCGGCGGCACCGAGCGCCTCCGCGTCGACAACCGGTGAACCGGGCGCTACCCCAACCGCCACGCCGCCGACCACGTCGCGCCGGAAGACGCTGACCGGGCTGGCCGAGGTCGAGTCCCTGGCCCTGGCTGAGCGCACGTCCGCCTGCGACTCTGCCCAGAGCCCCGCGCTGGCTCGGGACCTGTGCCTGATCGCCGCCAGTGAGGCCCAGCATGCGCAGGCGCTGCGGGACCTGAGGAAGGGTCTGGGGAGTTGATGGCCACCTTCGATTCCGATTCCTTCTTCGCCGACGCGCTCCAGGCAGCGGTCGCCGGGGAGCACGCGGCGGTATGGGCCAGCGGGCGTGCCGCCGGGGAGTTGAGCGGTGGCAGCAGGCTGCAGGCCCTCAAGGAGCTCGACGTGCACCGCCGCGAGCGTGACGAGTTGAGCCAGCAGGTGTCGGCACTGGGCTCCCAGCCCGTCGATGCCGCCGCGGCCTACATCGAACCCTTCCCGGTGGACAACCCGCGAGCGGCCCGCCGCCTCATGGCAGACGTCAACGAGGCGCTGGCCGCGACGTACGCCGACGTGGCAGCGGCCAGCCCGCCGGCAGCCAGGCGCGCGCCGGTCGCGCGGTCCGTCGCGGCCGCGGTTCGGGCCATCGAATGGGGAGCAGAGCCGGAGGCGTTCCCCGGCGCACCCTGATCACGCTGGCCGCTCGGGGGGCAGCAGACCCGGACTGCCGGGCGATCCGGCCACGGGCGACTACTCAGCCAGTCCGGCACCTTCCCGGGCAAGTGCAACGAGGCGCGAGATCGCGCGGAAGTACTTCTTGCGGTAGCCACCGCGCAGCATGTCCTCGGCGAAGACCTGGTCCAGCGGAACACCGGAGGACACCACTGGGACGTCGCGGTCGTAGAGACGGTCGGCGAGCACGACCAGACGC
>JAQBEX010000006.1:0-3283 GCA_032123675.1 Actinomycetes bacterium
CCCAGGTCGCGGGTTCGGATGGGCGACACCGTCGAGATCGCGATCGACCTCGAGCGTGCGCACTACTTCGATCCGGACTCATCGGACGCCATCCGTACCTGATTCGAACAACGAACGTTCGGTGCCCTGACGCAGCGCGTCGGGGCACCGTCGGCTGTGGGCCACAATGGAGCCATGACCGACATGTACCCGCCCGCACCCGGACAGCAGGACACCACGGCCATCCCGCGCCCCCAGCCAGCCGCTGGAGCCGCGACGGCGACCCAGCCGGGTCCCTGGTACGGACAGGAAGGCCCCGGGCGCGGCCCGGGGTACGGTCCTGGCCCGGGCTACGGTCCTGGCCCGGGGTACGGTCCCGGCCCGGGGTACGGTCCCGGCTACGGCCCTGGGTACCCGGCCGCCAACCCTGCCGCAGACGCCTGGGAGGCCAAGTACCGCAGCCAGCGCACCCGGACCCGGATCGCTGTTGCGATCGCAGCTGTGGCCTCAGCAGCCTCGCTGGTCCTGGGGGTCGCGGTCTGGCAGATCAACCAGAACCCCTTGTTCTCGGCTGCGTCCCAGCTCGCCTCCGAGCTCGGCCAGGGTGACCTCGGCCCTGAGGGCCTCGTGCCGCCGGCCAACCCGCTTGGGGGTGACACGCCAGCGGCGCCCGACGCGACGACCCCGCAGACCCCCGGCCCGAACGGGACCGACGTCCCGCTGTCCGACCTTCCCCTGCCCGACGGCCTCAAGAGCCTGGCCTCAGCGCTTGGGATCACCGAGGTCGGCCAGTTTTTCGACCTGGCGGTCGCCAATGGTGTGATGACCCAGGAGGACGCCGACAACCTGCGAGCTGCCATCGCATCCGGCGCCCTGATCCAGGGCCTCGCCCAAGGGCAGGCCGGCTAGCAGGCACCGCCACCGCGTCGGACCCTGTCAGCCGGCCGGAATCCCTGCGACGAACTCGACACTGGCGTTGGAGATCTGGGTGCGGGCCTCATCATGGCTGATCGTGGGCCGGCCATCACCGGGTTGGGGCCCGTAGTCGCCGAAGAATGCGTGCACCGCTCCCTCGACGGTCCCGAAGGCGCTGCCCTGGGGGAGGTTGGGCACGGACGCCTCGATGTCCGCGGGTGTCGCCAGGGCGTCGTTCGAGGCCGACATGCTCAGGACCTCAGCGGCCAGCGAGCCGCTGATGTCACTGGCCGGGTACGAAGCGTGCAGGAGGAGACCTCGCGCCGGCCCGGTGGGATCGCCGTCGTGATCGTCAGCCTGGATCGCTGCCACGGTCCCCCCGAGGCTGTGCCCCCCGAGCACCCAGCGGGCCGTGTCCCGGTAGTCGGACTGAACGGCGTCGAATGCCCCCAGTGAGAGGAAGGCGATGCCCAGCGGCTGCTTGATGATCACGACGCGGAATCCCGACTCCGCCAGCGGGCGCAACATCGCGGCATACGCCCGGGCCTCGACCTTGGCCCCCGGCTGGTAGAACACCCCGGTGTCGGAAACCGGCGCGCCAGCGGGCTCCAGGACGACCCGGCTGGACGTCTCGACGACCGTCACCGCCTGATCGGATTCCATCGCATCCAACGCCGGCTGCACGGCTGCGAACGGGCGGAGCCACGCGATGGCCACGAGCCAACCGACAGCACCGAAGCACAGCGCAATCGACCCGACCCTCCGCCACCGGCTCAGCTCCGGACGTCGACGCCGGTGCAGCCACAGGGCCGTTGCGCTGGCGAGGACGGTCAGGCCCAGCAGCGCTGGATACGCCCACTGCCCGTGCACGACCGCGGGCAACGCGGTGAGCAGCACCCATGCGACGACCAGGAGCCCGACTGCGGCGATGATCCGTGACGTCCACTGCATCCTGGTGATCCTAGGTGGCGGCGCCCACCCCCTCGCCACAGGCGGATAGCGATCGCACCGAACCCCGATCATGACCTGCGCGCCCCGCATCGCGGGCGATGCTGGCCTATTCTGTTGCACGGATCGCATCCGCGGACCGAACCACCTTCCACCCGGATCGTCCGGCACGTACCTGCCGGTGAAGGGAACGACGCAACATGGCCACTGTCACATTCAAGGGTGCGACGCGCATCTACCCGGGGTCGACCACCCCAGCGCTGAACAAGCTGGACCTCGAGGTCCACGATGAGGAGTTCCTGGTCCTGGTCGGTCCATCGGGTTGCGGCAAGTCGACCTGTCTGCGGATGCTCGCCGGCCTGGAGGAGGTCAATGAGGGCAGCATCTTCATCGGCGACCGGGACGTCACCAACCTGGCCCCCAAGGACCGCGACATCGCCATGGTGTTCCAGTCCTACGCCCTGTACCCGCACATGACCGTGCGCGAGAACATGGGCTTCGCGCTGACCATCGCCGGGATGCCCAAGGACGAGATCAAGAAGCGTGTCGACGACGCCGCGCAGATCCTGGACCTCGAGCCCTATCTCGAGCGCAAGCCGAAGGCCATGTCCGGTGGACAGCGTCAGCGTGTGGCGATGGGCCGGGCGATCGTCCGCAACCCGCAGGTGTTCCTGATGGACGAGCCGCTGTCGAACCTGGACGCGAAGCTGCGTGTGCAGACCCGTACCCAGATCGCCAAGCTCCAGCGCGACCTCGGCGTCACCACCGTCTACGTGACCCACGACCAGACCGAGGCCATGACCATGGGCGACCGGATCTGCGTGCTCAAGGACGGGTTCCTGATGCAGGTCGGCACCCCCCAGGATCTCTACGACACCCCGCAGAACGTGTTCGTGGCCGGGTTCATCGGTTCACCCGCGATGAACATCATCGAAGCCCCCGTCATCGACGGCCAGGTCCGTCTCGGAACCAAGGCAGTCGACATCCCGCCCGTCACCGCCGCTGCCCTGACCGCCAAGGGTGCCAAGAGCGTCGTCCTCGGATTCCGCCCCGAGGACCTGCGGATCTCCACCAGCGAGAAGGCCTGGCCCGTGGAGGTCACGCTCGTCGAGGGCCTGGGTGCTGACGCCTACGTCTACACCGAGGTGCAGCTCCCCGATGGCGCCAAGAAGCAGGTCGTGGTCCGCACCGACGGACGCACCCATCCGGCCCGCGGCGAGATGCTCGGCCTCGAGGCAGTGGAGAAGCACCAGCACATGTTCGACGCCGAGACCGGCGAGCGCCTGCCCACCGAGTAGGAACGCCGCACAGGAGGGATACGTATGCCGTTGCGCGCCACGGCCACGGCAGCGGAGCCCGACCTGTTGTTCCTGCCCTGGGGCGTGGCCCTGGAGCAGTGGCCCGCCGAGGATACGGTCGCGCTGCCGCGCGGGATCTCGCG
>JAQBEX010000007.1:0-4147 GCA_032123675.1 Actinomycetes bacterium
CACGAAGGGTCCCGGCCGATGGCCATCACATGGCGGCTGCAGACCCCGCTCCCCGCGGACCTCTACACCGAGTTCGCCGCGGTCGAGGTGGCGTAGGCAGATCGGCGGGGGCGCCAACCAAAGCGGGCTTGACGTCATCTCAACCGCCGCCGATCGAGGAACGCAGCCACGGCCTCGGTGAGACGCACAACGCCCGCATCGCCGGGGACGCCCCGCGACTGCGCGACGGCACGGCGTCGGACGAGCAGCCGGGGCATGGCAACGCTTCCCAGCGCAGTGCGAGGCGGCACCAACCCTCAGAGCGCCCTCTCGCAAGGTCGAATGGGACCACTTGGTTACGGACATTCACGTGAGCTTGGTTACGTACATTCACGTCAGCCTGGTTACCCGCCAGCGCCCTCCGCTGACCCCAGAGCCCGCGGAGCTGCCTACCTAGTCGGCTCCCAGAGCCGCTCCGGAAACCATCACCCCAGCCCAGACCCTCATGTGCGGATGAGTCGGTCTGTAAGCCGGGTCCTGTCCAGGGGTCCGTTGCCGGACTCCCATGCGCGACCATCCCTCTACGACTGCCGTTGCCGACAGCCTCCAGCGGTCTACCCGTGAGCTCGGGCGGGCCACCCTCGAACGCTCACGCAGGACCGACGCGGACGCCGATCCCTCTTGACCTTGCTTCGGGTGGGGTTTGCATAGCCACCCCAGTCACCTGGGGTGCTGGTGGTCTCTTGCACCACCGTTTCACCCTTACCCCGCGCCCGAAGGCACGAGGCGGTCTGCTCTCTGTTGCACTGTCCCGCGGGTCACCCCGGGTGGGCGTTACCCACCACCTTGCCCTGCGAAGCCCGGACTTTCCTCGACGACGCCGATCCGAGGACCGTGCCGCCGCGGCCGCCCGACCGACTCATCCGCCCTCGAAGGGTACGCGCCCCGGTCGCGGGCGTCGAAACGGACCAGATCTGCCCTGACCTACCTCGATGCGCAGGTTGTGCAAGCATGGCCGCTGAACTGGCCAGATCAGAGTCGGGAGGGTCCTGCTGTGGCATCTCTGAGCCGTCGGTCCTTCCTGGCCATAACCGGAGCGCTGGCCGCCACAGTCGGGATGCCGCGCGACCTGCTCGCCCCAGTCCTGGCTGCTCCAACGCAACCCGCGGCGGACGTCCCCACCACCCTGCGCGAGACGATCAGGCAGGCCACGACCGGTAACCGCGGCTACCGCACCCTGCTCAGCGCCCCCGGTGAGCCGTTCATCACGCGGACCGACCTGATCGGCGCTGATCCCGCTGGCACGCGGGCAGCACAGCGTCGTTCGATCGCCTACCTGGGGCACACGTCCGACATCCATATCCAGGACACGCAGACCCCCGCCCGCCTGGAACCGGTCAATGCCGTCACCACGACTCTGGTGCCCGGATCGAACCGACCGCAGGAGGCGTTGAGCCTACACGTGCAGGCTCAGATGGTGCAGGCCTTCAGCGACGCCGCCCTGAGCCCGGTGACTGGGGCGCCGATGGCCGCGGTGCTCAACACCGGCGACTCCGCCGACCAGATCTCCAACCTCGAGACCCGCTGGTACATCCGGATCATGGACGGTGTTCCCGTCGTGGCCAACTCGGGGACGCTGGGGGTCTACGAGGGCGTCGAGGTCTGGCCCGAAGCCACCTACGCCTACCACCCCGAAGATCCCTCTGACGACCCCTGGGGTGCCTACGGATTCCCGCAGGTACCGGGTCTGCTCGACACCGTCGTGACCACCGAGATCACGAGCCCGGGCATGCCCGCGCCGTGGTACTCGGTGTTCGGCAACCACGACGTGCTGTTCAACGGGTTCGCCGGGCAGGACGATTCGCTGCGCTCGTTGGCCACGGGCGGGATCAAGTACTACGGATTCGAGTCGTGGGCCGTGGACGAGTTCACCGGGATGGCCCTCGACACCAGCCCCCTGCAACGGATGCTCAACCACGTTCGCCAGCAATTCGCACTCCTCGGTGGCTTCAAGCGCGTCGGTGCCGACCCCGAGCGGCGGCTGCTGCAGGGCCAGGACTTCATGAGCGCCCACTTCGAGGACACCGGCGCAGGACCGGGCCCGGTGGGTCACGGCTGGACCCCCCAGGACCTCAGCGAGAACCGCACCTACTGGACTGCCGACATCGGCGCGAACCTCCGGCTCTTCGGGCTGGACACGTGCAACCGGCTCACCGGAGCCGACGGCGCCGTGCCCATGGACCAGTTCGAGTGGCTCGAGGCAGAACTCGCACGGTGCGTCGAGGAGGACAAGCTGGCCGTTGTCCTCAGCCACCACAACAGCCTCACCCTGGGCAACACCGCCGAGTCGGTCTTCCACCCTGGCGAGCCGCTCATCCACGCCGACGAGTTCATCGCGATGCTCCTGAAGTACCCGAACATGATCATGTGGCTCAACGGCCACACCCACACGAACACGATCCGCGCCCATCCCGGCGCCGAGGGCAGCGGCGGCTTCTGGGAGGTCACGACTGCCTCGTGCATCGACTACCCCCAGCAGCAGCAGCTGGTGGACATCTGCGACAACCGCGACGGCACGCTGTCGCTCTTCGCAATCACCATGGACCACGCCTCACCCGCGCAATGGACACCAGGGGACCTCTCGCAGGCCGGCATCGCGTCGCTGAGCCGTGAGCTGTCCGCCAACGACTGGGTCGCCACTCCCCTGGCCCTGACGGGATCACAGCTGGACCGCAACGTCGAGCTCCTGATCGCCGCTCCCTTCCCGATGGAACGCATCACCGACGCAACCCTGGAGTCGGAGAACATGGCGAGAAGAGCGGCCGTGGCGGCGAACACCGAGGAGGTGCGGTGATGCGCAGAGTCCTGCACCTTGCAGCGCTGGCCCTGGTGGTCGCCGGCGCCGGCGGCTGCTCGCAGGCTGCCCAGCTCCAGCCCGTGGCAGGGGGGCAGGTGAGCGCCGTGCGCACCGCAACCAACGATGTCCTGGTCACCCGTCAGGTCGACGTGGGCGTGGCCCCCGTGTGCGAATTCGCCGATCCCTACTACGAGTGCTCAGGCACCACGGCCGACGGCGAGGCGATTGAGTCGACTGCCGAAGTCCTGGCCTCCTACGGTGAGACCACGGACCAGTGGGGCGCCTACGTACCCGCAGACGTATCGCTCGTCGTCACAGTGGCAGGTGCCGAGATCTACTCGGGCAAGGTCGAGGACGTGCTGCTCTCCAACGGGCAGGTGGCACCGTGAGCACCACGATCGAGACCGCAGCGCCGGCCAGGTACAGGATCTCCGCGATCCTGTCCGGCCTCGCGGCCATGTGGCGTGCGGCCGGGCCAGCCCTGCTGGCCATCGTGATCAACGCAGCCATCCAGGCCGCGCTGATGTACCTGGACGTGCAGTCCGGGTTCAGCATCGGCTTCCTAGCCTCGTTCGTCGTGTCGGCGGCGGCGGCGATGGCGCTGTACGCAGTGCTCACCGCGGCGGCACTCGAATCGGTTGACGGCACCGCCTCGTTCGCCTCGGTGCTTGCCCGGTCACGGCGCCACATCCTGCTGTTCGCCGTCTGGACGATCGTGCAATGGACGTTGATCGTCATGGTTGCCCTGGTTCATGTGGGGCTCATCCTGCTCGTCGCCGCGCTCACGCCATTCCTGCCGCTGGCCGCGATGGACGGCCACCGGGCAGCCATGGTCAGCAACTTCCGTGCGGTTGGGGCCCGGTTCGGGCGGTGGTTGGTCACCTGTCTGGTGCTGATCGTCGCGGGTCTGGTGCTCTACCTGCTGTCCGCGGTGAACACCTTCTTCGTGAAGGGCACACCCGCGTCGGTGATCTTCTGGCTCGTGATGGGGATCGTCGCGTGGTGGCTGCTGACTGCCTGGGCACTGATCTTCCGCGCTACCCCGGTGGGCGCGCGCGAGCCCGCGTCGGACTGAGCCCGGCCGGGCACCCGCCGTGCCGGGGTCCCGCCGTGCCGGGCACCCGCCGTGCCGGGCACTCGACCCCGCGAGCGCCGTGCCGGTAGGTCCTCCTGGGCTTCGCCCCCGCGACACGCCCGGGACGGCACTGCGACGAGAGAGTACCGGCGGAGGTATTGCCCCCGGGCGGCGGCAGCCCGACCGTAGAGGGTGTTGCGAACGGAGCAACAGTCTGGCCTACAAGTGAATAGTCC
>JAQBEX010000008.1:0-5493 GCA_032123675.1 Actinomycetes bacterium
CTCGCTGCCTCGTGCCGCAATGCTACTCGTGGGTAACTTCGAAGGCGCGGCCCGAAGGTCCCTTCTGGGGTCCCATGGGGCCTTCCGCGGTCTGCGTTGCGGCGGGAATGGGGCACACCCGCGGTGGACGTGCGACGATTCGGCCCGTGATCTCGCCGGTGCCCGACGCAGCTGCTGACCGTCCGCCGGCAGGTGGGCCGCTGGATCCCCAGCACCCCCTGGTGGCTGGCCGCACGTCGGACGCCGTGCTGCTGCGCGCTGCCCGCGGCCAGTCCGTGGCGCACACACCCGTGTGGTTCATGCGCCAGGCTGGGAGGTCGCTGCCCGAGTACCGAGCGCTGCGCGCGGGGACGACCATGCTCGCGGCCTGCTTCACCCCGGAACTGGTCGTGGAGATCACCGACCAGCCGGTCCGCCGGCATGGTGTCGACGCAGCGATCTTCTTCTCCGACATCGTCGTCCCGCTGCGGGCCCTCGGCGTGGACCTCGACATCGTGCCCGGCGTCGGGCCGGTCGTGGCCGAGCCGATCCGGGACGCGTCCGGGCTGGCGCAGTTGCGCGACCTGACCGAGGCCGACGTGGCACCTGTCCTGGCGGCGGTACGGATCCTGACGGGTCCGACCGGGCCCCTCGGCGGCACACCGTTGATCGGCTTCGCCGGGGCGCCGTTCACATTGGCCAGCTACCTGATCGAGGGTGGGCCGAGCCGGGACCACGCCCGCACCAAGGCCCTGATGTACTCCGAGCCCTCGGTCTGGAATGACCTCGCTGACCGGTTGGCCCGGATCGCCGGGCAGTTCCTGCGCCTGCAGGTCCTGGCCGGGGCCAGCGCCGTGCAGCTGTTCGACTCCTGGGCCGGTGCGCTGCCCGCTGCCGACTACGAGGCGCTGGTCCTGCCGCACGTGCGCACCGCCCTGTCGGCCATCGACGACCTGTCGCAGGCCCACGGCGTGCCGCGGACCCTGTTCGGCGTGGGCACCGGCGAGCTGCTCCAGACGATGTCACGCGCGGGCTCGGAGGTCATGGGCGTGGACTTCCGGGTTCCCTTGGACGTCGCGGCCACCCGGGTGCGGCCGGGCGCTGCCCTTCAGGGCAACCTGGACCCCGCCGTCGTGCGGGCCGACCCAGCCGCGGTGCGAGCCCGGGTCGACGCAGTCCTGGCCGCAGCCGGTCGAAGCGGGCGCGGGCACATCTTCAACCTCGGGCACGGCGTGCTGCCCGACACGGATCCCGATGTGCTGACCCGGATCGTGGAACAGGTGCACGCCCATGGTCCAGCGCCGGCGGCCAACACGAATCCGCGGGTCCCGCCCACCCGGTGAGGGCGGGGATGGCACAGTGGTCCTGTGAGCGCGAAGAGAACCTCCCGGAGGACGGGAGCCAGCAAAGGGCCAGCCCAACCACCCTCGGAACCGGCACCGCGTCGACATGTCGTGATCGTCGGCGGCGGTATCACTGGATTGGCCGCCGCGTGGTACCTCGTTCGATCCCACCCCGAGATCGAGGTCACTGTGCTCGAGGCCGCCGCCCATGTGGGCGGCAAGCTGTCGGTCAGTGAGGTCGCGGGGATAGCCGTCGACGAGGGTGCTGAGTCCTTCGTCGCCAGCCGGCCGGAGGCCCTGCGGCTTGCCCGCGAGGTGGGGCTGGAGACCGACCTGGTCACCCCTGTGCAGTTCAAGGCCTCGGTGCTCAGCCGGGGTCGGATCCGGGCCATGCCGCGGGGCCAGTTCATGGGCATCCCCACCGACCTCAGGTCGTTGGCCGCAAGTGATGTGCTCTCGCTCGGCGGGGTCATGCGGGTGCCGCTGGACCGGGTCATCGCGCCCACACCCCTGGGTGAGGACGTGTCCGTCGGACAGTTCATCTCGGCTCGCGTCGGCCGGGAGGTGGTCGATCGCCTGGTGGAACCGCTGCTCGGTGGCGTCTACGCCGGACGCGCCGACGCCCTGTCGATGCAGGCCACCATGCCCGCGCTCTTCCGGGAGCTGCACCACGACCGCTCGCTGCTCAGCAGCACCCGCCGCGTGGCCGGCGGCGGCATGGAAGCAGCCGGAGCCCGCAAGGGCCTGCCCTTCCGAGGCGTGGTCGGCGGCGTGGGTCGGGTGCCCGGCGCGATGGCCGCCGCCCTGGTCGGCAGCGGCGTGCAGATCCGAACCCGCACCACCGTCCGCGGACTTGCTCCCGTTGAGGACGGCTGGCTGATCGAGGTGGGTCCGGCCTCCGCGCCTGAACGGCTCCACGCCGACGGTGTGATCGTGGCCACGCCAGCCGCGCCGGCCGCGCGGCTGCTGGCCGATGTTGCGCCCAGCGTCGCGATGGAGCTGTCGGGGATCGAGGCTGCGAGCGTCGCCACGATCGCCCTGGCCTACCGCGCCGGGGACGTGCGCGCCCGGTTGACCGGCTCGGGGCTGCTGATCCCGCCGATCGAGGGCCGGGTGGTCAAGGCCGTGACGTATCTGGACCGGAAGTGGGGTTGGCTCAGCGATGCTGCCGAGCGCGAGGGACTGCGCCTGCTGCGGGTGTCCATCGGACGGTTCGGCGAGGCAGAGGCGCTGCAGCGCTCCGATGAGGAGTTGGTGGCGATTGCGCGGATCGACCTGGCTCAAGTCCTGGGCATCGAGGGTGTGCCCGTCGACGCGCGGGTGACCCGCTGGGGCGGCGCGCTGCCGCAGTACGCCGTCGGCCACCGGGCACGGATGGCGCGGATCACCCGCGCCCTGGTCGAGCACCCTCGGCTGGCGGTGTGCGGGGCGTCCTACGACGGTGTCGGAGTCGCAGCGTGTGTCGGCTCGGCATACGAGGCATCCGGGCGAGTGGCCAACGCCCTGTCCCAGGAGCAGATGGCCCACCATGGCTGAGCCGGGGACCGCCGGGAAGCGCCCCGGCCAGGGCAAGGCAGCCAAGGACCTCAACGAGCAGATCCGCTACACCATGTGGTCGGTGTATCGGGCGGTCCCCGGGGCGCCGACGCCCCGCGGGACGCTGGCTGACGTGGTGGCGCGCGCAGCGGAGCAGGATGTGGTGCTGCGCGGCGCGTACGACGTGGGTGGCCTGCGCGCCGACGCCGACGTGATGCTGTGGTGGCACGGCCCGTCGGCTGAAGCCCTGCAGGAGGCGTATCGGGGTGTGGCCGACGCCGCCGGACCACGGCTGGCATCAGTGTGGTCGCAGATGGCGCTGCACCGACCTGCGGAGTTCAACCGCTCGCACGTTCCAGCCTTCATGGCCGACGAGCACGCACGCGACTGGGTGTGCGTCTATCCCTTCGTGCGCTCCTACGAGTGGTACCTGCTCGAGGAGTCCGAGCGGCGCGCCATGCTGGTCGAGCACGGCCAGATGGGCCGCGACTACCCCGACGTCCGGGCCAACACGGTGGCTGCATTCGCTCTGGGCGACTACGAGTGGATGCTCGCCTTCGAGGCCGACGAGCTGCACCGCATCGTGGACCTCATGCGGCACCTGCGCGGCTCAAGCGCGCGCCGCCACGTCCGCGAGGAGCTGCCCTTCTACACCGGGCATCGGGTATCGATCGAATCAGTTGACGCCCTGCTGCGCGGCTGAGTCGATGCAGCTCGTCGAGCACGCCACTGCCTCAGACCCGGCGCCAGCGCGCTGGCTGTGGGCGTCTGGCAGGTCCTCCGAGGTCGAGCCTCAGGCTGATGCCCCGGGTGTCATCTTCAGGCTGATCGAGTTGATGCAGTAGCGAAGGTCGGTCGGCGTCCCGTAGCCCTCGCCCTCGAAGACGTGTCCGAGGTGGGACCCGCATGACGCGCACCGGACCTCCGTGCGCTTCATCCCCATCGACGTGTCCTCGATCTCAATGATCGACTCACCTGCCAGGGGGGAGAAGAACGACGGCCACCCGCAGTGCGAGTCGAACTTGGTCTCGCTGCGGAACAGCTCCGCGTCACAGGCCCGGCACGAGTAGACCCCGACGTCCCTGGTGTCGGTGAACTCACCAACGAACGGGCGCTCAGTGCCGCCCTCACGCAGCACCTTGCGCTCGTCGGGGCTCAGGCGCGCGGCCCACTCGTCCTCGCTGAGCGAGACCGCGTAGGGGGAGCCGTCCGGACGGGTGGGGGAGACGTGATGACCCATGCATCAACGGTAAGCGCAAGGGCCGCCACGCGAAACCGCAGCGACACAGGGCGTGCGCGGTCGGTGCGGGCTACCGTTGCACGGGTGGCCAGGAATGAGTTCGGGGCGCCGCTGATCCGCGAGGTCGACGGCCACGAGATCCGCGTCTCCAACCCGACGAAGCCGTACTTCCCCGCAGCGACCGGCGGCGCCGTGACCAAGCTGGAGGTGATCGACTACTACACCGCAGTCGGGGACGCGATGATCACCGCGGTGCGGGACCGGCCGACGACCTTGGAGCGTTGGCCCGGGGGAGTGGTCCCCGGAGCGCGGCTGAGCACTCGCGAGGGCTTCAAGGGCGCGGCGTTCTACCAGAAGCGCGTGCCGACAGGTGCCCCCGAGTGGGTGCGCACGGCGCGCATCGCATTCCCCTCAGGTCGGACCGCCGATGAGGTGTGCCCGCACTCGCCGGCAACGATCGTGTGGGCCGCTCAGCTGGGGACGATCACGTTCCACCCCTGGCCGGTCCGGGCCGAGGACGTGGACCATCCCGACGAGCTGCGCATCGACCTCGATCCACAGCCCGGCACCACGTTCTACGACGCTGTGGACGTCGCCGGCGAGCTCCATGGCCTGCTCGAGGAGCTGGGCTGGGTCGGCTTCCCGAAGACGACCGGGGGCGGCGGCGTGCACGTGTACGTCCGGATCCGGCCGGAGTGGACGTTCACGCAGGTGCGCCACGCCGCCATCGCGATCGGCCGGGAGCTGGAGCGCCGCATGCCCGGGCGGGTGACGACGAGGTGGTGGAAGGAGGAGCGCGGCCAGACGGTGTTCGTCGACTACAACCAGAACGCGCGCGACCGCACGATCCGCTCGGCGTGGTCGCTGCGCGCGGTTGCCGAGGCGACGGTGTCCACGCCCGTGACGTGGGCGGAGCTGGGCGAGCTCGACCCGATGGACCTCACGCTGCACACGGTCCCCGCGCGGCTGGCCGAGCAGGGCGATCCGCATGCCGCGATCGATGCGGTGGCCCACGACCTGGCACCAGTGCTGCAGTGGTACGAGCGCGACATCCGTGACGACGGTCTCGACGACATGCCCTATCCACCCGACTACCCGAAGATGTCGGGCGAGCCCAAACGGGTCCAACCGAGCCGGGACGCGGACCGCACCTCGTAGGACCCGGGGCGGGTTCGAGCGCGGACCGCCCCTCGTAGGACCCGGGGCGGGTTCGAGCGCGGACCGCTCTGTTCCGTGTGGGTTGTCGACCTTCTACGGTCATCGACCTGCACGGATCACCGGGTCCGCCGGGTCAACCCGCACGGCTGCCGGATCCGCCGGGTCCGCCGGCCACGGCTCCCGAGGCCGAACCCGGGGTCGGCAACGACGTCAGCTGCCGGTGACCTGATCCGGCCG
>JAQBEX010000009.1:0-5198 GCA_032123675.1 Actinomycetes bacterium
GCTCTTGAACGGTCTCGAGCATGGTGGCCGCGTTGACCCCACCGACGGGGTCGCGGATCACGATCCGCACTCCCGGGCCGCGCACGCTGGTGGTGCCAGCCAGCACCTCCAGCGACGCCTCACGGGCGCGGGCCTGCTCGAGGGCCCGGGTCCTGCTCCCGGATGTCAGGGACTCCTCCTCGGCGGTCAACTGCCGCTGCTCCCGTTCGAGTTGGTCGTTCTCGGCATCGAGGCTGTCCAGGATCTGGACGAGATCGGCGGGGCGAGCGTTGGCAAGTGAGTCCTCGTCGGCCTGGGCGACCGCGCCGGCGACGAACATCCAGCCGAGCACGGCGAACATCGCACCGCCCACGAGGCTCGCCGGCCCGCTCCAGCGCCACAGGGAACTCTGGTGGTAGTCGCCCTCCGGCTCATCCGGGTTCGCGACCGGGACGGGTCCGGCCACGTCGGGCTCGGTGGCCACGTCGGACACGTCGGACACGTCGGGGAGGTCCCGCTCATCGGCAGCCATGGTCAGGCCTTGAGGATGTGCCGGCGGATCGCGGCGGCGTTGGAGAAGATCCGAATCGTCAGGACGACCACGACGCCCGTGGACATCTGGGTGCCGACCCCCAGCAGGTCACCGATCCACACGATGAAGGCCGCAACGAGCACGTTGCTCAGGAACGAGATGACGAAGACCCGGTCGCGGAAGACCCCGTCGAGCAGCGCCCGGGTGGCCCCCACCACGGCGTCCAGCGCTGCGATCACAGCGATCGGCAGGTAGGGCTCCAACCACAGCGGTACCGCTGGCTCGAGCACCAGCCCGGCCACGATCCCGATCACCAGCCCGATCAGCGCGATCACGGGCCCTCCCCCTCATCGTCGTCGACGACCTCGGCATCCCCGGGAAGTGGAGACGTGGCGGACTGCAGAGTGATGTCCCCGACGGACGCTGTCGCCAAGCCTATGCCGAACTGCAGGGAGATACTGCCCAGTTCCTGCGCGTCCGGCGTCTCCGCGAACCGATCGGCCAGGTCCTCCGGGCCGATCGCAGCCACGACGTACGGAGGCTTCAACGGTCGGTAGTTGACCAGGATCGCGTCCCCGGCCGACCGGATCGCCGACTGGGCCGTGAGCCGTTGACCGTTGACGGCGATCGCCTCGGCACCGACCGACCAGAGCCCGTTGACGGCCAGTTGGACGTCGCTGTCGAGGACCCGCTCGATATCCGTGCCCTGCGTGCCCTCCTGCGTTGGGGCGTCGGTCATGGTGATCTCCGTTCCCGGCCCCTGCATCGCGCTGTACCCGGTGGCCACCTCGAGGGTCTCGATCTGCTCGGTCAGGACTCGGTCGGCCAGACTCGCTGTGAGACTCGCCTGACGGGCCGTCAGGATCTCGGCTCGGCGCGCCGCCACATCACCGATCAAATCCTCGTTGCGGGCATCTGCCACCTCGATCCGCTCGCGCAGGGCAGCGCGCTGCTCGTTGATCACTGGAGCATTGAGGATCCGGGCGTCCACCCCCAGCGCGAGTACGAACCCGGCCAGGGCGAGCGCGGCGGTCGCGACGAGCACCTGGGCCCGCCGGGGCCGGCGCACCGGCTCGGGCTGGTCGGCGTAGTCACTTGTCACCGCGGCGTCAGTGATCTGGGCGAGCAGGTTGATCGTGTCGCGTGCCCGTGGCCGGTGCGATCCGGAGGTGCTCGGGTCGGTCTCCACGGTCGGCAGGCTCACGAGGCAACCCCGGACGCGATGACGGCCGACCAGTGCGCCAGCAGGTCATCGGCGTGCTCCTGGCTCGATCCCTCGGCCCAGAGCCGGACCACCGCCTCGGTCTGGTCGGGCACGGCCAGCACCCAGCTCCCGTCGGGCTCCTCGATGCCGATCCCCTCCTCGGTGTCGATGACCCGGCTTCCGGCCGTCTCGACCAGCGTGCGCATGACGGCTCCCCGCCTGGCCCACGGCGTCGGGACCGCGGCTTTGGCCATGTGCGCCTGCGGGATCCGCTGGTCGATCGCCGAGAGGGTCAACTTCGCGCGGGCCACGAGGCCGACGAGGCGCACGAAGGCCGCGAGCCCGTCCACGTTCGGCCCCGACTCGGGAACGATGAAGCCACCGCTTCCGTCCCCAGCGAAGATCAGCCCCTGCGTGGCCCGCGCCGTGGCCACCATGGCCGCTGATGACGGCCCGGTCCGGACAACAGCCACCGAGTGGTAGTCCGTGACCTCCTGCGTGACCCGGGTGGTGTGTGCGGGCACGGCCACCACGCCGCTGCGCCGTTCGGCAGCGACGAGGTCGAGCATGACCAGCAGGGCGCGGCCGTGGTTGAACGCCCGGCCGGTCTCGTCGACCAGGGAGATCCGCTCCCCCGTGGGGTCGAACCGCACGCCGAGATCGGACCGGGACGACGACACGAGTTCGCCCAGACGCGCCATGGCTGCGTGGTAGGAGCTTGCGGTGGAGGTGGGTTCGTCCTCATCAAGCCGGTTGTTGACCGTGAGCACGCTCACGCCGAGGAAGGCCAGCACCCTGGGCAGGACCAGTGCCGCCGGCCCCGATCCGGTGTCCACCACCACCTTGAGATCGGCCTCGGGGACTCCTGAGGTGTCGATGGTGCTCGCGAGCTCGACTGCGTACTCGTCCACCGACCGATGCGGGCTGTGGATGTCGCCGATCTCGCTCGGCAGGGCCCTGCGGAAGTCGCGGCGCACGAGTATCCGTTCCAGCCGCTGCCGCTGGGCCACTGACAGGTCCGAGCCGTTCTCGTCCAGCAGCAGCATGTCCAGGCTCTCGGGAACGCCCAGCGTCGTCCGCAGGTAGACACCACCGTCGCCAGCACGTGCCGTATCCGAACGGACGACCGGGAGCGGCGTGATCCGCAGGTCCCGGACAGTCAGCCCCGCCGCGGTGAGCGACCCAGCCAGCGCACGGTTCATGGCGCGCGCCGCCCGCGAGTGGTCCCGGCCAACCGTGACCGTGGAGCCCTTGGGCAGCAGCGCGGCGAGTGCGGCCGCCAGGCGCACCACCAGTTCGGGGGTGATATCGAGGTTGACGATCCCGCTCACGCCCCGGGCGCCGAAGAGCGATCGGTGGGCCGGCGCATCCCAGACCACGTTGTCGCCGATGACCGCGCCGGCCTCGATGCGCTTGTCCGGGTAGACGTGCACACCGGCGTTGATCTGGACCTCCTCGCCCAGGACGCACTCCGCACCGATCACCGCTCGCGCGCCGACCCGGGCACGAGCCCGGATCTCGCACGACCTCCCGATGATGGCAGCGGTGAGCTCGGACCCGGTGTCCACGTAGACGCTCGAGTCCAGCAGCGAACCGACCACGCGGGCCCCTCGGCGCAGCACGACGTTGTTGCCGAGGATCGTGCCCGGCCCCACCACGCAGTCGCGCTCCACCCGGGCGTGGGCACCCACGAAGCTCGGCGCGGTGACAACCGCCCCCGGATCAACCACAGCCCCATCCCCCAGCCACACACGGGGCGCCACCTCGAAGCCGGCGATGTGCGCCCCGACCTCACCGGTGAGCACATCCGCCTGCACGGCGAGGTAGCTGTCGATGGTGCCGACGTCCTCCCAGTAGGCGTCGGTGACATAGCCGTAGACGGGCAGGCCGGCCTCCATGAGCCGCGGGAAGACGTCAGCCGACCAGTCGACCCGCTCGTCGGCCGGCACCATGTCGAGGATCTCGGGCTCCATCACGTAGATCCCGGTATTGACCGTGTCGGAGAGCACCTGGCCCCAGGTCGGCTTCTCGATCATCCTCTGCACCCGGCCGTCGTCACCAAGGATGACGTTGCCGAACTCGAGCACGTTGGGCTTGCGGGCCAGGGCCACCGTGATCACTGCGCCCGTGCGCCTGTGGTGCTCGATGAGCGCGGTGAGGTCGATATCGGTCAGCGCATCGCCGGAGACCACCAGGAACGGCTCACCGTTCAGGCCCCGCTCAGCGTTCTTCACGCTCCCTGCGGTTCCCAGCGGTACCGATTCTGTGGCGTAGGACAGTTGCACGCCGTACTCGGACCCGTCCCCGAAGTAGGAGCGGATGTTCGCTGCGAGGTACTGAACCGTGACGACGGCCTGGCTGATCCCGTGCCTGTTCAGCAGCCGGAGCAGATGCCCCATGATCGGTTCGCCCACTACCGGCAGCAGCGGCTTGGGAACAGTGGTGGTCAGCGGTCGCAGCCGGGTGCCCTCGCCGCCCGCCATCACCACCGCACGCATGCTCAGGACCCAACGGGTGCGGGCACGTGGGCCAGCACGTCACGACTCTGGCGCATGTAGAGCGCGCCGCTGTACAGGTACATCCCGGTGCCCCAGAGGGCGAACGCCCAGCCGGCGACACGTGCCAGCTCCTCGATCAGTGACTGCGGATCAGCCCCCCAGAGCAGCAGTGGGAAGGCGATCATGAGATTGAAGGTGGCCGCCTTGCCGACGAAGTTCACCGGAAGCCCGGTGACTCCCCGCCCCTTGAGGCGGCCCATCTGCACCGCAAGGATGACGTCGCGCAGGACGAGGAGCGCGACGAACCACGGCGGCACGATGCCCCGGATCAGGAAGACCACGAGCACGGTGACGGTCGACAACCGGTCGGCGATCGGGTCGAGCAGCTGGCCGAGCCGCGTGACCTGGTTCCAGCGGCGGGCCAGGTAGCCGTCCACGAAGTCGGTGATGGCCCCGATGACGAGGACAAGGGCAGCGGCGGCGTCCTGCTCCGCGACCAGGGCGAGCCACGCGAACAGCGGGATCGTCAGCAGCCGAACGCCGCTGATGGCATTCGGCACGGTCCAGACACGGTCGCTGGGGACCTGCGTGTCCTGCACGTCCATGGCTGCCCCGATCATCCACCTCGATGCTGGCCCGCAGCCTACCCCGAAGCACGCCGAAGCAGGTGCCTCGGCCAGGGAGGCGGGCCGGGGGCAGCCGAGCTCAGCTCGCCCGAGCGAGGACGCGCACTCACCAGAGCGAGGACGCGCACTCACCAGAGCGAGACGAACCGGCGCGCGTAGGTATCCGACGCGAGCTGGGAGACCAGCGGCCGGTGTGGCGCACCTGGACCGCGTCGGCCCCGCGGATGTCACCGACCGACGAAATCGGCCTTGCCGGGACCGTCGGCGAGGAACGACTCCATGCCGATCCGGCGATCCTCGGTCGCAAACAGTCCGGCGAACTCCTGGCGCTCGATCTGGCACCCGGTGCCGATGTCCGC
>JAQBEX010000010.1:0-43130 GCA_032123675.1 Actinomycetes bacterium
CATCGGCGAGGCCCCGGTTGGCCTGCAGGGAACCTTCTCGACCTGGACCAGCGGCAAGGCCCTGTCCGAGTTCGCCCACCGCCGGGCACCCCACCAGAGGGTGATGGCCCAGACCGCGGAACTCGACTGGTACTCCGAGGAACTGTTCGCCCGATTCGCCCTCCTGTCAGCCGAGGGCACCATCGCCGGCACGCCGGTCCGCACAGCCGACGCCGGGTAGCCGCCGCGGCCCATTGACCAGCGCACCGGCAGCCCGGCGCCACTCGTCGGCACCCGGCGCCACTCGTTGGCAGCCGGTGCCACTCACCAACCGCGCGCGATGGGCACCGTCTGAGGCCAGTTTTCCGACCCATGAGCGCCAACCGCGCATGATGGACACCGACAGACCCGGCTTCAGACCCTCAATAAGGCCCTTCGATGCGCGGTTGCCGTGGTCGACCCGCCAGACCCCCCGCTATCAGTGCCTTGCGTGCGCGGCTCACCTCCGAGGGGGGCTCACCTCCGAGGGGGGCTCACCGCCACCGCCACACCCCGGCCCCGCCACGCCCCGGCCACACCGCCACACCCCGGCCCGCCCCTCGATGCCGGTGGCACTCGCCGCGCCGCCCCGGGACCCGTCCTAGGATCGAGGGCGTGCCCGTCGCCGCGTCCCGCACCTCCCCCGCCCTGCGCGCCCTGCCGTGGGTGCTCGGGGCCGTTGGGGTGCTGTCCCAGATCATCTGGGTGCTGCTGCCCGAGGACCTGCGCGACGCCGCGACCATCACTTCGGTGGTGCTGCTCACGACAGCCGGGGCCAGCCACGCGGCCGTCCACCGGGGCCTGGGATGGGCCGCCCGCCTCTACGCTGGCACAGCTGGCATCGGGCTGGCCGTCGAGGCGCTCGGGACGGCCACGGGCTTTCCCTTCGGGGCCTACGACTACGGCGAGCGCCTGGGTCCGATGCTCCTGGACGTCCCGCTGCTGATCCCGCTCGCGTGGTGCATGGCCGCCTACCCGATGCTGCTGCTGGCCCGCCGCCTCGGCTCGCGCCGGTGGCAGGTCGTCCTGATCGGGGCCTGGACGATCACGGCCTGGGACCTGTTCCTCGACCCGCAGATGGTCTCCGAGGGGCACTGGGCCTTCGCGGATCCGACCCCAGCCCTGCCTGGCTCCCCGGGCATCCCCCTGACCAACTACGCCGGCTGGTTCGCCACCGGCCTGCTGATCTTCTGGGTGCTGGACCACCTGCCCCGGAGCGTCGCCGACGATCGCATGCCGCACCTGCTGATGCTCTGGATCTACCTGTCCAATGTGATGGCTGCCGCCGTGTTCTGGGGTCGCCCCACAGTGGCGCTGTGGGGCGGGATCGCGATGGGGCTGACCGTGATCCCGTGGGCCGTGCGCATCGTCCCGGAGCTGCGTCGCTCCCCGGACGATCCTGCACTGGTGGGCAGCCGATGACACCGGGACGCGCCGCGGTCCTTGCCGCCACGGCGCTGGCCGCCGCACTCACCGGGCACACGGCGTGGAACGCCCGATACCTGCGGCGCGCGCCGGCCCCGGGCCTGCGCACCGCGCCGGACCCGGGCCCGCGCACCCCGACCGCCCCCGACCCGCCCAGCACCCCCGCCGAGCGTTCGCGTGTGGCCATCCTGCTCCCCGCACGCGACGAGGCACATCGCATCGAACCGTGCCTGCGGGCCCTGCTCGCCCAGGACCACGGGGCGCTGCACGTGATCGTGCTCGATGACGGATCCACGGACGGCACCGCAGGCCTGGTCCGGGAGCTCGTGGGCGATGATCCGAGGTTCCAGATCCTGCACGGCAGCCATGAGCACCCACCCCCCGGATGGCTCGGCAAGCCGTGGGCATGCCACCGCCTGGCCGATGCGGTCCTGGCCCAGGAGTCGCCCCCGGACCTGATGATCTTCGTCGATGCTGATGTCGTCCTGGCCCCGGACGCCACGCGCAGGATCGCCGCCCTGATGGCGCAGTCCGGACTCGACCTGGCCAGCCCCTATCCCCGGCAGGTCGCCATCACCGCAGCTGAGCGACTCATCCAGCCACTGCTGCAGTGGTCCTGGTTGACGACCCTGCCGCTCGTGCTCGCCGAGGGCTCGGCACGGCCGTCGCTGACAGCGGCGAACGGCCAGGTGCTGGCGATCACCCCTGCGGCGTACCAGCGCTGCGGGGGCCACGCAGCCGTGCGCCACGAGGTCCTCGAGGACATCGCCCTTGCCCGCGCAGTGAAGGCCAGCGGGGGCCGCGCCAACGTCACCGACGGCACCGACCTGGCCACGTGCCGGATGTACACCGACCACCAGGAACTCATCGACGGGTACACCAAGTCACTGTGGGCGGCGTTCGGCTCCCCCGCCGGTTCGGTCGGCGCCACGGGGATCCTGACGTTCGCCTACGTGCTGCCGCCCGCCGCAGCCCTCATGGCTCCCACTGCCGGGACCCGGGTCCTCGGGGCTGCCGGATACGGAGCTGGAGTCGCCGGCCGGATCCTCGTCGCCCGCCGTACAGGTGGCCGGACCAGCGACACGTGGTCCCATCCCCTGGCGATCCTCGCCCTGGACGGTCTCACCGCCCTGTCGTGGCGCCGGCACCGGCGCGGTGCACTGACCTGGAAGGGCCGCAGGGTCCACATCACGGACCCCGCCGCCGAACCCACCGACCTCCCCGCGGGCTGACTCAGCGCCGGGCCATGGCCCGCTCGGCCAGCGCCGTGATGGTCAGCGCGGGGTTCACGCCGATGTTGGCCGGCACGACGCTGCCATCAAGCACCCGCAGGTCCTCATGCACGTCGCCGCCGGCGGAGCTGAAGACCCGGTGATCGCTGTCCACGACTCCGTCCGCGGGCGACGGGGCCATGACCGCACCACCGAGGATGTGCGCCGTCGCCCCGATCCCGAGCAGCGGATCGAGCAGGATCCCGTGCGCGGTCCCACCGCTGGCCGCGGCAACTGCCCGGGCGGCGGTGTTGGCCTGCGGGAGGTACGTCGGGATGGCCGGCGCCCCGTGCTCCAGCCGGGACCGAAGCCGCCAACCAAGGCCGCCCCGGCCCAGCTCCAGGGAGAGTTCGTTGTCGTCGTGCTGCATGACCGTGAGGACCGTGATCCGCCGATTCCAGTCCCGCGCCCGGAGATTCGCTGTGGCCTGCGCCGGATGGCGCACGACCGCACGCACCGTGGCGCGCGCCCGCTCCGCGCGGCTGGCACCGTCCACCAGCGGGCCCACGTACCAACGCATGAACCGGTACGAGTGCGGGAACCGGTTGTTGGTCACGTGGGTCGAGGCATCGGGGTGGAAGTCACTGCTGATGGTCGCGCCCTCGGTCACGTCCGACCCCGGTGGCTGCAGCACGGCCGTGAACGCCTCGGAGTTGGTGCGCACGTGCCGGCCGAGCTCCGGGGAGATCCATGGCAGCGTGCGCCATCGGTCGCGGGAACCCAGCAGCAGCTCAGTCGTCCCCAGCACGCCACCGCTGAGAACCACCTCCCGCGCCCGCAGGGGACGCACCGGGCCTCGGCGACGCAGTGGGTCCACGACGTCGAGCTGCCATCCGCCCCCAGCGATCCGGGACATCCGCAGCGCCTTCGACCGTGGGCTCACGCGTGCGCCCAACGCCTCGGCCGCGGCGAGGTAGGTGCGGTCAATGCTGTTCTTCGCACCGTGTGGGCACCCGGTGATGCACGCTCCGCAGCGCACGCAGTCAGCGAACGAGATCCCCTGGGGTGTCGGGCCGAACGTCGAGCCCACCCCCATGCTCCGCGCGGCCGACTCCAGCCAGCGGTCCTGGGCACCGACATCAGGATTCACCTGGCGACCGAGCATGCCCGCGGCGACCCGGAAGTGTTCGGCCAGCTCGCCCGGCCAGTCCACGCCTGTCGCGGTCCAGCCGGGCGCCTGCCACGCCTCGGGTGTGGGATGCAGGAGCACGCCGGCATAGACCACCGATCCACCGCCGACGCCGATCCCGTGCACGACGATCACATGGCGCAGCAGGGCCTGGTGGAGGTAACCACGGCGCAGCCCCACGCCCGGTTCCCACAACAGGTCCCGGGTCCGACGGCCCCCTGCCTCCAGGTCCATGCGGGTCAGCCGACGTCCCTGCTCGAGGCCCACCACCGATCGCCCGGCCTGGGCCTGGCGCAGCGCGGCCACACCTCCTCCGAAGCCGGACCCGACAACGGCGACATCAACATCCCACCCGGTCACGGCACCAGACTCCCGCCTCCGCCCCGCCGAAGCGATCCGGCGGCGGCCCTCCCAGGCACGTCAACGTAGGGTCAGTGCCATGGCACGCGTGATCGTGATCGGCGCCGGCATGGGCGGAATGGCCGCGGCTGCCCGCCTGCGGGTCAAGGGCCACGACGTCACCGTGATCGAGGCCAGCGACACCCACGGGGGCAAGCTCGGTACCTTCCGCCGCGACGGGTTCGCGTTCGATACCGGTCCGAGCCTCTTCACGATCCCGGCCGTCTACCGCGACCTGTTCCTCAAGACCGGCGGCCCGCTCGAGGACGACGTCGAGCTGGTCCCGCTGGATCCCGGCTTCTCCTACCGATTCGCCGACGGTTCGACGCTGCCGATGCCGGGGGTCGGCGTGGGCCGTGGCGCCGCTGCCATGGGCGATGCCTTCGGCGGTGGGTCCGCTGATCAGTGGCGGGCGCTGATGGAGCGGGCGGGCCGGATGTGGGCAGCCACCCGCCGGCCATTCCTGGAGTCACCACTGACCGGTGCCCGCGACCTGATCCCGCTGGCCCGCGACCTGGCTGCCGTGCGCACCGTTGCCCCGTGGCAGACCCTGCGTGGCCTCGGCCATGGGACGTTGACCGACTGGCGCGCCCGGCAGGTGTTCGACCGCTACGCCACCTACTCCGGATCCGATCCGCGCCGGGCGCCGGCCGTCCTGGCCACGATCCCCTACGTCGAGGCCACGTTCGGGGCCTGGCACATCGCCGGTGGGCTGCGCGTCCTGGGCGACGCCCTGCGCAATCGCCTCGACGAGCGCGGCGTCGATGTCCGACTGTCCACGCCAGCCACGCGGATCACGCTGTCCGGTGACCGGGTCTCCGGGGTCGAGGTTGCTGGCGGCGAGGTCCTGCCCGCCGATGTGGTGGTGGCCAATGCCGATGCCCGGCACGTGTACGGCGCCCTACTCGGGAATCAGGCTCCCAAGGACCCGGTGCGGCGGTTGGCCCGCGCCACCCCGTCGCTGTCCGGATTCGTGCTGCTGCTCGCCGTGCAGGGGCGCACCCCCGGGCTGAGGCACAACAACGTCTGGTTCCCACGCGAGTACGACCCCGAGTTCGACGCGATCTTCGGCCGCCGTCCCGAGCCCGTGGACGACCCCACGATCTACGCCTGCGTCCCCGACGACCCGGCCATGCGCCCCGAGGATGGCGAGGCGTGGTTCATCCTCATCAACGCGCCCCGGCACTCCCCTGGCGGGCAGCTGCCCGGCACGATCGATTGGGATGCCCCCGGCCTGGCGGACTCCTACGCCGACAAGGCGCTGGCCCGGCTCGCCGAGCGCGGCACCGACCTGACCGGACGGGTGCTCTGGCGCGAGCTGCGGACCCCCGCCGACCTCGAGCGCGCGACCGGCGCTCCGGGGGGCGCGATCTACGGGACCTCGTCGAACGGCGCGCGGGCTGCATTCCTGCGGCCCCAGAACGCCTCACCGGTGCCCGGCCTGTTCCTGGTCGGTGGCTCGGCGCACCCCGGCGGCGGGTTGCCGCTGGTCGGGATGTCGGCGGAGATCGTGGCCAACCTGGTCGGCCGGGCCTGACGCGCCGCCGCCCCCCGCCCCGGCCGGGCCTGACGCGCACCCCGCCCGCCACCCGCCGGCGCTCCCCGGCGCCTACTCGATCGGGTCGGGGTCCGCCCAGCCGGCCAGGCGGCCGCTCCTCGACACCGACTGCAGGGCCTGCTCGGTGGCCTCCCGGGCCTGCAGCGTGCTCACGATCAGCAGGCGATCGCCCACCCTGACCCGGGTGTTGTGATCCGGCACGAGGGTGTGCCCGCTGCGAACGACCAGCGAGACCACCGCACCACTGGGCAGCGGGAGCTCGTTGATGTACGTACCAGCCACACGTGACCCCGCGGGGATGTCCAGGTCCAGCAGGGCAGCGTGCATGGTGTCCAGCGGGGCAGCCTCGACAGTGAGCTCGCCGACCTGGTCGGCACGCACGAGTCCGAGCCGCCGGGCAAGGATGGGCATGGTCGGCGACTGGAGCAGGGTGAGTGCGACCACCAACAGCATGGTCACGTCGAAGATCAGCTCACCGTCGGCGCCCAACGCCCCCAACGGGATGGTGGCGAAGATGATGGGCACGGCCCCGCGCAGGCCGGCCCACGAGGCGAACGTCGCCCATTGCCACGGGATCACCGGAGTGCGGCTCACCCGGGTCGCCCACCCGGGGCGCAGGAACGCTGCCAGGGAGACCATGATGCTGGCTGGACGGGCCACGAAAAGCAGGAAGGCCCCGGCCAGCACGGCGATTCCGAAGGCATCCACAAGGCGCTCAGGCACGACCAGCAGCCCGAGCATGACGAACAGGCCGATCTGGACCGCCCAGGCCAGCCCTTCGACGAAGCCCAGGACCGTCCTGCGGTGCGGCAATGGGGAGGCGGCCAGGACCAGGGCAGTGACGTACACCGCTGCGAATCCCGATGTGTGCAGCACGACCGCCAGTCCATAGCTGAGCATGAACAGGGCGACCACGGCCACCGGGTAGAGCCCTGCGGCGGGCAGGGCCAGCCGAGGCAGCAGCCATCGGGCGAACAGGCCGACCAGCACGCCGAAGACCAGCCCACCGATGAGCTCCGCGATCACGATCAGCGGGATCAGCCAGACGGGCATCTCACTGCCCACGGTGGTCGACAGCAGGACGACCAGAACGACCACGGGGGCATCATTGAGCCCGGACTCCGCCTCGAGCAGCGTCTGCAGCCGCGCGGGCAGGCGCAGGCCGCGCGCCACGGTGAACACGGCGGCCGCGTCCGTGGGTGCAAGGACAGCCCCGATCAGCACGGCCACCCGCAGGTCCAGGCCGGCGAGCCAATGCAGGGGCAGGGCAACGAGGAAGATGCTCAGCGCCACCCCCACGGAGGCGAGCATGCCGGCCGGGACGATCACCGGACGGACGGTGGACGGTCGCGTGGTCAGCCCGCCCTCCGCGAGGATGATCACCAGGCCGGCGTACCCCAACGATGTCGCCAGCTCCGCGTTCTCGAACACGACCCCGCCGACGCCCTCGTCACTGAGCAGCATGCCCAGTCCCAGGTAGAACAGCAGGCCCGGCAGGCCGAACCGCGCAGCCAGACGGATCCCGCCGACTGCCGCGAGGATCACAACGGCAACGACCAGCGTGAGCTGGGCAGCCTGCTCGGTGTCCATCAGCCGTCGCCGCCGAGCCGCTGCCGGACCACGACGAGCAGCTGCGTCAGTCCGATGACACCGAGCACGACCAGGACCCACGCCCCGAAGGTCGCCCACCCGGGCTCGTCGTTGGGCCGAGCGACGGCAGCCAGCAGGAACATGCCGACCACGACGATGCGGGTCGGCCGCTCGTTGAGCGTCAGGACTCCGACCTCGGTCATGCCCGCTCCACCGGCCCGAGCACGGGTGTACTCCTGCAGCCAGCAGAGCCCGACCGCCGCCACACACACCGCCGGCGGCGCCCCCGCGACCCAGAGCGTGGCCACGAACACCGCATCGCTGATCCGGTCGGCGACTGCGTCGAGCACCGCACCCCACCGGCTCGTACGCCCGGTCATGACCGCCACGGCGCCGTCCAGGGAGTCGAACAGCCCGCTGAGCGCGATCACGAGCGCCGCAGCCAGGGTTCCCCAGCGCCCGAGGGAGGCCAGCAGCGGCGCCAGGCACGCGATGGCCAGACCGAGCAGCGTCACGACATCAGGTGGTACTCGGATTCGGACCAGCGGCGCGGCCACGGCGTGCACGAGCCGCAACCAGCCGCCAACGATCCCGGTCGGGCGGGCACCCCCATGCAGCGACGACCACTGCTCGATGTAGGTGGCCCGGTCCATGATCAGCGCAGGGACCAGCCGGCGGTCGGGGTCACGGCGGCCACGCCCTCGCCGGAATCGAGCGACAGCGCCCCTGCCCCGGCCACGTGCCCCAACCCGGTGACCCGGATATCGTTGTCCACTGCCGCCTCCTCTCCCACCGTCACCGCGGATGACGCCTAGCCGGTCAGCCGCGCGAGGATCTCACGGGTGGCCGTGGACCGGTTCAGCGTGTAGAAGTGCAGGCCCGGAGCACCGCCGGCCAGCAGCTTGGCTCCCTGCTCGGTGGCGACCTCGATGCCCAACTCGGTGACGGCCGCCGGGTCATCGGCGACCGCGTGGAAGCGCGCGGCCAGCTCCTCCGGGAAGGCAGCTCCGGAGAGCACCGAGAACCGCTCGATCTGACGCACGTTGGTCACCGGCATGATCCCCGGCAGGATCGGCATGCCCACCCCCTGCTCGGCGGCCCGGTGCACCAGCGCGAAGTAGTCCTCGGTGCGGAAGAAGAACTGCGTGATGGCGAAGGAGGCGCCAGCCAGCTCCTTGGCGGCCAGGACCCGGGCGTCGGAGGTCAGGTCGGGCGACTCCGGATGGCCCTCCGGGAACGCCGCAACGCCGACGGTGAAGTCCCCGGAATCGCGCACGAGGGCAACGAGCTCGTCGGCGTGCGACAGCCCTCCGGGCGTGGGGGTCCAGGGGCTCCCGGGACCGCCCGGGGGATCTCCGCGCAGCGCCAGCAGGTTGTGGATCCCGGCCTCCTGGTAGCTGGCGAGCACATCGCGCAGCTCGTCGGCGGTCGACCCGACGCAGGTCAGGTGCGCAACGGCATCCATCCCTGTCTCGGCGAGGATCCGGCCGGTGATCCGCACGGTCCGGTCCCGAGTCGATCCGCCGGCGCCGTAGGTGACCGACACGAACGTCGGCGACAGGGGCGTCAGGTCGGAGATCGCCGACCACAGCAGTCGTTCGCCCTCATCGGTCTTCGGTGGGAAGAACTCGAAGGAGAACACCGGCTCGCCGGACGTGAGGCTCTGGGACAGCGGAACGTCCATCAGACGCTCCGCGCCGTCGCCGCGATGGCGAGCTGTTCGAGGGCCACCCGGGCGGCACCGGCCAGGTGGACACGATCCAGTGCTGCCAACGCCTCGTCGGTCCGCCGGGTGATCAGGTCCTCCGCCTCGTCGAGCGCACCGGTGGCCACGATGATGGCCCGCAGGTCGTTGATCGCCTCGGAACCCAGGTGCGGGTCGCCGAGCCCTTCGCGCAGATGGAAGGCCTGCTCCGCGCTCGCGCGCTGCATCGACGTGTTCACCAGCACGGTGCGCTTGCCCTCGCGGAGGTCATCGCCGGCGGGCTTGCCCGTCTCGGCCGGATCACCGAACACGCCCAGGACGTCGTCGCGCAGCTGGAAGGCCTCCCCCAGCGGCAGCCCGTAGTCGCTCAGGGCAGCCATGAACGCCTCGTCCGCCCCGGCCAGAGCGGCTCCGAGGTGCAGGGGACGCTCGATCGTGTACTTGGCGGACTTGTACCGGACCACCCGCATGGCGCGCTCGACGGATCCGCCGCCGCGGGCCTGCTCCAACAGGTCCAGGTACTGGCCGCCCATCAACTCCGTGCGCATCCGGTCGTAGACGACCTTCGCCCGGGCCAGCGCCTCGGGATCGAACCCGGATCGGTAGATCAGCTCGTCGGCCCAACTCAGGCAGAGGTCACCGAGCAGGATCGCTGCCCCGTCGCCGAACCGCTGCGGGTCCCCGGCCCACCCCGAGCCTCGGTGCAGCGTGGAGAAACGACGGTGGGCCGCGGGCTTGCCCCGGCGCGTATCGGAGTCATCCATCACGTCGTCATGCACGAGGGCGCAGGCCTGGAGCATCTCCAACCCGGCCGCCGCGTGCAGACTCCGCTCGAGGTCCTCGCCACCGGCCCCGAGGTAGCCCCACACGCAGAAGGCCGGCCGCAGCCGCTTGCCACCCGCGAGCAGGTCGCCGAGCCAGTCGGTGAAGGGGGCCAGGTCCGGTGCGATGCCGACCAGGATCTGCGCCTGCTCGGCCAGGAATGCGTCGAGGGTCCCCTGGACCGAGTCACGCAGGAGCTCGGGGGTCAGGTGAGGTGCGGGCGTCATGGCGACAGCCTAGGCCCCGGGGCAAACCACCGGTGAAGCCCACGGCGTCGATGGTCACGCCCTGGGTGCACCCTGATGCTCCCTGATCCGCACGAGCGACCGTCCGTTCGCAGCGTCAGTCCGGCGGGCCTACGGTTGGCTCATGAGACTCCCCGGTAGTGATGCCGGCCCCGTAGTGGGCCCCACCGAGAACGTCGTCGTCGTCGGGGCCGGGCTCGGCGGGCTCTCCGCCGCGCTCCGGCTGGCCGGCGCCGGTCGATCCGTCACGATCCTCGAGCGCGAGGCGGTGCCGGGCGGGCGGGCCGGACTGCTCGAGGACTCCGGCTACCGCTTCGACACCGGCCCGGCCGTCCTGACGATGCCCGGCCTGATCGAGGATGCGTTCGCGTGCGTCGGCGAGCAGATGTCCGACTGGCTGGATCTGGCGCCGGTGACCCCCGTGTATCGCAGCTACTTCCCGGACGGCTCGCAGTTGGACGTGCACTCCGACGTGGACGCGATGGCAGACGAGATCGCCGTGGTCATCGGCCCGGATGAGGCGGCCGGCTACCGGCGCTACATAGATTTCGCCACCGAGCTCTACCGCCTCGAGATGGCCGACTTCATCGACCGCAACATCGACAGCCCGTTCGACCTGCTCACCCCGAACCTGGCCCGGCTGGCCGCGATCGGGGGCTTCCGGCGGATGGCCCCCAAGGCCAACCACTACCTGAAGGACCCGCGGACCCAGCGGGTCTTCTCGTTCCAGGCGATGTACGCCGGCATGAGCCCGCACGATGCGCTGGCCATCTACTCGGTCATCGCCTACATGGACTCCGTGGCCGGCGTGTTCTTCCCCAAGGGCGGGATGCACGCGATGCCGGTAGCCATGGCCGCGGCCGCGCAGAAGCACGGCGTGACGATCCGATACTCCACTGAGGTGGCATCCGTGGAGCACGACGGCAGCCGGGCGTCAGCGGTGATCACGTCGGCCGGGGAGCGGATCCCGGCCGACGTCGTGGTGCTGAACCCGGACCTGCCGGTCGCCTACCGGGACCTGCTCGGGATGGAGCCGTTGTCGGTCCGGCGGCTGACCTACTCCCCGAGCTGCGCAGTGCTGCTGGCCGGATCCTCGGCCAGCTACTCCAGGATCGCCCACCACAACATCCACTTCGGTCGGTCCTGGGAGGGCGTGTTCACCGACCTCATCGACCGGGGCCGGCTGATGGCTGATCCCAGCCTGTTCCTGACAAACCCGACCCGCTCGGACCCGTCGCTGGCTCCAGACGGCAAGGAGTCGTACTACGTGCTGTTCCCGACTCCGAACCTCGACGCACCGATCGACTGGAGGACCGAGGGTCCGCGCTATCGCGACCACATGGTCAGGGTGCTCGAGGAGCGTGGCTACGTCGGCTTCGGCGATGCCATCGAGATCGAGCACCTGACGACTCCCCTGGACTGGGCCGAGCAGGGGATGGAGCGCGGCTCGCCATTCGCCTCCACACACTCCTTCAGCCAGACCGGACCGTTCCGCCCGGGCAACCGCTGGGGCGAGAACGTCGTGTTCACGGGCTCGGGCACCCAGCCGGGCGTGGGCGTGCCGATGGTGCTGATCTCCGGACGGATCGCCGCCGAACGGGTCGTGGGCCCGCTGCCGCGTTCGCTGTCGAGGTAGGTCGAGGTAGCCGCCGAGGTCTGGGGGGCGTTCGAGGGGGCGTTCGAGGGGCCATTCGAGGGGGCGTTCGAGGGGCCAGTTGCGACACGCTCCCCGGCTGTGGACGGGTAGTCGATTGACTGCCCCGCATGAAGTAGAATCGAACACATGTTCGAACTATCGTCGGATCTGCCCCACCAGCGCAGGGGTCTCGGCGTCTCCGGCACGGTGGAGTCCGGCACGGTGGAGTCCGGCACCGTGGAGTCCAGCCCAAGTCCTCCCGGCGCCGGCACGCGTGGAAATGCCAGCGCGGTGGAGGAGTACCTGCGCAGCGGGCTGCGGCGTTGGTGGCGCGAGTCGCGGCCGGCGTGGGTCTGCGACGACTGGTACGACGCCCCACTGCGCCCCGAGGTACGGGCGCTCACGAGCCTCGAGCCCGGGCCCAGGCTGGTGTCGGCGGTGCACGCGGTGACCACCGGCTCCTGCCCGGCACCGCACCACGGCGAGGCGCTCCCGGGCGCGCCGGCTCCCGGGCAGGTGGCCGGAGCGCCGTGCGCCTGCCAACTGGTGGTGGCGGCCGCGTGGGAGGCATGCGCATCCTGGATCTCCGCCCGCGGTGCATGCTCGACCGTGGATGTGGCGGGCCCGGACCTCATCGAGCACAGGACCAGCACCGGCCAGACCATCGCGGACCCGGCCCGCGAGGAACTCGCCCTGGTCCTGAGCATCTCGCCGACCTCGGCGCACAACCGGATCATGGCAGCCCGGGAGCTCCTGTCCCACCCGGATCTCCTCGCACTCGTCGAGTCTGGGGCCTGCTCCTCCTGGGCGGCGCGCGTGATCGTGCTCGAGGTGGCCCCCCTGACCAACGCTGAGGCTCGTGATGTGGTCGCCGACGTTGTTGATCGGATCCGCCGCCGGCATCTGTCGGGTCGACGACGCTGGACCCCAGCAGAGCTTCGCCGGGCCACCCGGTCCGCTCGTCTGAGGGCCCACCCCGACAGCGAGGAGCAGTCCCGTCAAGCTGCATGGGAGTCCCGGCGGGTCGAGATCCTGCCCGGCCCCCCGGGGATGGCGGTGCTCCAGTCGCTGGTGGCCGAGACCGACGCCCTGCGCATCCATCGGCGGCTGACCGCGATCGCCCGTGGGCTCGACGACAAGGGGCGCACGCTCGACCAGCGCAGGGCCGACCTCCTCGTGGACTCGCTGCTCGACGCAGGCCGAGAGCGTGCCGACACCCCCCACACCGCCCACACCCCCGACAGCCCCGACAGCCCCGACAGCCCCGACGCCCCCGATACACCCCTGCCACCGTCGGCACCGTCGGCTGAGGACTCACGCCCGGAGATCTGCGTCATCGTCGGCCTGGACACCCTCCTCGGACTCGCAGACGGTGCCGCAGACGTTCCGGGGCTCGGGCAGGTCCCCGCAGGGGTCGCCCGAGCACTGGCTGCCGACGGGCGCTGGCGGGCGTGGATCACCGACGCGGCCGACGCGGCCGAGGGCACTGTCGTGGCAACAGGGTCGCGGCGATACACCCCCGGTCCGGCACTTGCCCGGCTGGTTCGAGCACGGGAGCAGGTCTGCCGGATGCCCGGATGTCAGCGGTCGGCAGCCATATGCGACCTCGACCACACGATCCCGTGGCCCCGCGGACAGACCGTGGCCTCGAACCTCGGGCCCCTGTGTCGCCGACATCATCAGCTCAAGACCCACGGTGGCTGGCGGTTGGAGTCCGCGGACCGGGGATGGCGCTGGCGGCTCCCCAGCGGGTTGATCCAGCACGACCATGCGGATCCACCGCTGGAGTAGCGGCAGTACCCTGACAGGATGGCGGCGCCCGCGGAGACCTCGCGCGCCCGGATCGACCGGGCCATGGCGGCGCACTATGCCCTGCCCGGCCTCCTCGGCAGCGCACTGATGGCCCTCGGGGCTCTCGGTGTCGGCTGGCTGCCCGCTGACTCCCCGCTGCTGGACGTGCAGATCGTCAACGTCCTGCGCTCGACAACCGCCGGCGAGGTGCTGTCCCGGGTCGCAGTCTTCACCGGGGTGGCGCTGCTGCTGCAGACCTGGCTGGTGCTCGGCCACGACGTCCTCGAGGACCTGGAGCGCAGCGACCACAGGCTGGTGGCCATCCTGGCGATCTGGATGGCCCCGCTGATGCTCATGCCCCCGCTGTTCAGCAGGGACGCCTACTCCTACTTCGCTCAGGGACAGCTGGTCCTGGAGGGGCTCAACCCGTACGAGAACGGAGTATCGGCGCTCCCCGGCTGGTTCCTGACCGGGGCCGACCCGCTCTGGGCCGAGTCACCGACCCCGTACGGGCCTGCGTTCCTGCTGCTCGAGCAGGGGGTGGCCGCCCTTGTCGGAACTCACGTGTTCACCGGGGCGCTGATGTTCCGGCTGATCGCCCTGACCGGGGTCGCGCTGATGATCGTCTACCTACCGAGGCTGGCCCACGCCCACGGAATCGACCCGCCGAAGGCGGTGTGGCTGGCCCTGCTCAACCCACTGGTCCTGATGCATTTCGTGGCCGGCGCGCACAACGACGCCCTCATGGTCGGGCTGATGGTCGCCGGCCTCGCGCTGGCCGTGGAACGCCACCCGATCCTCGGGATCATCCTGATCGGCCTGGCCGGTGCCGTGAAGCCGATCGCCCTGGTGGTCCTGCCGTTCGCGGGCCTGATCTGGGCCGGCACGCAGTCGACCTGGCCGCAGCGGATATGGGCCTGGGTCAAGGCCTCCGGGATCGTCCTGGTCGTCTTCGCCGGGCTGTCGCTGGTGGCCGGGGTCGGCCTGGGGTGGGTCGCGTCGTTGAGCACGCCCGGTTCGGTGCGCACCTGGCTGTCGCCCCCCACAGCCCTGGGCATGCTGGTCGGAGGGGTCCTCGACTGGACCGGCCTGGGCACCGTCGATGGAGCCGTTGGCTTCTTCCGAGGGCTGGCGATGGTGATCGGCGCGATCATCGCGCTCTACCTCGTGCTGCGCCCCCAGGGCCGCTCCCCGGTCCGCGGCGCAGCCCTCGTGCTGCTGACCATCGTCGTGCTGGGACCGGTCGTGCAGCCGTGGTACCTGCTCTGGGCACTGCCGCTCCTGGCGGCCACCGGGCTCACGGGCACGCAACTGCGGGCGGTGATGATCGTCTCCACCGTCCTGGTGCTGCACGGGATGACCGAGGCCAACGCCACCGCCGACACATTCGTCGACTTCGCCCGTGACGGGCTGGCCTCGGTGTTCGCACTGGCCATGGTGACCATCGTGCTGATCTCCAGCCCCGGTGAACGGCGGCTCATCCTGGGCGAACCGGTCGATCGTGGGATGCGTCCCCGGACCGGCGCCGCCCGGACGAGGGCGGGGTCGCTGGTGGTTCAGCCGGCGGGCTCGGCCTCCCCGGCCTCCCCGGCCTCCTCCGCTTCTTCGTAGTCGTCATCGAAGAACACCGTGCGGGTGTCGCGGTGCTGGCCGAGGGTCAACTGCGGGCCGTCTCCGACCAGCACGACGCGCGCGACCAGGTCGGCCTCCTCCCACACGGCGAGGATGTCGCGGAAGACGTCGATGGCGATCGCGAACTGCTCCGGCTCGTTCTCGGCCATGTCGCCCCAGCCCGACCAGAGGATCAAGAGCCCGTCGGCGTCGTCGAGGTCCTCGACCTCATCGAACTCCTGGGACTCCAGGCACTCCTCGAAGGCGTCCCAGTTGTGCCCGAAGTAGTCGGGGAAGCCGAATCCCCCAGCACAGGCGTCGAAGAAGGCGGTCCGGCCGCCCCCGTCGGGGACGTCGATCAGGACTGACGCCCAGTCCAGCAGCGACGCCAGCTCGGCGGCGGCATCAGCATCAGGGGCGTCGCGCCACAGCGCGATCCGGTTGCTCATCCGGACACGACCTCTCGGAAGCTCGAATAGTGATCGGAGGTGTAGAACCGGGCGCCGTCATCGCCACCCACGATCCGGCGGGCACCGCGATCGCCCTCGCCGGGGGTGACGACCGTGTACTCGGCGTAGAAGCCGTTCGGCTGCGGGGGCAGGATTCCCTCACGGTTGCCGAAGGTGGAGCCATCCTGGTCATACGGGAAGGGACCGCCCTGGTCGATGAGCACGAGGGTGTCGATCCCTTCCGGTGGAAGCTCGGCGACCGTCGTCGTGGGCAGGTCCGAGGTCGGCTGGGCAGGGGCCAGGCCAGCCAGAGCAGCATCCGTGGCCGCGGACGCCTGCCCGTCCATGGCCGCTCCGGGGTCCGATGAGCCGGGGTCCGTTGCGCACCCGGACACGGCAAGGACGCCGATCAGCACGGCGGCGATTCGCGTACGCAGGGTCACTCCGGCAGCATCCCACACGGCCAGCCCCGCATCACCGGCGAGATGGGAGGATGTGGCCATGTCACGGCGTGAGCTGGATGCAGCGGGGATCACCGATCCGCAGATGCGGGCCGCCTACGAGGCCTGCAGGGAGCTGCATGCCCACCATGGCCGGACCTACTACCTGGCCACGCGGCTGCTCCCCCCCGGCTCCCGGCCGTTCGTCCATGCCCTGTACGGCTTCGCGCGGTACGCCGACGAGATCGTCGACGACCTGGACTCCGACCTGACCCCGCAGCAGCGCGCTGATGAGCTGGCGCGCTGGGGTGACCAGGTGCTGGTCGACCTGGACCGCGGGCACTCCGAGGACCCCATCGCCCGAGCGCTGGTCGACACGGCCAGACGCTTCGCCATCCCCAGCGAGAACTTCGCGGACTTCCTGACCTCGATGCGGATGGACCTCACGGTCACCGAGTACCCAACGTTCGCCGACCTGGCGGTGTACGTGCACGGATCAGCTGCGGTGATCGGCCGGGAGATGGTGCACGTCCTGGGCACGACCCACCGCGCCGACCTGGCGGAGGCGCTGGACCGGGCCGATGACCTGGGCGTGGCCTTCCAGCTGGCCAACTTCATCCGGGACGTCGGCGAGGACCTCGACCGCGGGCGGGTCTACCTGCCCCTCGACGAGCTGGAGCGGTTCGCCGTCAGCAGGGCCGACCTCGAGCGTCGTGTGCTCACCCCGCAGATCAGGTTGGCCCTGGAGTTCCAGGTCCGTCGGGTCCGCCAGCTGCAGGCACGCGCCGAGCCGGGCATCGCCCTGCTGCGCCCCGAGGCACGACCCTGCATCGACGCAGCCAGTGAGCTCTACTGCGGGATCGTCGACGCAGTGGAGGACATCAACTACCAGGTCTTCGACCAGCGGGCGACGGTCGGCACCGGCCGCCGGCTCAAGGTGGCTGGCGGCGCCTGGCGCGAGGCACGCCGGGCCCGCCGACGGGTCGTCTGAGGTCGTTCAGCCGGCGGACGCACCGGGCCCCGGCGCCTCATCGGGCTTCCGGCCGCCCACCTTGGCCAGCCACGGGACCAGCGCCGGCATCGGGGGCCCGGACATCGGCTCACGTTGGACTCCGCGCCGACCCCAGATCACCCACAGGCTCAGGGTGAGCAGCACCAGGGCGAAGCCGAACATAAGGTCCTCGACGGGAGCGTAGACGATCCGGCCGTCGCCGAGGAAGGCCGGCGGGCCATCCTCGGGCGTGCTCGACCCGATGATCTCGGAACCGGAGTACCGAACGATCCGGAAGCCTGTGAGCACGCCGTTGGTCAGCAGCTGGAAGAACACGATGATCGGGTAGGCCATCCAGAAGACCTGCCGGGTCAGCAGCCGGGTGCGTCCGATCCACAGGTCCCACACGATCGCCACGAGCACGCCGAGGATCGCCAGTTGGGTGTAGGTCATGAGTCAGCCTCGCCATCGGCCTCGGGGGCCTGCTCATCCCCGACTGGCAGCCCCGTGGCCGACCGGACCGCCTCGAGGGTCAGGATCGCCGCCAGCGGCACCAGGAGGAAGAACACGACCTCGTCGACGGGCAGGTCACCGGGCAGCGTGATCCCCGTGATGAGGTCCTCGTCGAACCACCAGTGCCCGGAGGCGATCGCGTAGACATCCCAGAGCGCGAAGACCGCCACCACCGGCAGCACCGTGAGCAGCAGCCGCCGCCAACGCCGCAGCACCCGCGTGCGCAGCCCGATCTCCAACCACGCGGCGCCGAGGAAGATGAACGCCATCACGGCCAGGTAGGACCAGTGACCCACGTCTCAGCCCTCCCCGGGGAACATCGCCGCGGGGGCGGCGGCCGGATCGACCAGTGCCGCGGGATCCGTGCGCGGCGCGCCCCGCGGGTCGGCCAGCATCGCACGTCGCACCACCGCGACGTCCCGCGGTCGGCCGACGGTGCTCATCCCGAGCAGTCGGTCGGAGTCGTCCACCGAGAAGGCCGTCCACGCGTCGGATCCTGGGTCCACATCGGACGAGCTGCGCCACACAACCCTTCCTGATGCCGCATCTCCAAGGACCAGCAGCATCGTCCCGCCCAGGTCGCTGAAGACGTACGGGATGGGATCGGCCGGCGCCGTCTGCGGGGCAGCCGCCCAGCGCGCCCCACCCACGGGGCCGCGCACCCAGTCGGCGACGACTGGGGCCAGCGCTTGCGGGGCGTTCAGTGCCTCGGTCCAGTGCCCACCCGGGAGGTGCGCCGAGTACCGGGCCGACCATCGCGCGGCCGCGTCCCCCACCGCGAAGACCCCGGGGAGCCCCGCTCGACCCCACCCATCGACGAGCACGGCGCCCGACTCGGACCGGGGCACCTGCGCTCCGGCGAGCCACGCGGTGGCTGGCCGAACCCCCAGCGCGGCCAGGACAATGTCCGCCGCGAGCCCCTCGACCGCCAGGCTCCCGCCGACCTCATCGATCCCGGCCACGGGGTGATCCGTGTGCACGCGCACCCCGAGCTCGCCCAGCCAGGCGAACACCCAGTCCGAGGCCTGTGCCGGGATCCGACCGCCGAGCAGTTGCGCACCCCCTTCGAACAGCTCGACCCGGGCGCCGCGCCGGGCAGCAGTCGCGGCGGCCTCGCAGCCCACCCACCCACCCCCGACGATGACCAGTCGGCTGCCGGGATGCACCTGTCCCCAGAAGGACACGGACTGCGCCCGGGTGTGCAGCACGTGCACCCCGGGCCGCGCCCAGCCCGCCGGCAGCACCGGGTCGGCGCCCGTGGCCAGGACGACGGCCGCAGCCGCGAGCTCGGTGCCGTCGGAGCACCCCACGACCAGGGCCGAGGACTCATCAGGCCGCTCGGGGCCCCCGCGCAGCCAGGTGGCGGCGACCCCGAGCCGCACATCCGCGGTGGACCACACGTCGATCCCCATGGAGTCGCGCAGGTCGACCTCCGCATCCGGGTCCTTGCTCAGCGGTGGCCGATCGTACGGCGGGTCAGGCTCCGCACCGAGCAGGACAACCGGCTCCCGGACACCGGCCTCCCGCAGCGCCGAGCACGTCCGAGCGCCCGCCAGTCCTGCGCCGATCACCACCACGCCCGCCACGATCAGGCAGCCTAACCGGCGAGTTCGCCAACGGCTCCTAGACTTGGCCCGTGACGCCCAACCAGCCCCCACCACCGCAGGCGGCAGATCCGCTGCTCGGCCGGGTGCTGGACACTCGGTACCGGATCGAGTCCTTCCTCGCCCGTGGTGGGATGGCGACGATCTACCGGGGTGCTGACCTGCGCCTCGACCGGACCGTGGCGATCAAGGTGATGCACCCCTCGTTCGCCTCGGATCCCGGATTCGTCGAGCGTTTCGAGCGGGAGGCGCGGGCCGCGGCCCGACTCAACAGCCCCTACGCGGTGGCCGTCCACGACCAGGGAAACGACGCCGGGGTCACCTACCTCGTGATGGAGTACGTCCCCGGACACACCGTGCGCGACGTGCTTCGCACCCATGGAGCACTGCCGCCGGCGCAGGCCCTCGCGATCGTCGACCCGGTGCTCCAGGCACTTGCCGCAGCCCACCGGGCCGGCTACATCCACCGTGACGTGAAGCCCGAGAACGTCCTGATCTCCGACGACGGCCGCGTCAAGGTCACCGACTTCGGGCTGGCCCGCGCCATCGAGGGGCCCGACTCGGGCAAGACCCACGGGCTGCTGCTCGGGACCGTGGCCTACCTGTCCCCCGAACAGGTCGAGCATGACCGGACCGACGCACGCTCGGACGTGTACAGCGCCGGAATCCTGCTGTTCGAACTGCTCACCGGCCAGGTCCCGTTCTCGGGCTCGACCCCGATGCAGGTGGCGTACCGGCATGTGCACGAGGATGTCCCGACGCCCTCGGCGGTCCGCCCGGGGATCCCCCCGGGCGTTGATGCACTCGTGATGCATGCCACCCGCCGGGATGCCGACGCCCGATTCGGCAACGCCGACGAGTTCCTTGCCGGCGTGCGCGCCGAGCGGGCGAACCTGCCGCCAGCAGCGCCGTGGGTCCCGGTGCCGACCGACACGCTCGTGGTCCGACGCGATCCTTCACCCGCTGACCCATCCCCCGACGGAAGCGACCCGGGGCCCGATCCAGGAACCGTCGGAGCCGTCGCCGCAGGCGCTGCTGCCGTGATCGGGGCAGGCGCCGGCGGCGCCGACGATCCGATTGACGCCCCGGACTGGGTCAACAGCACTCCTCCGGTCGTGGGACCGACCCAGTCACCTGAGCCGGAGTCGGAGCCTGCGGACACCGGGCCGATGCAGGCACTGGACCCGACAGCACAGTCCGCGCCCGTGACGCCCGTGGGCGAGGGACAGGCCACCGAGGTCAGCTACCAGACCGCCCCGGACACCCCCGCTCGACCGCGGCGGGGGCGCAAGACCCTGTGGCTCGGGGCCTTCGCGCTCACGTGCGTGGCGGCGCTGCTCGCGCTCGCCTTCGGTCCCCTGCAGCGGGTGACCGTTCCCGACGTCCTGGGCAGGACGCCCACCGAGGCAGCCGCGATCCTCGCGACCGCGAACCTGTCGCTGGAGACCAGCGCGAGCGACTACAGCGAGGACTACGCCGAGGGCCAGATCATCTCCACCGACCCCGTGCCCGCGTCCTCGACGCGCACCGGCAGCACCATCGAGGCCGTGGTGAGCAAGGGGCCGGAGCGATACGACGTACCGAAGCTGAAGAAGTTGACCGTCAAGGAGGCCGACGTCGCGCTGGGCGCAGCCAACCTCGAGCTCGGCGTGCAGACCGAGGCCTACGACGACTCGGTCAAGGCGGGCGACATCGTCAGCAGCGAGCCACCGGCCGGCACATCGGTCAAACCCGCCACAGCGGTGGCCGTCGTGGTGTCCCTGGGCCCGGAGCCGGTCGAGATGCCCAACCTCGTGGGCACGGACGGCGCCGCAGCGGTCGCCACGCTCGAGGACCTCGGGCTCAAGGTGGATCGTTCGAACAAGACCAGCGAGAGCGTCGCCAAGGACCTGGTCATCAGCACCGATCCCGGCGCCGGGACCACAACATTCCGGGGCGAGAAGGTCGAGGTCGTGGTGTCCAAGGGGCCCCCGCTGGTGGCCGTTCCCAACGTGGTCGGCAAGAGCGAGTCCTCAGCACGCTCGGAGCTCGAGCAGGCCGGCTTCCAGGTGAGCGTCAACAAGCCTCTCGGGTTCGTCGTCTTCGGCATAAACTCGCAGAACCCCCGGGGTGGCACGAAGGCACCAAAGGGGTCAACCGTGACCATCACCGTTGTCTAGCCCGCACTGGGCGCGCAACCACCACACGCTTGCCCCGCTGTCGCTGGTCGGGGTCACGGCCGTCTGGGGCGGCACCTTCGTGGTCGTGCAGGACTCCGTCGAGCAGATGCCGGTGCTGCCGTTCCTGTTCTGGCGGTTCGCCCTGGCTGCGGTCGTCCTGGCACTCGTGCGACCCACCGCCGTGCGATCCCTGACCCGCGAGAAGCGCCGGCACGGCATGATCCTCGGCGTCCTGCTCGGGGCCGGCTACATCTTCCAGACCTTCGGCCTGCTGCACACCTCGGCCACCATCTCGGGTTTCATCACCGGGATGTTCGTGGTGTTCACGCCATTGATCGCCTGGGCCTTCCTGCGCCAGCCGATCGTCCCGGCGGTGTGGCTCGGCGTCGCGCTGGCAACCCTCGGGCTGGCCCTCATCAGCCTCAACGGGTTCTCGATCGGGTTCGGCGAGTTGCTCACGCTGGGCTGTGCTGCGATGTTCGCCTCCCACATCGTCGGCCTGGGGCAGTGGTCCACCGCTTCGGACGCGTACGGGATGACAGTGCTGCAACTGGGAGTCGTGGCGCTCATGTGCCTGGTGACCTCGCCGCTGCAGGGTGGGCTCACCCTGCCGCCGAACTCCGGGGTCTGGGCCGCGATCGTGTTCCTCGCGCTGGTGGCCACCGCCCTGGCGTTCCTGGCCCAGACCTGGGCCCAGACCTACATGAGCGCCCCACGTGCGGCCATCGTGCTGACCCTGGAGCCAGTGTTCGCCGGCATCTTCGGCTTCACCCTGGGCGGCGACGTGCTGACCGCCCGGATCGTCGCCGGGGGCGTGTGCATCGTGGCCGCGATGTACGTGGTGGAACTGGGCCCGCGGATGCGCCAGCGCACAGCCGCCCGCTGAGCCCGGGCAGTCCTCAGCGGGCGAGCAGCCCGGACAGGACCTCGCTGGCGCGCTCGACGCCGGCGTCGTTTACATCGAGGTGCGTGACCAGGCGCGCGGTGCGTGCGCCCAGGACGCTGACCGCCACGCCGCGTTCGCCAGCCGCCGCGGCGAGCTCCGGGGCAGTCGGCCCGGAGCTGAGGTCCAGGACGACGATGTTCGTATCGACCTCACGGGGGTCGACGACGTCGGGCCGCACCGCCGCGATCGCGTCGGCCAGCCGGCGGGCCCGGACGTGGTCCTCGCTGAGCCTGCTCAGGTGATGGTCCAGGGCGTAGTCACCGGCAGCTGCCAGGATGCCCACCTGACGCATCCCTGCGCCGTAGCGCTTGCGCCAGACCCGCGCGTGGGCGATCCGCTCGGTTGAGGAGACCAGCACTGACCCCAGCGGGGCCCCCAGCCCCTTCGACAGGCACACGGTGGCTGTGTCGAACAGCCCAGCCGTCTCGGCCAGCGGAACCCCGGTGGCGGCATGGGCGTTCCACAGCCGGGCCCCATCCAGGTGCAGGGCGATCCCGGCCTCATCGGCCCACGCGCGCAGGGTCAGCATGTCGGCGAGGTCCTGGACCGTGCCCCCACCGAAGTTGTGGGTGTCCTCGACTGCGACGGCGGCTGTGGAGACCAGGTAGGGCCCCGCGTCCGGCGCTGCCATGGCGATCACCGTGGCCGGGTCCAACCGACCGCGGGGGGCTGACCACGTCCGTGTGGTGACCCCGCCGAGGGCTGCGTGCGCGCCCAGCTCGGCGCGCACCACGTGGGCCAACTGGTCACACAGCAGCTCCGCGCCCGCGGGCACAAGCAGCCGAACGCCCAGCTGATTGCCCAATGACCCGGTGGGGACGAACAGCCCCGCCTCGTGACCGAGCATGGCGGCCACCCTGGCCTCGAGGGCGTTCACGGTGGGGTCCTCACCGTAGACGTCATCGCCGACCGCGGCCTCGGCCATGGCTGACCGCATCCCGGGCGTGGGACGGGTTACGGTATCGGAGCGCAGGTCGATGACAGCCACGACCAACAGCGTACGGCGCATGGGGAGGGACCAGTGCGGACCAGGGGGTCAGGAGCGGCTGCGGTCGCGATGGTGGCGGCGCTGCTGCTGCTCAGCGGATGCTCAGCCATCGAGCGAATCAGCGACGCGGTGCAGGACCAGGCCTCGGACGTCGACCTGCTGGCTGCCGTGTCGTTGACCGAGTCAGACGCTGCCGAGGACGCGTTCTTCCAGCCGTACGAGGGCGGCGCCGAGGTGATCGGCCGCACGTCGTTGGACCTGTGCTACGGCGACTTCCCGAGCGAGGACCTGCGCAGCGGCCGCAACCAGGTCGGGATCGGCGACATGGACGGGACGGTGTGGGTCAGCAGCGAGGCGGTCCTCTACCCCACGCCAGCCGACGCCGAGCAGGCGATGGACGAGTTGCAGCGGGCCTACGACGAGTGCCCCGACGAGCCCGTGGAACCGCAACAGCCGGATCGGGATCCGCTGGTGTGGACCTTCTCCGAAGCGCCGGACGCGAACTGGCCCGAGCAACCCGGCATCACTCGCCAGGCGTACGCGTTCGAGGTCACCAATCCCGTCGAGGAGTCGTTCACGAGCACCGCCACCTACCTGCAGCGCGGGCGGATGATCCTGGCGCTGTACGCGACGCCGCCGGACAGCCCCACGGCCACGCTCGTCAACGAGCCGGACCCGGCCCGCTTCGTCGAGGTGATGACCAATCGGCTGGCTGGCCTGCCGCAGGCGGCCCTGGAGCAGGGGGACGCCCTGCCCAACCCCGATGGCGTCAGCGCTTGACGAGCATCTCCGCGACGGCGAAGGCCAGCTCCAGGGACTGCACGCGGTTCAGCCGGGGGTCGCAGGCGGTCTCGTAGCGCAGACCCAACCCATCCTCGGTGATACCGTCCGTGCCACCGACGCACTCGGTGACGTCGTCACCGGTGAGTTCGACGTGCAGGCCACCGGGGTGCACGTCCAGCGACCGCATGACCTCGAAGAATCCGGTGACCTCGTCCATCACGTCGACGTAGGAGCGCGTCTTGTGCCGGCTCGCCGCCTCGAAGGTGTTGCCGTGCATGGGGTCGCAGACCCACACAACCGGGTGTCCGGAGTCGCGGACAGCCTCGACGACCGCCGGCAGGGCTGTCCGGATCCGCCCCGCGCCCATCCTGGTGATGAAGGTCAGCCGACCCGGCGTGTGGTCGGGGTCGAGTGCGTCGGCCAGGGCCAGCGCCTCGGCGGGAGTGGTCGTGGGCCCCAGCTTCACACCGATCGGGTTCGTGATGTCGCGGGCGAACTCCACGTGCGCCCCGTCGAGCTGCCGCGTGCGCTCCCCGATCCAGAGGAAGTGCGCGGACACGTCGTAGGGCAGGCCGGTGCGCGAATCGATCCGGGTCAGGGCGTCCTCGTAGTCCAGCAGGAGCGCCTCGTGGCCGGCGTAGAACTCGACGCGGTGGAACTCCTCGGGCTCGGCACCGCAGGCACGCATGAAGGACAGCGCGCGATCGATCTCGCCGGCCATCACGTCGTAGCGCCGCCCTGCCTCGGTGGAAGCCACGAAGTCCTGGTTCCAGGCGTGGACGTGGCGCAGGTCGGCGTATCCGCCCTGCGTGAAGGCGCGGACCAGGTTCAGGGTTGCGCTCGCGGTGTTGTACGCCCGGATCAGCCGCTGGGGATCCGCCTGGCGTGCCTCGAGTGTCGGGCTCAGGTCATTGACGGCATCTCCGCGATAGCTGGGGATGGCGACACCGTCGACGATCTCGACGTCGCTGCTGCGCGGCTTGGCGTACTGGCCGGCGATCCGGCCGACCTTCACGACCGGCATGGATGCGCCGTACGTCAGCACGATGGCCATCTGCAGCACGGTCTTGAGCTTGGCTCGGATGGCATCGGCGGTGGCGCCGGCGAACGTCTCGGCGCAGTCCCCACCCATGAGCACGAACGCATCTCCGCGGGCGACGTCCGCGAGGCGCTCGGACAGCTGGTCGCACTCGCCCGCGAAGACCAACGGTGGCAGGGTGCGCAACGTCGAGGTCACGGCTGCCAGGGCTTGCGGGTCTGGCCAGACCGGCTGCTGCGCGGCCGGGCCTAGGCGTGCGGACTTCTCGGGGGCAGCGGTCAGCGCCGCATCCTGGACGGACATGTGCCCAAGGGTATGTCAGGCGCACCGATGGGGCGGACCGCCGTGCGCCAGCCCCATCGGTGGATGCGCTCAGTGCTCGACGGCCACCTTCGCCCGCTTCGGCTGGCCGATGCCCGCCAGGAGCTCCTCGAACCACGCAGCGTCGATGTCGAAGTTCTTCCCGCCCTTGATCCGGTCGAACTCGATGGCGCGCAACTCGTCGCCGCGCTCCTCGTCGTGGCCGACCAGCCCCGTGCCCCCCGCCAGTGCCGTCTCGACCGCCGTGTCCACGCACGAGCGGATCAGCTCGAGGTCGCGATCGTTGGCTGCGGCGGCGCGCGAGTAGTAGCCACTCTTCTGGATCAGGACCTTGCCCGCCTCGATCATCGGGGCGAACTGCTCGGAGAACCACTTGCCCGGATTGATCTCGTCGAGGCGCACGTGTCCGAAGGCATCTCGGGGGACCTCCTCGCCGGCGGCCTCCATCTGCGCCACGATCGAATCCACGCCCGCACCCTCGGACAGGAAGATGTTGACGTTGCCCACCTCGTCCATGACGGCCTTGAGCCGCTCGGCCTCCGCGGCGAGGTCCAGCTCCATCTCCGGGACGAACACCGCATGCACGTCGCGCCGGGCCCGGGGAACACCGAACTCCGGCAGCCACTCCTTGCTGTCGAGCATCGTGCGGTAGGACTGGGCGGTCGCTCCGGTCAGCCAGCCACAGTTGCGACCCATCACCTCATGGACGACCAGGGTGCGCGGGTTCGCGCTGTGCTCGGACACCACGTTCCAGAAGAAGCGGGCACCCTCGTCGGCGGCGGTCCAGGCACCCAGCGACTGCCGGATCGGGATGACGTCGTTGTCGATGGTCTTGGGCAGGCCGACGACCTGCAGGCCGTAGTCGTGCCGGGCCAGGTAGGCCGCAAGGTCAGCGGCGGCAGTGTTCGTGTCATCGCCACCGATCGTGTGCAGGACGTCGACGCCGTCGGCCACGAGCTGGTCGGCGGCGACCTTCTGCGGGTCCTCGCCCTCCTTGACCAGGCCACGCTTGACGCAGTCGGCGACGTTGGTCAGCTTGACCCGGCTGTTGACGATCGGGCTGCCGCCGAACTCGTGGAGCAGGTAGGCCTTCTCGCGAACCTTCGGGGTGATCTCCATCTTGTCGCCCAGGAGCAGTCCCTGGTAGCCACCGCGGTAGGCGATGAGCTCGATCTCGGGAGCAACCTCGGTGTATCGCTGGATGAGCCCGCCGACGGCCGAGGACAGGCAGGGCGCCAGGCCCCCCGCCGTGAGCAGTGCAACCTTCTTGACAGCCATTGGTGAACCCTTCTCGAAGTGGTGGGATTGCTGCGAACCACCGTACCGAGGCAGCCGTCGCGACGCTGGCCGACCGGGTCGCCCTAGAGTGGGCGCCCATGAGCATCCTGGCCATCGATGCCGGCACCACCGGCGTGACTGCACTGCTTGTCTCCACGGACCTGCGGGTCATCGCCCGCGGGTACAGCGAGTTCGCCCAGCACTTCCCTGCCGACGGCTGGGTGGAGCACGATCCTGGGGAGATCTGGGCCGCGACCCTGAGCGCCCTGCGCGAGCTGCTGGCCACCCCACAGGCAGCTGACGACCCACCGGCCGCAGTCGGGATCACCAACCAGCGCGAGACCATCTGCTTCTGGGACCGCGAGACGCTGGGCTCGCCGCGCCGGGCCATCGTGTGGCAGGACCGTCGCACGGCCGGGATCTGCGCGAGCATGCGCGAGGCGGGTCAGGAACCACTCATCGAGCGGCTGACCGGCCTGCGCCTCGACCCGTACTTCTCGGGAACGAAGCTGGCGTGGGTGCGCCGTGAGGACCCGGAGACCTGGCGGCGGGTCACAGCCGGGGACGTCGCCGTCGGAACCGTCGACTCCTACCTGATCGCCCGGATGACCCGCGGGCTCGAGCACGTGACCGACCCGTCGAACGCCTCGCGGACGCTGCTCTACGACCTGCACACCGGCGACTGGAGCCCCCAGCTGCTCGAGCTCTTCGGTGTTCCCCGGCACGCACTGCCCGACATCGTGTCCTCGTACGGCGTGATCGGGCGCACCGATCCGGCCAGCTTCCTCGGCCTGGACCTGCCGATCGCGTCGATCCTCGGCGACCAGCAGGCCGCGCTGTTCGGCCAGGGGTGCTTCACGACAGGGTCAAGCAAGTGCACGTACGGCACCGGGTCCTTCGTGCTGGTCAACACCGGCGAGGAGATCGTCGCCTCCCATTCCGGCCTGCTCACGACTGTTGCGTGGCAGCACCCGGATGGTCGGCGCGAGTTCGCCCTGGAGGGGGCGGTCTTCGTCACGGGCGCGGCTGTCCAGTGGCTGCGCGACGGTCTGGGGATCATCAGCACTGCCGCCGAGACCGAGGACCTGGCCCGGTCGGTGCCCGACTCAGGTGGGGTCGTCTTCGTCCCGGCGCTGACCGGCATGGGCGCTCCGGACTGGGACCCCTACGCCCGCGGCGCGATACTGGGCATCACCCGCGGCACCACCCGGGCGCACCTGGTCCGCGCCACGCTCGAGGCGATCGCCTTCGAGGTCCGTGACGTCGTGGACCTCATGACCCGTGAGGCCGGCGTGACGGTTCCCGCCCTGTCCGCGGATGGTGGCGCTGCGGCCAACAGCTTCCTCTGCCAGGTCCAGGCCGACCAGTTGGGTGTCCCGGTGCTGCGCTCCGGCGAGCTGCAGGCGACCGGCCTCGGCGCTGGTGTCGCTGCCGGCCTGGGCACGGGCGTGTGGGCCTCGACCGACGAGGTCGGTGAGCAGTTGCGTGCCGCCGCCGACGCGCGCTTCACCCCGCAGCCGCATGACCCGCAGGCCCATCGGCGCTGGCGCATCGCAGTGGAGCGTGCCAAGGGGTGGGCACAGCAGCGGTAGCGGGGGCTGCCGGGCCCCGCCGTCGGGCTGGCAGCTCAGTCCGGCCCCGCCGCACCCGCATCCACGGCCGCCACCTGCTCGGGCGACGGGGTGGACGTGCCGTACACGCCGATGAGCTCCTTGGCCTTGTTCGCGTACACGTCCACGTACTCCTGACCGGACAGCTCCATCAGCTCGTACATGATCTCGTCGGTCATGCTGCGCAGGACGAACCGGTCATCCTCCATGCCCTCGTACCGTGAGAAGTCCAAGGGCTTGCCGATCTTGATGGTCAGCGGATAGAGGTTGGGGATCTTCTGGCCGGTGGGCTGGATCTTGTCCGTGCCAATCATCGCGACCGGGATGACCGGCGCCGGAGCTGCCAGGGCCATCCGGGCCGGACCGGTGCGCCCTCGGTAGAGCCGGCCGTCCGGGGACCGGGTGCCTTCCGGGTAGATGCCCAGCAGCTCCCCGGCGCGCAGGACCCGGACCCCGGTCTCGATGGCACCCGAGCTCGCGCTGCCCCCCGAACGATCGATGGGCACCTGCCCGACGCCGGAGAAGAACTGCTTGGTCATCCATCCGCGGACCCCGGGCCCGTTGAAGTAGTCGCTCTTGGCCAGGAACGTGATCTTCCGGTCAACGACCAGCGGCAGGAAGAACGAGTCCGAGAACGAGAGGTGGTTGCTGGCGAGGATCGCCGGACCCTCCTGCGGGACGTTCTCGATGCCCTGCACCTCAGGGGTGTACAGGGTTGTGAGGGCTGGACCGATGAGCACATGCTTCATCAGCGAATAGAGCATCGGTGAGCCTCCCTTGGCACTGCACACGGTAGGGGACGCTCCCCGTGGGCGGCAACGCGAACGCCTCCGTGCCGCGTACAGATGTGCGACGATTGAGCGCACACCGAGCACGACCAGCACGGGAGATGTTGATGCGACCTCTGGCAGGGCCACTGGCCGAGGTGCGCCATGCCTGACTCGCAGGACGAGTACGACGAGGCATGGGCCCAGATCGTGGCGGACCTGACCGGGTCCCCGACGGCCGACCCCACTGATTCGGCCCCGAAGTCCGATGCGGAGTCAGCCACGGAGTCAGCCACGGAGTCAGCAGCCCCGTCGGCGCCCGCCGACCCCCCGCCCGCTCCCCCGATCCCGGCTCCCCAACCACCTGCTCCGGGCCCGGACCCGGGACTGGCGGCCCTCTTCGAGCCGCTCCGACGCCGTGAACCGGCACCCGACGCATTCGTGGACAACTGGGAGGATGAGGGGCACTTCACGCCACCGCCACCCCCGGAGATCCCCGAGGGTACTCCGATCAAGCGGATGGCCTGGGCCGGGACGCTGGGCGGACCGCTCCTGCTGATCCTGATCGCCCTGACCGGCTGGGACCCGCCCCAGATCGTGTCGATCGGAGCCGGCCTGGCGACGATCGCCGGCTTCATCACCTTGGTCTGGCACCTGCCCGAGGCACGCGAGGACGGCTGGGACGACGGCGCCCAGCTGTGACTGAGATGCGCCGGGGTGCGCGCTACGCCGCTCCGTCGTCGTCGGGATCGGCCTCGTCGGGATCGGCCTCATCGGCTCCGTCGCCGCGGTCCACGACGGGCTCGACGAACCCGGGGGATGTGGTGCGCTGCTCGGAGGCTGAGGCCAGGGCGGAGCCGAGCCCAGTCATCAGGCTGCGGGCCACGTCCGTCATGTCCGCCACAACCTGCGGATTCACCTGGTCGAGGGTGGCGGCAGCTTGACAGATCGGGCATGAGTCACACACCGCCTGGGGCACCTTCGGGCGCGGCGGGTCATCGGCGTCGGTCGGCAGCAACAGCCCAGCGGAGTCCGCCCAGGACCGGACGGCATCCCAGAACGAGGCCGAATCATTGGACTCCATCAGCCCTCCGCCCTGCGCTTGAGGCCCTTCAGGGCCGAGTCGATGATGACCCGCTCCCCCCGACGACGCAGCATCCCCACGATCGGGATGGCCAGGTCCACGTTGAGCGCGTACTCAACCTCGGTCGTGCCATCACCGAGATCGGTGCATGTGTAGCGACCCTGCAGGTCGTTGAGCATGTCGCCCTTGGTCAGGTGCCAGCTGACCTCCACGTCGGCCCAGGAGTAGCCCACCGAGTAGGAGTCCTTGATCATGCCCAGGTTGCCGGTGAACGTGGCCTCCACGGGCCGGCCGGCGGAGTCAACACCATGCGCGACCGCGGCATCGAGCCCGGGTATCCACTCGGGGTAGGTCTCCACGTCGGCGATGATGTCCATGATCTGCGCCGCATCGGCGGCGATCAGGATGCTGGAGTGCGTCAACTCGGCCACGCGCCAAAGGCTAGCCGGTTTGCCGCCGGCGTGCCCCGTCGGATGTAGCGTGGCAGCCATCCCAGGACCGGAGGCAGCCACGTGGTCAGTCAGGACAGCACCTCAGCTGTCGACCTGCGTGTGGTCGTGGCCGAGGCCCACCACCTGGTCCGCCACGCGCTGGTCGACGTCCTGGCCTCGGCCGGGGCGGTGGTCACTGAGGCGACCGACTCCGAGTCAGCCCTGCACGAGGTCGCTGACCACGGAGCAGACGTGCTGATGGTCAACCTCGACCTGCCGGGGATCGAGCGCGGGCATGTGGTCGCCATCGCGCGGGACCGGTGGCCCGCGATGGCCGTGGTCGCGCTGAGCGACGGCCCTGACCACGAAGCCCTGCTCAGGGCCCTGGAGCTCGGTGCCTCGGCCTACCTGCCCACGACGGCACCCGCGGAACGGTTCGTGGCCACCGCCGTGCAGGCCGCCGCCTCGCCCGGAGCATTCGTCGCCGACGACCTCATGGCCCCTCGAAGGCATGCGCGCGCGGGGCCGCGGCTGACCCCGCGCGAGTCCGACGTGCTCAGCCTGGCCGCCGAGGGCTTGACCGTGAGCGGGATCTCGGCACGGTTGTACGTCTCGGAGGCCACCACCCGGTCCCACCTGTCGGGCATCTACCGCAAGTTCGGCGTCACCTCGCGCAGTCAGGCAGTCCTGGCAGCCGAGCGACTCGGCATGCTCGGGCACTGAGCCGTGGCAGATCCACGAGCGCAGCCCACACCGCTGCCCGCCGACCGGCCGGCAGCCGCTCGACGGCGGTGGACCGACTGGGCGATCTGGCTGGTCCTGCGGCTGGTCGCGCTGGCGATCATCATCGGCTGGATCCCGTGGCCGGAGCTGGTCAACGACCTGACGATCTACGGCACCTGGGTCACCGACACGCTGCAGTTCGGGCGCTTCCCGACCGACGAGATGTGGCAGTACCCACCCCTTGCCGGCCCCGTCTTCGTCGCGGGCGCCTGGCTCCCGGGGCAGCGGCTGGGGTTCGCGCTGCTGTTCCTGGCCTTCGACGCGGCCATCATGGCCATGCTCGCCAGGCAGGCAGGTCGAAGCGGCCTGTCAGCTGGGGCCAGGCTGTGGGCCCTGCTGCCGGTGATCGTCGGCCCACTGCTCCTGGCCCGATTCGACGTCGTCCCGACCGCGTTCGCGGTCGCAGCGGTCCTGGCTGCGGCCCGCCCGGCGGCCAGCGGAGTGCTGGCGGCGATCGGCGCGTGGTTGAAGGTCTGGCCGCTGCTCGTGCTGGCCGCAGTGCGCAGACCGGACCTCCCCCGCGCAGCGCTGGGGGCGCTGGGCGCCTCTGCAATGATCGCAGGGGTGCTGGCGGTCAGCACCGAGGAGCCGATGTCGTTCCTGACCGGCCAGCGCGACCGCGGCCTCCAGATCGAGTCCCTGGCTGCATGGCCCTTCCTGGTGGCCCGGGCACTGGGGGCACCGGTCGAGGTCGTCTACCGCTACGGCGCCCACGAGGTCGAGGCCGCCGGAGTCGACCTCGTGGCACGTGGGGCAACGCTGGCCACACTCCTCCTGCTGGCCCTCGTGGCGATCCAGCGCCTGCGCGGTGCACTGGAGCCGCTGCCCGGTGCAGACGTCGCCCTGGCGACGGTCCTGTTCAGCGTTGCCACCAGCAGGGTGTTCTCCGGCCAGTACTTCATCTGGCTGCTCGCCCTGGCGGCGGTGTGCCTGGCCGACCCGGTCACCCGGATGCGTCGGACCATCTGGCTGCTCATCGCCGCCGGGCTGGCCACGCACCTGGTCTACCCGTGGCTGTACTCAGCGCTGCTGGCGGGCTCGCCCATCGCGGTCCTGGTCCAGACGGTCCGGGTCGGCCTGACGCTTGCCGCCACGGGCACCGCCCTGGTGGTCCTGGTGCACCCGGGGCGCGCTCACACGTCCGGATCCCCGCCGTCGAGCATCTCGCGCAACCGCTCGGCGGAGCGGTCCCAGCCCCACGACGACTCCACCCACTGACGGCCCGCCAGGCCCATCCGGGATGCGAGGTCGTGGTCGGTCAGCAGCTCGCTGACGCGGGCGACCAGGGCGTCCTGGTCGCCTCCTGGCACCACGAACCCGGTCTCCCCGTCGCGCACCGCGTCCGGCGCCCCCCCCGAGTCCCCGGAGACGACCGGCAGTCCCGTGGCCGAGGCCTCGAGGTACACGATGCCCAGCCCCTCGACGTCCCAGCCCCGTTGCCGGGTTCGGCACGGCATGGCGAAGACGTCCCCGGCGGCGAAGTGGGCGGGGAGCTCGGACCACGGCACGCCGCCGGTGATGACCACGTCCTTCTCGAGCCGCCCCGCGGCGACCAGCCCGGCGAGGTCCTTGCGGTAGGGGCCGCCGCCGACGATCAGCAGGGCAACGTCCTGCCCGGTGCGACCGCGGATGGCCGGCAGCGCGCGGATCAACGAGTCCTGGCCCTTGCGCGGCATCAGGCGGGACACACACACGATGACGGGCCGGTCGCTCAGTCCGAGCCGCTCGCGGATCTGACGACCCTCGGCAGCACGACCCGGGTTGAACGTCTCGGCATCCACCCCGGGAACGAGCTGGCGCATCCGGGCCGCCGCTGCTGGCGTCAGGGCCGAGGCGATCTTGGATCGCGTGTACGGCCCGAGGTAGGTGATCCGATCCAGCCCCTCGCCGATCCGGCGCAGCATCGCCCGGGTGCCCGGGGTCTGGGCCCACGCCGCCTCGTGTCCGTGGGTGATGCCCACGCTGGTGTGGACGCCGGCGGACTCCAGCCGCGGCGCCAGCAGCCCGAGGGGCGCGGCAGCGCCGAAGACGACGCGGTCGCATCCCTCCGCCCGGGCAATCTCGCGGGCCCGGCGCAGGACCGTCGGCTCCGGGAGCATCAAGGACGTACGGTGCCGGATGACCGGGAACGGCTGTGCGGCGTCGAAGGCCGCATCACCCTTCCACCTCGGGGCGTACACGACCACCGAACCCTCAGGCTGGCGCATCAGCACCCCGTGGACGAACGCCTGGATCCCGCCGGCTCGCGGGGGGAAGTCGTTGGTGACGCACAGCATGCGCATGGACACATCTTGGCCCACCGGTGCGCCCGACGCAGCACCCTCGACCCAGACGCGGGCTCAGACACTGCCTCAGGCGGAGGCAACACCACGCGTCGCCGGCGATTCCCGAGCGGCATCCGCTGCGCGCCCGGGTGGTTCCTGGCCTGCCGAGGAGCCGGGAACCATCCGCAGCGGTGGGACCAGCCCGCCATCGGCCAGCACCGCCAGTGCCGTCTGCTCCGCGGATCCCAGCCCCGCTGGCGGACCGAGCATGAACGTCACAACGCAGTCGTCGCACGCCAGGTCACGCATCTGGCACCCGTCGCAATCGATGATCATGGACCCCTCCCTCACCCCCGATGTCTCTGCCCATGACGCTAGGACGGGGGTCTGACAACGCCAGCGAGACCACCACCAGAGCACCGACCAACCAGTACTGGTTGTAGAACGCCTGCTTGTTCACGAGGTTCGCGACCAGCAGCAGCAGGGCAAGCCAGCGCAGCAGCTCGGCGAGGCCAGGCTGGCGCCGATGGACCACGACCATGACCGTGGCCAGGGTGCCCAGCACCGCCAACCCCGTGAGCCAGAACGGCAGCGCCACCCCGAAGGTGTTCAGTGCCAGCAGGTAGAGCGTGTTGGCGAACAGGATCGCGTGGAAGGACACCAGCAGCGAGACCGTGTCGTGGAAGAAGTCCTGTGGCGCGGTCAGGAACCACGGCGCCATGAGCAGCACAGCCAGCGCGCCGGTGGCCACGGACCGCCGGATGCCGAACGGCCGCCAGACCAGCAGCACCGGCAGCAGCAGCGCGAGGTGCTGCTTGCTGGCGCACGCAAGGGCCAGCGGCAGCACCGCCCACCAGGCCCGATCCCGGTCGACGAGCACGGCCCACCACACGATCCCCGCGAGCAGCAGCGGCTCGGTCCACGCCTGGTCCACCTGGGTCAGCGTGCCGGGGGCGAAGAGCAGCAGGGCGATCACGGCTGTCGCGCGCCAGCGCGGGCCGGGACCGTCCTGATCAGCGGCCGGGGCACCTGCCAGGGCACGGGCCCTTGTCGCCAGCGACCAGACCCCGATCGCAGCGACCACCGTCCAGATCATCAGTGCCCACCGCACGTCACCGGCCAGCCAGCGACCGGGGGCAAGGAGGACAGCCGTCCAGGGCAGGTAGGTGAACGCATCCGGCACCCCCGGCGAGTCGACCCACGTGACCCCGTAGAAGTTCACTCCCCTACCGAGGGCATCGCTGGCCTGCTGCAGGGTGACCCACACGTCGATCCGGGGTGCGGGATCACCGAGGACAGCCACGCCGGCCACGGCGAGGTACCCCACGACGGTCACCACCAGGGCGGCTCGGGTCGGGCCCGGCCGGCCTGACCACAGCAGAACCGCGACCAGCAGCGGAACGGCCACGAGGACCGTCTTCGCCACGACCAGCGGCGTCCCCTCGAGGTAGCTGAACAGCGACACGGCAACGGTCGCGATGGCGCTGCCCACGAGCATCACGGCCGCGGCCGGCGGCGTGAGCAGCACCCGGATGCGACGCCACTGCCACACGCCCAGGGCCACGGTGGACAAGGTCAGCACGGCAACGATGAGCAGGCTGAAGCGCACCAGGCTCCACTGCAGGGCGGTGAAGTAGGCGAGCCAGGCGACCGCGAGCGCAAGCGACCTGGTGTGATCAGTCGTCGTGGCCACCCAGGCAGCGTCGCCGGTGCCGGTGCTCACCTCGGGCAGGCTCAGCTGTCCGGACGGGCCACGACCTCGATCGCGGCCCCGCTGCCGCACCAGCGACAGCTCACGGACTGCAGGTCGTCGTTGAGGACCTCGACGGACTCCACGGTGGGCTCACCGGAGAGGTCCTGGTGCCAGAACTCCCGGGTGCGTGCCGTGCGCACGACGTCGAATCGGGTCAGGTTGCCGCACTGCGCGCAGCGCCAGCGGCTGGCATCGTCGGGCAGGCTCACATCGGGCATGGGTGTCGACTCCTGGCTCGGCCCGACGACCGGTTCACGCATCGGGTCCTGACTCGAAAGCCTACCCGTCCCGGCGTGGGACCACGGCTGATGTCGGACCCCGCACCTACCGTGAGGGCCATGAGCGCGACCGCCCAGATGACCTTCGATGATCTGGGTCCTGCGCTGCACCAAGTCACGTTCGTGGTTGTTGACCTCGAGACCGACGGTGGCAGCCCGCAGGGCGCCGGGATCACCGAGATCGGGGCGGTCAAGGTCCGCGGCGGCGAGATCATCGGAGAGTTCCAGACGCTCGTGCACCTGGGTCGGCCGCTGCCCCCGTTCATCCGCGCTCTGACCGGCATCACCGACGACATGCTCTCCGAGGCGCCGGCGTTGTCCGCCGCCCTGCCGGCGTTCCTGGAGTTCGCCCATGGTGCGGTCCTCGTCGCGCACAACGCGCCCTATGACGTGAGCTTCCTCAAGGGAGCCTGCGCCCGGCTGGAGATGCCGTGGCCGGATCCGCTGGTCGTGGACACCGCACGGCTGGCCCGTCACGTCCTGACCCGCGACGAGGTGCCCAACTGCAAGCTGGGCACCCTGGCCCGGCACTTCCGCACGGAGGTGACCCCGAACCACCGCGCCCTGGCCGACGCCCGGGCGACCGTCGACGTCCTGCACGGGCTGATGGAGCGCGTCGGAAACCTCGGCGTGCACACCCTGACCGAGTTGCAGGGGTACAGCAGCCGGGTTCCCGACGCCCGTCGCCGCAAGCGCGGCCTTGCCGATGGCCTTCCGGACGGCCCGGGCGTGTACGTGTTCGAGGATGACTCGGGTGCCGCACTCTATGTCGGGACATCGCGCTCGATCCGTCGGCGCGTGCGCACGTACTTCACCGCGGCCGAGCACCGCCGTCGGATGACCGAGATGGTGGGCCTGGCCACGAGGGTCGTGGCAGTGCCATGTGCCACCCCGCTGGAGGCTCAGGTCCGCGAGCTGCGCACCATCGCTGCCCGCAGCCCACGCTACAACCGCCGATCGACCCGGCCACAGAAGGCTGTGTGGCTCAAGCTCACGGTCGAGCGCTACCCCCGGATCAGCGTCGTGGCCACGGTGCGAGATGACCGCGCTGCGGGCGCGCGCTACATCGGGCCGTTCACCAGCCGGCGCACCGCCGAGGCCGCCGCCGAGGCCATCGCCGAGGCGCTGCCCCTGCGCACGTGCTCCCAGTCCCTGTCCAGCAGGCCCAAGCCCTCAGCCTGCGTCCTGGCCGACCTCGGCCGGTGCCCAGCGCCGTGCATCGGCGCCGTCACCGCCGGGGAGTACGCCGCCATCGTCGACCGCGCACGGACCGCGCTCGGCTGCGACCCGACCGAGGTCGTCGACGCCCTCACCGCCCGGATGGACACCCTCGCCGAGCAGGAACGCTACGAGGAGGCGGGCGCGTGGCGCGACCGCCTGCGCGCCCTGCTGCGCGGAGTCGACCTGGCGACCACCAGCGACGTCCTGGGCCAGACCCGCCAGCTTGTGGCTGCTCGGCCCACCGACGACCGCGGCTGGGAGGTGCACGTGATCCGGCATGGCCGGCTTGCTGCCGCCGGGATGATCCCCGCTGGCACCGACCCGACCGGCCCACTGGCAGCGATCCTGGCCGCCGCCGAGGAGGTTGCCCCGCCGGTGCGCCCCGCGAGCGCTGCACTGCCCGAGGAGACCCAGATCCTGTCGCGGTGGCTGTTCTCTGCGGGGGTCCGCCTCGTCGACCACGACGGGCCAGCCCTCGCCCTGCCGCTGCGCGGGGCAGCGGCGCGCCGCGATGCGTTCGAGGTCGATCTGCGCGACCCCGTGCTCCACCTCGCCACGTAGGCGCTGCCCAGCGCCCCCGGCGACGACACACGCCCGCACGCACGACCCATCGGCCATGCGGGCGGGCGTGATGCGCCGTGTCCGCTCCTAGTGCTCGGAGATCTCCTTGGCTGCCTTCGAACCCGCCTCGACAGCATCGTCCAGTTCGTGGTCGATGTGCTTGCGGGCCTCGGTCAGTTCCTCGTCCGAGGGCAGCGGCACATTGTCGGTGAAGAAGAACCGTGACCACCGCGACCGGCGGCGCTGCTTGCGGCTGGTCGGGTTCACCACCCCGCTGTCGTCCACGGCCTCGGGCAGCGCGAGCGGCTCGATGTCGGGCTTGGCCAGGATCTTCGCCTTGGACTCCTCATCGACCTCTTCGTGGATCTCGAGGAACTCCCCGCTGGGCAGCCGCAGCACCCGACCCGTCTCCCGGCCATGCAGCAGCAGATCACGGTCCCGGCGCTGCAGTGACAGGCACAGCCGCTTGGTAACGATGAATGCCACCACGGGTCCGACGAACAGCAGCACCTGCAGGACCCGGATCATCGTGTTGAAGCTCAGGTCGAAGTTGTAGGCGATGATGTCGTTGCCGCCACCGATCATCAGCACGATGTAGAAGGTCACCATCGCGACGCCCAACGCCGTCCGGGTGGGCGCGTTGCGCGGGCGATCGAGCAGGTGGTGCTCACCGGTGTCCCGACCCAGCGCGTAGCGCTCGATCCACGGATAGGCACCCACCAGCACGAGCAGGACCGGGGCAAGCACCATTGCGGGGATGATCAGGTTCAGGCTCAGGGTGTACCCGAAGGCCACGATCTCCCATGGCGGCATCAGTCGCAGGGCACCGTCCAGGAAGCCCACGTACCAGTCGGGCTGGGATCCGGCCGTGACCTGGTCGGGCATGTAGGGCCCGTATGCCCAGATCGGGTTGATCTGGATCAGGCCGGCCAGCGCCACGAGCATGCCGAAGACGACGAAGAAGAACCCACCAGCCTTGGCCATGTACACCGGCATGAGCGGGTAACCCACGACGTTCTCGTTCGTGCGGCCCGGCCCGGGGAACTGCGTGTGCTTCTGGTACCAGACCATCATCAGGTGCGCGGTCACCAGCGCCAGGATTAGGCCCGGGATGAGCAGGATGTGGACGCTGTACAGCCGCGGGATGAAGGCGGTCCCGGGGAACTCACCGTCGAAGATCAGGAAGGACAGCCAGGTGCCGATGACCGGCGAGGCCTGGATGATGCCCTGGGTGATCCGCAGGCCGGTGCCCGACAGCAGGTCGTCCGGAAGCGAGTAGCCGGAGAACCCTGCAGCGATTGCCAGCAGGAACAGCACGACGCCGATGACCCAGTTCATCTCACGGGGCTTGCGGAACGCCCCGGTGAAGAACACGCGCATCATGTGGATCGCGATGGCGGCCACGAAGAACAGGGCGGCCATGTGGTGGATCTGGCGGATGAGCAGGCCACCGCGGACGTCGAACGAGATGTCCAGCGTCGAGGCCATCGACTCGCTCATCTTCACGCCCTTGAGCGGCGCATACGAGCCGTCGTAGACGACCTCGATCATGGAGGGCTTGAACCACAGGGTCAGGTACACCCCGGTCAGCAGGATCACGATGAACGAATACAGCGCGATCTCGCCGAGCATGAACGACCAGTGGTCCGGGAACACCTTGTTCAGGCTGCGCCGGATGAAGTTCGACTCACCCAGACGATCATCGGTCCAGCCGGCAGCCTTGCCCCCGGTCTCCTGCACCACACTCATGAGCGCTCCCAGAAACTCGGTCCGACGGGCTGCTGGAAGTCACTGACGGCCACCAGGTAACCCTCATCGTCGACGGTGATCGGCAACTGCGGCATCTGGCGGGCCGCAGGACCAAAGACCACGTTGCCCGAGTCCGCCAGGTCGAACGTCGACTGGTGGCACGGACATAGCAAATGGTGCGTCCGCTGCTCGTAGAGCGCAATCGGACAGCCCACGTGGGTGCAGATCTTGGAGTAGGCGAGGATCCCCTGGTAGTCCCAGGCCTCCCCTTCCCGGGGGGCCTGCTGGCTGACGATCTCGTCGGGGGCCATGCGGACCAGGATGATGGGTGCCTTGGCACGGGCGTTCAGGTTGCCGTCCTCCTCCTCGACCTCGTGGAGGTTGGCCGGCACGGCGGCGACGAGCCCGCCCACCGGTACGTCCTCAGCCCTGATCGGGTTGCCCGTGACATCGGTCACGATCCGGACGCCCGGTTCCCAGATGGTCTCCTCGAGCTGCTCGACGGGGCTCGGCGCTCCCTCGGGGGCGGTGTAGAGGTCGCGCAGCAGCACGACCAGCGGCAACGGCAGGACCAGCATCGCGCCGATGAGCGTCCGGCGGATCAGCGGACGCTGGGCGAAGCCGGAATCTGCCAGGCCCCGGTCGAAGGCCTCGACGGCATCGGCACGGGCCTCGTCCGACGAGCGCATCTCATGGCGCATGGCCACGACCTCGGTGCCGGGCATGAGCTTGCGCGCCCACTGGATGGCGCCAAGACCGATGAGCAGGATCCCCAGGCCCAGGCTGAGCCCGAGCGCGGCGTTCAACGCCCCGATCGGGCCCATGAGCGGCACCGCCACACCGGCGTCCACGGGGATGAGCACGTACGCAGCCACCGACGCCAGGATGAGCAGGGCGGCCAGGACGAACATCGTGGCAACCTGGCGCTCAGCGCGCTTGGCTGCCTTCGGGTCGACGTCCGTGCGCCGGGGATGGTGCGCGATGTTGGCGGGGACGAAGTCCGGTTGGGTCTCGGTCGAGTCACTCATCGCAGCTTGGCTCCGATCCAGACGGCGGCGCCGGCCAGAAGGCCGAACCCGAGCGTGAAGATCATGGCGCCCTCCGTGACCGGGCCGAACGAGCCGAGGGAGGCCCCGCCGGGCTGGGTCTGGGTCTGGAGGTGGCCGACGTACTTGAGGATGTCCTGCTTCTCCCCGACGGGCAGTGTGCCGTCACCGAAGACGGGCATGTTCTGCGGGCCGGTGAGCATCGCCTCGTAGACCTCCTGCGGGGTGGCATCCATGAGGCTCGGGGCGTACTTGCCCTCCGTGAGGGCGGCACCGCTGCCCGCGAAGTTGTGGCACTGGGCACAGTTGGTGCGGAACAACTCACCACCCACGGCCAGGTCGGCATTCGTGGTGTCGAGCTGCTCGGCTGTGGGGATCGCCGGGCCGGGGCCGAGGGTGGCGATGTAGGCCGCGAGCGCGGTGATCTGCGGCTCCGAGTAACTGGGCTCCTTGCGCTCCACCTGGATGGTCGGGGCCGCCAGCGGCATGCGACCGGTCGCCACCTGGAAGTGCACGGAGGCCGCACCGGCTCCGATCAGGCTCGGGGCGACGCTGGTCCCCTCCGCGTTGAGACCGTGGCAGGACGCACATCCCTCGAGGTAGAGCGCACGGCCCTCCTCGACGGCGGTCTCACTCTGCACGGAGCCGGCGGCCCGGGCTGCCGTGCTCGTGTTCACGAGCGCGTAGATCGTGCCGACGATCGCGAGTGCACCGAGCAGGAGCAGCATCAGTGCTGCTGGGTGCCTGCGTCGCGCTGCTGGACTGTTCACGGGCCTACCTCTGCAGGGATCGGGATGCGGGGGTGGGGACGGACACGCGGCTACTTGAGCACATAGATCGTGAAGAACAGGGCGATCCAGACCACGTCGACGAAGTGCCAGTAGTAGCTGGTCACGATCGCTGCTGTCGCCTGCTCGTTGCCGTAGCGCCGGGAGGCGTAGGAGCGGGCCAGGACGAAGAGGAAGGCGACCAGACCCGCAACCACGTGCAGCCCATGGAAGCCGGTCGTCAGGTAGAACGCGGACCCATATGCCGACGACGAGAGCGTGAGCCCCTCGACCTGGATCAGGTGGGCGTACTCGAACACCTGCCCGCCGATGAAGATCGCGCCCAGGACGAACGTGAGGACGTACCAGCGCTGCATGCCCCGCAGGTCGCCCCGCTCAGCAGCGAGGACCCCCATCTGGCAGGTCACGCTGGACGACACCAGGATCAGGGTGTTGATCGTGGCGAACCCCACGTTGAGGTACTGGGTCTGCTCGGCCCAGACCTCGGGGTTCGTCGAGCGGAGCGTGAAGTACATAGCGAAGAGTCCGGCGAAGAACATCAGCTCGCTGGAGAGCCAGATGATGGTGCCCACAGCCACCTTGTTCGGGTGGGTCGGGTGGGCACCCGGATGCGGGGAGGTCACAACGGTTGTCGAAGCCACGCGCGCAGTCTGTCAGATACGTCCCAGACTTCCCACCCGGACCCCGGTCTGGACGTTGCGCGTGTCCCGCCCTGCTCCTGCCCGCCACGGCGTCGACCAAGTAGCATCCCCACAGACGCAACCAACAGGAGTCACGATGCCCAGCCCCAAGCCCCCCCGACCGATGCGGGTGATGGTCTACAGCGACAACCGCCAGGTGCGGCGCACGGTCATCAACGCCTTGGGCACGCGCCCGGATCCCGAGCTGCCCGACCTGGAGTTCGTGGAGGTCGCCACCGGGCCGTTCGCTGTGCGTACCGTCGATGCCGGTGGGCTCGACCTGTTGATCCTCGACGGTGAGGCGGCCCCCACCGGTGGCCTGGGTCTCGCGCGCCAGCTCAAGGACGAGATCCACCGCTGTCCACCGACGTTGGTGCTCACCGGGCGGCCCCAGGACGCATGGTTGGCCACCTGGTCACGCGCGGACGCTGTCGTGGGCCATCCCATCGATCCCGGTCACCTCGCTGAGGCCGTGACCGACGTTCTGCGGCTGCGCCACGACGTGGCCACGCGATCGTGACCCAGGCGCCGCTGACCGACTGGGTCGATGTCCTTGAGGCGCTCCTGGCCGGCGAGGACCTCAGCACGCCGACCACAACCTGGGTGATGGCCGAGATGCTCGCCGGCGGCGCCCCTGCGGCGAACACCGCGGCCTTCCTGGTCGCGCTGCGGGCCAAGGGCGAGACCTCCGGCGAGGTGGCCGGGCTGGTCACCGGGATGATGAATGCCGGCGTCCCCCTGGACATCGACGGCCCAGTGGTCGACACCTGCGGCACGGGCGGCGACCGCGCACACACCGTCAACATCTCCACCATGGCAGCTGTTGTCGCCGCAGCTGCAGGCGCCCGGGTTGCCAAGCACGGGAATCGGGCCGCGTCGTCCCAGAGCGGGTCGGCAGACATGCTCGAGGAACTCGGCGTGGTGATCGACCTCCCGGCCTCGGCCGCTGCGCAGGCCGGCCAGCAGTTGGGCATCACCTTCTGCTTCGCGCCGGTCTTCCACCCCGCCATGCGCCACATCGGGCCGATCCGCCGGGAGTTGGGCATCCGGACGGTGTTCAACATCCTGGGCCCGCTGGCCAACCCGGCCCGTCCAGCCGCGCAGGTGCTGGGCGTGCCCACCGAGGCCATCGGGGACCTCATGGCCGGGGTTCTGGGCGCGCGTGGAACGAAGGCGCTGGTTGTGCACGGCGGGGATGGTCTCGACGAGCTGACGGTGTTCGGACCGTCGATGGTCTGGGACCTCACCGCAGCGGAGCCCCGAAGGGTGACCCTCGACCCGATCGAGCTCGGAATCGTGCCGCCGGCACCCGACTCCCTGCGGGGCGGAACGGCCGTGCGCAACGCTGAGCTGTTCCGCACGCTGCTGTCGACCCCCGACGAACCGTCGGTGGCCGGCATCCGG
>JAQBEX010000011.1:0-4002 GCA_032123675.1 Actinomycetes bacterium
CCTGCCCACCGATCGCCAGCTCACGGTGGTCACGAACAGCCTTCCGATCGCCTCGATGCTGGCCAACCGGGACACGTTGACCGTGCACCTGGTGGGCGGTCGGGTGCGCGGTCGAACGCAGGCGACGGTGGATCACGCGGCTCTGGAGTACCTGCGGGGGGTGTTCGTCGACATCGCGTTCCTGGGCACCAACGGCTTCTCGGTGGAACGTGGGCTGACCACTGCGGACAGTGCTGAGGGGGCCGTGAAGTCGGCGTTCATCGGCGCTGCCCGCCGCAGCGTGCTCCTGGCAGACCACACGAAGTACGGCTCGGATCACTTCGCCCACTTCGCCGACCTGGCCCAGGTGGACACGATCGTCACGGATTCTGAACTCCCCAATGGTGCCGTCCTCGAGCTCGAGGCGGCCGGACCCAAGGTGGTGCGCGCATGATCGTCACAGTCACACTCAACCCCAGCCTCGACCGGACCCTCGCCGTGGCAGAACTGGCCCGCGGCGAAGTCGTGCGGGCCGATTCGACGCTGGAGGATCCGGGTGGCAAGGGCGTCAATGTCACCCGGTTCCTGACCGCGCACGGCACGAAGTCCGTGGCCGTGCTGCCCTCGGGCGGGTCGATCGGGCGAGCGCTCCTCGGCGCCCTGGACGATGCGCAGATCCCCTACCGGGCGATCCCCGTCGCCGGGGCCACACGGTCCAACGTGACCGTGGTCGAGCCCGACGGCACGACGACGAAGCTCAATGAGCCCGGCCCCGACCTGACCACGTCCGAGATCGATGCCCTCGTGGCCGCGGTAGCCGAGGAGGCGAGACCGGGCGGATGGGTGGTCGTTGCTGGCAGCCTGCCCGCCGGCATGGACACCGCGATCATCGCCCGCCTGGCCCAGGTGGCTCGAGACGCCGGCGCCAGGTTCGCCCTGGATGCCAGCGGAGCTGCCCTGGCCGACGGCTTGTCTGCCAATCCCGACTTGATCAAGCCCAACGACGAGGAACTCGGCGAGATCCTCGGGCGCGAGCTGACCACCCTTGACGAGGTCGTCGCCGGATGCCAGGAGGCTCGCGCCCGAGGCGCCCGAGCCGTGATCTGCAGCCTGGGCGCCGACGGCGCGGTCCTTGTCAATGCTGACGGGGTCTGGCGCGTCACGGGCGCCCGCGTCCCAGTGCTCAGCACCGTCGGCGCCGGCGACAGCGTGCTTTCCGGATTCCTGCACGGCGGCGGCAGCGGCCCGGACGCCCTTCGCGAGGGCGTGGCCTGGGCCACCGCAGCCGTCCAGACCCCCGGCACGGGCGTCCCGCCCGCCGAGTTGATCGATCTCGACGCCGTGGAGGTGAGCGCCATCGAATGATCCATCGTCCGGCTGCTCGACCCGTTCAGCACCAACCCAATCAAGCTCCGCCCCTTCAACCGGAGGTCAGAACATGGAACTGATCACAACCCAGCTCGTCGACTTGGACCTCGACGGCGCTGCTACCACCAAGGACGAGGCGATCGATCAACTCGTCTCGGTGGCCACGGCTGCTGGCCGTGCCACCAACCCTGCCGCGCTGCGCAGCGACGTCGCTGCCCGCGAGGAGCTCCTTCCGACCGGTATCGAGGGTGGGATCGGGATCCCGCACGCACGCACCAGCGGCGTGAGCGAACCCACCGTCACCTTCGGCCGTTCCACCAACGGCATCGACTGGGGCGCAGCCGATGGCCCCGCCAACCTGGTGTTCCTCATCACCGTCCCCGACGGGGCCGGGGATGAGCACCTGCAGATCCTGGCCAGCCTGTCCCGGGCCCTGATGAAGTCCGAGTTCCGCGACACCCTGCTCAAGGCCTCGGACCCCCAGGTGGTCGTCGACACCATCACGGCCGCAGCGGCCCCCGCGCCAGTCCCGGCGGCCGCCGGGGCAGCGGCCACGGCCCCCGCCGCCGCAGCACCACCCCCACCGCCGAAGGAGGCTAGGAAGATGAAGTTCGTCGGGGTCACCTCGTGCCCCACCGGAATCGCGCACACCTACATGGCAGCCGAGTCCCTCGAGCAGGCCGCAGCAGCGGCCGGCCACGAGATCACGATCGAGACCCAGGGTTCAGGCGGGTTCAAGAAGCTCGACCCGGCGCAGATCGCCGCGGCCGATGGCGTGATCTTCGCCAACGACGTCGAGGTGCGTGACAAGGGGCGCTTCGCCGGCAAGCCGACCCTGCAGAGTGGCGTCAAGCGCGCGATCAACGATGCGCCGGCCATGATCGACGAGGCGGTGGCGGCTGTTGAGGCCGGGCCCTCGGCAATTCCGGCAGCGACCGCCGCGGCAGCCGATGCCGCGTCGGGGGGTATGGCCACCAAGGTCGAGGAGGGCCACTTCGGGATCCGCCTGCGCGGCTACCTGATGACCGGCGTGTCCTACATGATCCCGTTCGTCGCAGGTGGCGGCATCCTGATCGCCCTGAGCTTCATGCTCGGTGGCTACCAGATCACCGAGGTCAACGCTGATGTCCCGGGCTTCATCGACCAGTTCAGCTTCTTCAACCTCAACGACTGGGCCGGGCTCATGTTCATCCTCGGCGCCACGGCCTTCGGGTTCCTGAACGCAGTGCTGGCCGGCTTCATCGCCTACGCGATCGCGGACCGGCCAGGCCTCGTGCCGGGCTTCGTCGCCGGCGTCGCGGCCGGCGCTGTCGGTGCCGGCTTCCTCGGTGCCATCGTCGGTGGTCTGACCGGTGGCTTCATCGCGCGCTGGCTCTCCGAGCTCAACGTTCCCAAGGCCGTGCGCGGTGTCATGCCCGTCGTGGTCGTCCCGCTGGTGGCGACCTTCCTGAACGGTGCTCTGGTTCTCACGGTGCTGGGCAAGCCGCTGGCAGCCGTCCAGACCGGTCTCACCGACTGGCTCGCGGGCCTCTCGGGTGCCAACGCCGTCCTGCTCGGCGCGATCCTCGGCCTGATGATGGCCTTCGACATGGGTGGCCCGGTCAACAAGACCGCATACGTGTTCGCCACGCTCAACCTGACCACGGCGATCGCGGACAACAACGGTCCGGCCCTGCAGGTCATGGCCGCGGTCATGGCTGCCGGCATGGTTCCCCCGCTGGCGATGGCGCTGTCCTCGACGGTCCTGCGGCCGAAGCTCTACACCGAGGCCGAACGCGAGAACGGCAAGGCAGCCTGGTTGCTCGGCGCCTCATTCATCACCGAGGGTGCAATCCCGTTCGCCGCGTCCGATCCCCTGCGGGTCATCCCGTCGCTGATGGCCGGGAGCGCTCTGACCGGCGCACTGGTCATGGCCTTCGGATCCGAGCTGCGCGCCCCGCACGGTGGCATCTGGGTCCTCGGGCTGATCTCCAACCCGGTGTTGTACCTGGTGGCGATCGCTGCAGGAACCGCACTATCGGCCTTCCTCGTGACCGCGTGGAAGTCCCGCAACCCGATCACCGACGAGGAGATCGAGGAGTCGCTCACCCGCGCAGCGGTTGCCTGATCGCAGAGCACCACACCCAACTGAACACCACGGATGACAGGCACGAATCGAGTGCCTGCCACGCGGACCAGGGGCTGGCACATATCGAGTGCCAGCCCCTGGCCCGTTTCGCGCTGGCGCACGGCTGTGGCACGCAGCCGCGGCGCCGCGACGGCCTCGAACTGCTCGACGAGATAGTGGCCGACGATTCTCGGTACGGTGCCGTGGTGTCCGAAGACGGCGCCCAGAGTCTCGATCTTGCTGAGTGGCCGGTCGGGCTACCGACCGTGCGGTCCGTCGTCCGGCTCGCCGGCGGGTGGATCGGCAGGACGTGGCGGGCAACCCTGGCTGACGGTCGGGACGTCGTGGTGAAGCTGTGTCCCTATCCGGCAGACGTGGAGGCGGACGGGTTGGCGGCCCTCGTGGGTGCAGGGGTTCCGGTGCCCGAGGTGTTTGGCGTTGCTGGCCGGACGCTGGTGTTGCAGCTCGTTGAGGGTCCACCAGATTGGTCGATGCTGGGTACAGCGATCGCCCGAATGCATCGCTGCACCGACCGTCAGTTCGGATGG
>JAQBEX010000012.1:0-24066 GCA_032123675.1 Actinomycetes bacterium
ACCGACCGGTACATCCCGCTGCACCCCCACCTCAAGGACCTCATCGACGACTGGATCGCAGCCCGCCCCGACTGGCAGGCCGACAGCCTGCTGCTCACCAACCGCGGACGGCCCATCCCGGCAACCCGGGTCGACAAGGCCGTCCAGAAGGCCGCGACCGCCGCCGGCCTGGGACACGTCCACCCCCACCAGCTGCGCCACACCTTGGCCACCCAGGCAATCAACCGGGGGATGTCGCTCGAGGCCATCGCCGCACTCCTTGGACACCACGACCTGTCGATGACGATGGTCTACGCCCGCATCGCCGACCGCGTCGTCGCCGAGGAGTACTTCGCAGTGACCAAGAAGGTCGAGTCGCTCTACGCCGACAACGCCCCCGCCGTACTTCCCGCCGACGCAGCCGGGCCGGCCATGCGCGCACTGCGCGCAGAAGCCACGAAACGACTCCTCGGCAACGGCTACTGCGCGCGACCGATCGAACTCGACTGCCGCTACGAGACCATCTGCGAGTCCTGCACGATGTTCTTCACCACCATCGAGCACCGCTCCACCATCGAAGCCCAACGCCACGACGCTGACACCAAAGGCCAGACCGGACGCCGAGACGTCTACGACGCCCTCCTCAAACGCCTCGACCACACCCCCACTTGACACCGATCACCCACATAAGCTGCGGACGTCTTCAAGATCTCGTTGGCTCGGCGTAGCTCGCGGACCTCACGCTCGAGCGTGGCGATCCGGGTCGCGTCATCGGTCGTCGTCCCCGCCCTGATCCCGCCGTCGACCGCGGCCTGGCGGACCCAGTTCCGCAACGCCTCCGGGTGGACCCCCAGCTGGTCAGCGACCCGCTTGATCGCCCCCCGCGAGGACTGCGGGTCCCTCCGGGCATCCAGTGCCATCCGCGTTGCCCGCTGCTGCAGCTCAACGCTGTACTTCCTCGGTGCTGACATGACTCTCATCATCCTTCCCAGGATTGAGAGCCTCCATCACACCCGGGGCGATTCAGGCCCGCAGCCCGGAGTCCACCCGGCTACGCCATCCAGCCTTCCTCGAGGCGGCCGACAGGGAATGGCGCGACCTGGTTGGCCACACTGCCGAGCTGGGGATCCACCTGCACACCTTCGGCACCCAGATCGGGGCCAACCCCCAGATGCTCACCACCCTGCGCAACACGCCCCGCCCACAGACCACGTCTCGAGCCAGGCAGACAACCGAGGCCCTCGACGTGTCCGTGGCCCGGCCAGCAGTCCGGACCAACGCCGGACCCCTCGCCGAGCTCTCGGACCTGATCGCAGTGACGCGACACACCGCCTGGGCCCTGGCCCAACACCGGGCAGCCCCAGCACACGTGCACCGCAACCTGGCCGCGATCGGCGTGCTGCTCAACGACGCCGCCTACCGACTCAACAGGCGCAGCGCCGGAACGGAACCGCCCAGCGCGCAGGCCAACCGCAGGGCGGACGGCTGCGCCGCCGCTGGGGACGCGTGGCGTACGGCCGGCGAACGCACCGCGAGCCTGCGCACCCCCACCGCTGGGCACGCCGGCAACCTCGAACGCCTACGCGCCCGAGACCTCCTCGCCCAGATCACCAACCCCCGATCCGACATCGACCCGGTAACCGCGGCCGCCGACCTGGCTACTCTCGCCGAATCCTTCGACCAGGTCGCGCAGTGGAACGCCCAGGCCCTGCGCGCAGCCCACTCCCGAGGAGAAGTCCTCCTCGCCGGTCGGGCCATCCCCAACCAACTGGCCGCCGACAGCCTCCCCCTCGTAGCCGCCAAACTGGCAGACAGACCGATCCCGGCGCCCAACCACACCATCCGGGCCCTCGACCGCGCCTACTCCCTCGTCGGCACCTCCCGCCAGACCGCACACGACCTCGTCATGCCCCCACCGCAACTCTGAAAGCCCGGAGGACACCATGCCCAGGACCACGACCCGCCCGTACGATCTCCCGCCGCAGCCTCGCCCCCGACAGATCAACCTGACTATGGCCAACCCCGAGGGAATCCTGCTCACCGTCGAAGAGGCCGCCGAGCGCCTCCGCATCGGTCGATCCAAGATGTACGAACTGCTCGCCGCCGGTCGCATCGTCAGCATCCAAGTCGGTCGCCTACGCCGAATAGAACCTCAAGCCCTCCTCGACTACGTCCAATCCCAGAAGCCCGCCTGACACACCAACCCCTCTGCCTGAAGGCCGGCTCCGCGACCATCCACCCGTCGCCAGGCCGGCCTTCAGCATTCCGGGAGGGTCGCGCTCCCGCCGGGCGCGGCCCCCTGCATCATCACCGCTTCTGCTGTGATCTCCATCACCTCTGATGGGTCACAAGAACCGACACACATCCACGGGCGGCCACCGAGAACCACGATAATCCGCCCATGACTTAGGCACCCCGTTAGGCACCCGACGACGGAAGAGGCCAGTCCCGGAATCCCGGAACTGGCCTCTGACCTGCGGTGATCCTGGTCGGGCTGGCGGGATTCGAACCCACGACCCCTTGACCCCCAGTCAAGTGCGCTACCAAGCTGCGCTACAGCCCGAACACCCCTTGCCGGGGCTCGGGCAAGGGTATCCCAGCGAGCGGGTCGACCCGAAATCGCCGAGCCTCGCGAAGTCGGGACCATGGACCATGCCGTCGACTTCTGAGGCGTCCTACCGTGGAACAGACGCCGAGGGCCGGCGCCGAAACCCAGGGAGCAGGACGAATGACGCTCACGAAGGACGCCGCCACCGAGTTCCTCGCGCTCAAGCGGGTCGCAGTGACCGGGGTGTCCGCCAACCCAAGCGGACATGGCAGCAACGCGGTCTACACCCGGATGCGCGACCGCGGCTACGAGGTGTTCCCAGTCAACCCGAACTCCCCCACCACCGAGGGCGACAAGACCTACCCCGACCTCCGCTCGATCCCCGACGGCGTCCAGGCAGTGGTCATCGGCACGCGCCCAGATCGTGCGGAGGCGACGATGCAGGAGGCGATCGACCTGGGGATCACCCACGTGTGGATGCATCGAGCCTTCGGCTCCGGCAGCGTCTCCGACCCCGCCACCGCGCTGGGCCGGGCGAACGGGGTGACAGTGATCGACGGTGGCTGCCCACTGATGTTCGGCCCCACCTCCGACGGCGGGCACCGCTTCATGTGCAAGTTCCTGACGATGACCGGAAAGGTCCCGAAGCGGGTCTGAACGCCCGGATCAGGTCTGAACGCCCGACCCAGCCGGAGGCCGCCCTCGGCGGGCCGCCGACCCCCTGCACTACCGGTTCGCGCCGCGCTTCTCCCGGATCCGCAGGTTGATCCGGATGGGTGTGCCGACGAAGCCGAACTCCTCGCGCAGCCGCCGCTCCACGAACCGCCGGTAGCCCGCCTCGAGGAAGCCGCTCGTGAACAGCACGAAGGTCGGTGGCCTCGTGGTGGCCTGGGTGCCGAAGAGGATCCGCGGCTGCTTGCCCCCACGCAGCGGGTGCGGGTGCGCGGCAACGAGTTCCTTGAGGAACTGGTTGAGCCGCCCCGTGGACACGCGCGTCTCCCAGCCCGCGAGGGCCGCGTCGATCGCCGGCACGAGCTTGTCCACGGAACGCCCGGTCAGCGCTGAGATGTTGACCCGTGGCGCCCACGCGACCGGAGCCAGGTCACGCTCGATCTCCCGCTCCAGGTACCGTCGCCGCTCCTCGTCAACCGTGTCCCACTTGTTCATCGCCAGGACCAGCGACCGGCCCGCCTCGACCACCATCGACGTGATCCGCAGGTCCTGCTCGCTCATCGGCTCCCCACCGTCGATGAGGACGACGGCCACCTCTGCCTTCTCCAGCGCAGCATGGGTGCGCAGCGAGGCGTAGTACTCGTGCCCGCTGGCGACCCGGACCCGGCGGCGGATCCCGGCCGTGTCGACGAAGAGCCACTCGCGGTCACGGATCACGACGATCTCGTCGACCGGATCAACCGTGGTGCCCGCCACATCGGACACGACGGCCCGCTCCTGCCCGGCCAGTTTGTTCAGCAGCGACGACTTGCCGACGTTCGGCTTGCCGATGAGGGCAACGCGACGCGGGCCAGCCTCGATGGCCCGACCGCTGCCCTCCGCAGGCAGCACCTCGAGCACGGCATCCAGCAGGTCCCCACTGCCGCGACCGTGGAGCGCTGACACGGCATAGGGCTCCCCCAGCCCGAGCGACCAGAGCATCGCCGCGTCCGCCTCGGCACGCTCATCGTCGACCTTGTTGGCCGCCAGCACCACGGGCTTGCCCGCGCGCCGAAGCACCTTGATGACCGCTTCCTCAGAATCCGTGGCGCCGACCATGGCGTCGACGACCAGGATCACGACGTCGGCGATGGCCACGGCCCGCTCAGCCTGGTCGGAGATCTGGGCCGCGAGCCCGCGGGCATCCGGATCCCACCCGCCGGTATCGATCAGGACGAACGGATGCCCGGACCACTCGGCCTCGTAGGCGACCCGGTCCCGCGTCACCCCGGGCACGTCCTGGACGACCGCCTCGCGCCGGCCGAGGATCCGGTTCACCAGCGTGGACTTCCCGACGTTCGGCCGGCCGATGATCGCCACGACCGGCAGCGCGTGCCCGCCCGCCTCAGCCAGGTCGTCCTCGTCCAACTCGACGCCGAACTCCGCGGCAGCGGCTGCAAGTGCGGCGCGTTCTGCCTCCTCGTCGAACTCCCACGCGGCGTCGTCCACCTCGACGGGCGCGTCCCGGGTCGTCTCATCGACGTCGCCGACAGCCACCCATCCCGTGGATTCCGGTGCAGATGGGTCCGTGCTCGGCGTGTCGCTCATGGCGCAAGGGTAGTTGAGCGCCAGACCCGCAGCCGCCGCCCAGACGTAGCCAACCGTGCTCAGGTGGTCACAACAGCCTCGTTCACGATCTCGACGATCGTGGCGATGACCTCGTCCAGTGTCAGGTAAGTCCCGTCCACCTGCACCGCACCATCGGCCCGACGCAGCGGCGCGACGGCCCGCCCGGAGTCGATCGCGTCACGCTGGGCCAGCGAGGCCGCCGTCGCCGCGATGTCGCCGTCCCCCGGGGCGTTCGCCCCCGACCGGCCTGCCTCCTCCAGGGCCCGACGGGCCGCCCGGGCCTCGGCGTCAGCGGTGAGGAAGATCTTGGCCGTCGCGTCCGGGAGCACGACGGTGCCGATGTCACGGCCCTCGACCACGATCCCGCGGCCGTTGGCCAGGCTCGCGCGCACGACCTCACGCTGCAGCTCCACCAACCGTTCGCGCACCTGCGGGACCGCGGCAACGGCACTCACAGCACCCGTCACGGCAGCCTGGCGGATCGGCTCGCTCACGTCGCGGCCGTCGACCGAGATCGCCGGAGCGCTCGGATCAGTCGCCGAGTTCAGGTGCGGCTCCCCGGCCAGGGCGGCGATGCCCGCCGGATCATCGAGGTCCGCACCCCTGTCGAGCATGTACCAGGCCATCGCCCGATACATGGCGCCCGTGTCGAGATAGTCCAGCCCGAGCGCCTGCGCCACCCCGCGGCTCGTGCTGGACTTCCCACTGCCCGAGGGACCATCGATGGCAACAACTGCGCGGCTGGAGTTCACGACGACCCACCTTAGCGGCCGGACCCGTCAGGCCCGCACGTCCCAGCCGTCGGCCATCAGGGCATCAGCCAGGGGGCGCGCCGCCGACTGTCCGACGGTGATCTGAACGACGCCGGTCGGCCGCCCCAGCACGTGCTCGATCCGGACGTCCTCCACCGAGAAGCCGGCCTCGGCCACCGCAGCGAACAGCCGGCCGAGCTCGCCGGGCTGGTCGGGCACCGCGACCGGCACGACGGCCGTCGGGGACCGGTGCGCCCCGTGCTTGCCGGGCACCCGGTCGCGACCGGCATTGCCGCGCCGCAGGGCCTCGGTGAGGACGTCCTCGCCACCCTGGTCGATGCTGCCCAGCGCATGCAGCAGGGAGTCCAGGTCCGCTCGTACAGCGGCGAGCACGGCGGCCACCGGCGTTGCATTGGCCGACAGGATCTCGACCCACAAGCGCGGGTCCGACTGGGCGATCCGGGTCATGTCCCGCAAGCCCTGCCCGGCGACCGACACGACCGTGTCCGACGATTCGAGAAGCTGGGCCGCCAGGAGCGAGGACAGCACCTGGGGGGTGTGCGAGACCACGGCGACAGCGCGGTCATGCTCGGCGGCAGGCATCAGGATCGGCAGGGCACGTGCGGCGAGGGCCAGCTCCTGGACCGCGAGGACCGCCTCCTCATCGACGCCATCATGGGGGGTGATCACCCATGGCCGGTCGTCGATCAGGTCGGCACGGGCCCCGGCCGGACCCGAGACCTCCCGACCGGCCATCGGGTGGCCACCGACGTACCGGGAGATGTCCACCCCAGCGGCGACGAGCGCACGCTGGATCGGGACCTTGACTGACGCGACATCCGTGACGACAGCCTGAGGGTGCGCGCGCAGGTGCTCGGCCACCAAGCCCGCCGTGGCTGCCGGTGGCACGGCCACGACCACCAGCCCGGGGCCCGGCGTCGCCGATCCGTCGAGGTCCGCCCCAGCGACTGCGCGTCCAGCGCCCAGGGACTCAGCCATCACGACCGACTCCGGGTCCCGGTCCGTGAGCCAGACCTGCACGCCGTGCCGGCGCAACGAGAGCGCCAGCGACGTGCCGATGAGACCGGTGCCCACGATCAGGACCGGCTCGGGGAGCCCGCTCACTGGGCCAGGTCCGTGCGCAGCGCCTCTGCACCGCGCAGGTAGACGTGGGTCACCTGCGCGCGCGGCAGGTCGCACTCGGCGTGCGCCATCACCCGGACCACGCGGGGCATCGCCCCGGCCACGTCGATCTCCTGGGCGCAGATCAGCGGGACATCGCCGATGTCCAGTGCTCGGGCAGCACCAGCGGGGAACGCGCACACCAGGTCAGGGGTCGCGGTGAAGAGCACGGAGATCAGGTCGTCAGTGGCCAACCCGTTGCGCTCGAGCATCGCCAGAATGAGCTCGACGACCGCGGCCCGCATCTCGTCGGCATCGTCGGCAACCAAGCACGTCGCTCCGCGCACTGCCCGCACCGGCATTGTGACCTCCCCACCTCATTCGCGGACCAGCCTACTGGCCCGGTGGCCGGCTCCGACCCGGCTGCCCCTCCCCCTCGGCCGCCAGGATCTCAGAGCTCGGTGCGGTTCCACGTCCAGAACGCGACCACGATGAACAGCACGCATGCCGCGCTGGTGAACATCAGGGCGCCGGGTGCCTCGATCGGCTGGCCGATGATGACCGCGCTCGTCACCGAGGTGTCCGAATCACCGCTGCCCACGACCAGCGCCCACGGCAGGACCGAGCCCAGCCCCGGAATCCCGGCGATGAGCTGCTGCCCGAAGGCGATTGCCAACGGGATGGCGATGACCGGTCCGGCCGAGTCGAACAGCGTGCCCAGCATCAGCGTGAGGGTCAGGAAGAACATCAGGTTCAGGGCAGCGACCATCGCGCCCAGCGCGAATCTCGGAACTGACACGTCGATCCCGGCCAGCGAGACCTGCAGGAGCAGGAACGCCGACGGGATCACGATCATGGTGGCGATCACACCGACGGCGTTGGGCACGAGCTTCGAGAGCATGAACGCTTCCCGCGACGCGGGCTTGGACAGCACCCACGCCGCCGTTCCACTCTGCTTCTCCCCCACGATCGCTTCCTGCATGATGATGGCCACCGCGATGGCGGCGAACATCGTCATGACCCCGTAGAGGGTGAACACGTCGACGCCGTCGGGCGCGTCGCCCCAGACCGCGACGGCCACCGACCCGTTGAGGACGAACGTCCACAACAGGGCCTGGATCCACCACTCCTTGGTCCGCCACCAGGAGGCGAACCCCGCGCCCATCAGGGTCGACAGGCCAGCCCGCCACCCATGGTCGTCGCGGGCATCGAGAAGGGCCATGCTGTCGCTAGGCATCAGGTGGTCCGTCCTCGACCAGGTCCACGAATATGTCCTCAAGGCTCGCCGAGGGCCTGCTGAACTCCTTCACGACGAGCGTCTCGTCCTCCAGGAGCACCCGCTGGAGCCTCGCCTCGGCGGTTCCCACGTCATTGACCGTGATCCGCAGGCGGGCGGACTCAGCACCACCGTCGACGTCGACCCCATCCACCCAGGGCTTGTCGAGCAGGGCTGTCCTCGCCCGATCGATGTCACCCTCGATCACGGCTGTGAACACCGAGGAGCTTCCGGAGGACAGCACGTCGCCGATCGGTCCCTGCTCGACGATCCGGCCGTTCTTGAGGATGCAGATGATGTCACTGACGCGTTGGACGTCGTCGAGGATGTGCGTGGAGTACAGGACCGTCGACGTGGTCCGGAAGCGCTCGAGGATCGCCAGGACATCGCGCCGGCCCAGGGGATCGAGAGCCGCAGCCGGCTCATCGAGGATCAGCAGGTCGGGTTCATGGATCTGGGCCTGGGCGATCCCCAGCCGCTGCGTCTCGCCACCCGAGAGGGTCTTGATCGGGCGGTCGGCCTTGTCCTGGATCCCGACCATCTCCAGCATCTCGCCGACCCGGGACTCGATCCGGTCAGCAGGCCCGGAGAAGTAGAAACCAGCGGCGAAGCGCAGCGTCTCCCTGGCGGTCATGTGCGGGTAGAAGCGGGGCTCCTGAGGCAGGTACCCAACTCGACGTCGGACCGACGGGCTGTCCTTCTCGATGTCCAGGCCGAAGATGGTGCCCGACCCGGACGTGGGCCGGATCAGACCGAGCAGCATCTTCATCGTCGTGGTCTTGCCGGCGCCGTTCGGACCGAGGAACCCGTAGACCGAATGACGCGGCACGTGCAGGTCGAGGGAGTCAACAGCGTTGCTGCCCTCGTACGTCTTGGACAGCGCCGTGGTCTGCACGGCCAGATCGGTCGCATCCACTGGGGCCGTCCTCCCTCCGCACCGGGCTGATGACAACACGCCGCACGATATCGGCTGGCCCACGCGGAAGCCGGGACATACCCATGGCACGGCCGAACCGGTTCAGCGCTCACGTCCGGCCGGGCAGCACCCGACTCAGCCGCCGTCGGACCACCTCGACCAGGGGGGCATCAAGTCGGCCGCGCTACAACCCGACCTCGGTGTAGAGCGCACGCGCCTCGGCGCCACCCACGACTCGAACCGTGCCCGGACGCTGCTGGCCCAGCACGATCGGGCCGATCCGGGTGCGCACGAGGGACAGCACCGGATGCCCCACCGCCTCGAACATCCGCCGGACGATGTGGTTGCGTCCCTCATGGAGCACGATCTCCACAAGCACCTGCCCGGGCAGGCTCTGGACGACGCGGAACGAATCAGCGCGCGCCGGGCCGTCCTCCAGCTCGACACCTTCAGTCAGGGCCTTGCCGACCCCACGGGGCAGCACCCCGGCGAGGGTGGCCAGGTAGGTCTTGGCCACCCCGTAGGAGGGATGGGCCAGCCGGTTGGACAGCTCACCGTCGTTGGTCAGCAGGATCAGCCCCTCGGTGTCAGCGTCCAGGCGGCCGACGTGGAACAGCCGCTCGGTCCGATCCGCCACCAGGTCGCCCAGGCACGGCCGGCCCCGGTCATCGGACATCGCCGACAGCACGCCGCGCGGCTTGTTCACCGCGACGACAACGGTCCCGGCGGCCGTGGGCACACGCTGGCCGTCCACCCGGACCACCGCGGTCTGCGGGTCGATCCGCACACCCTGCTCCATGACGATCCGACCGTCGACCTCGACCCGGCCCTGGTCGATCAGCACCTCGCACGCCCGCCGGCTCCCGAGCCCCGCGGCAGCGAGCACCTTCTGCAGCCGGATGCCCTGGGCAGGGGAATCATCACGGGGGCTCATGGGAGGTCCACCAGGTCGCCGATCTCGGCGTACGTCGGTACGTGGTCAGCCAACGGCGGCAGCTCGGAGATGCTCGCGATGCCAAGCCTCTCGAGGAAGTACGGCGTGGTCTGCAGCAGGGTGGCATGCCCACCGTGCTCCACCCCGGCCTCCTCGATGAGCCCGCGGGTGAGCAGGGTCCGCACGACTCCGTCGACGTTGACCCCGCGCACCGCACTGATGCGCCCGCGCGAGATCGGCTGCCGATAGGCGATGATCGCCAGGGTTTCGAGCGCAGCCTGGGTGAGACGTGCCTGCTGGCCGTCCACGACGTACCTGCTGACGACCTCCGCACAGTCGGCACGGGTGTAGAACCGCCATCCGCCGGCCACCTCGCGCAGGTCGAAACCACGGCCGTCCAACGCATACTGCTCGGACAGCCCGCGGACGACTGCCTCGACCTGGTCGGGGGGTCGGCGCACGATGGTCGCCAGGCCCAGGACGTCCATGGGCTGATCGGCCAGCAGCAGCACGGCCTCGCACGCAGCCTCGAGGCTCGGGGCACCCAGGGCGTCGTCGAGCAGGGCGTCATCGACCGGCTGCACACCGGGGGCTCGCTCGGCGGTGGTCTCGTCGCCCACGCCGTCGGTCAGCATGCGGGCGTCCATGTCGAACTCGGACTCATCGACCTGGGTCACTGCTCCTCCTTGGATCGGGCATCCGCAGGATCAGCGGCACCCTTGAACTCATCGGTGACCGCGCGCTCGGCGATCGCTGCGGCATCGGACTCGTCATCGGGCCCCACCCAGCGCACACTCAGGTCAGCCAGGGCCGCAGCCTGCTCAAAGGCCACGACCCCATCGCGGTAGAGCTCCAGCAGGGCCAGGAAGCGGCCGACCACGACGAGGGTGTTCGGCGCATCCTCGGTCAGGGCACGGAACGAGCTGGTGCCGCGCCGGCGCAGCCGCTCGACGATGATGGCCGCCTGCTCGCGGACACTGACCGCGGGGGCGTGCACGTGGGCCACCGAGACCCCGGGATCCGGGGGTCGGGGCTCGAAGGCCGCCTCGGCGATCGCGCCGAACTCGACCGGCCCGAGTCCCAGCAGGACCTCGGGGAGCATCTCGGCGAGCCACGGCTCGAGCCCCACATCACGCGGGCGCCGGGTGGCAGCATCGGCGATCATCCCGTCGAGCAGGCCGGACACCTCCTTGAAGGCCCGGTACTGCAGCAGCCTGGCGAAGAGGAGGTCACGGGCCTCCAGCAGGGCCAGGTCCTCCTCGTCCTCCACCGACCCGTCAGGCAGCAGCCGGGCTGCCTTGAGGTCAAGCAGGGTGGCGGCGATCACCAGGAACGAGGTGGCCTCATCGAGGTCCCACTTCGGCCCCTGGGCCCGCACGTGCGCGATGAAGTCGTCGGTGACCACGTGCAGCGCCAGTTCGGTGACTTCGATGCGGTGCCGGGCGATCAGGCTCAGCAACAGGTCGAACGGCCCCTCGAACCCGCCCACCCGGACGGCGAACGAGCCGGCGCCGGACTCCGACCCGGGTCGGGCGTCCCCGTCCAGCGCAGCATCGGGCCCCGCAGGACGTTCGCTGGGGTCCACCTCGGATGCCTCGATCGGCGGCCCGACGACCTGTGCGTCCTGGATCATCGGCGCATCGTCGGAGTCACCCGAGCGCCAGTTGCTCGGAGTCCGGGTCGTCGCCGATGGGATCCTCGGATCCCGGCTCTGCGACCGTGGTGCTGCCCGGGTCGATGCGGGCCAGCACCTCGCGAGCCAGTTGCCGATACGCATGGGCAGGCGCGCTGGTCGGTGCGTAGACCGTGATCGGGACGCCGGCGACCGACGTCTCGGGGAACTTCACAGTGCGGCTGATGACGGTGTGGAACACCCGGTCGCCGAAGGCCTCAACAACCCGCTCGAGCACCTCGCGGGCGTGCAGGGTCCGGTCGAACATCGTCGGCAGCACGCCCAGCAACTCGAGGTCGGGATTGGTCCGCTCCTGGATCTTGCGCACCGTGTCCTGGAGCAGCGCGACCCCACGGAGGGAGAAGTACTCGCACTCAAGCGGGATCATGACCCACTGGGCAGCGGTCAGGGCATTCACGGTGAGCAGGCCCAGCGACGGCTGGCAGTCGATGAGGATCACGTCATAGTCGTTGCGGACCGGCCGCAGCGCGCGCATCAGCGACTGCTCGCGGCCCACCTCGGAGACCAGCAGCAGCTCAGCGCCGGACAGGTCGATGTTGGCCGGCATCAGGTCCATCCCCGGCACAGCCGTGGGGCGGATCACCTCCTGCGTGCTGGCCTCGCCGGTGATCATCACGTCATAGATGGTGTGCTCGAGGGTGTGCGGGTGGATCCCGACGCCGGCTCCGAGCGCACCCTGCGGGTCGAAGTCCACGAGCAGGACCCGGCGACCATACTCAGCCAGCGCCGCCCCGAGGTTGATTGTCGTGGTGGTCTTGCCGACGCCGCCCTTCTGGTTGCACAGGGCGATGACGGACGCGGGTCCGGCGCTGGCGCGTGGACCGGGCACGCCGAACTCGGGGCGTGGCCGGCCGGTCGGACCCAGGCCGTCGCGATCCTTGCGTGCTGCCGCCATGCGCACCTCCTGGCGTCGGGGAAGCCAGGCCCAGCCTAGTGGACCCGGCCGGGCTGCAGACCCGGCTGCCTCAGTCGCGTGCCCGGGGGTGGGCCAGGGCATAGACCTCGCGCAGGTGCTCGACGGTCACCTTCGTGTAGACCTGCGTGGTCGTCACCGAGGCGTGACCCAGCAGCTCCTGGACCACCCGCACGTCTGCCCCGCCGTCGAGCAGGTGGGTCGCGAACGAGTGCCGCAGCGTGTGCGGCGACACGTCGGCCCGTACCCCGGCACGGTCTGCCGCGACCCGCAGGATCGTCCATGCGCTCTGCCTGGACAGCCGGCCACCTCGGGAGTTGAGGAACACTGCGGGCTGTGCCCCGGTGAGCAGGGCCGGGCGGGCGCGCACCATGTAGGCCGACAGCGCCTCACCGGCCTTGCTGCCGATCGGGACCAGGCGCTGCTTGCCCCCCTTGCCGCGCAGGAGGGCCACGGCGTCATCCACATCCAGGTCGTCGGCGTCCAGGCCGATCGCCTCGCTGATCCGGGCCCCGGTCCCGTAGAGGAACTCCAGCAGCGCCCGGTCGCGCAGGCCGAGGGGCTCTGCTGCCACTCCCCCGGTGCTGGTCAGGATCGACTCGACCTCATCGACAGTGAGTGCCTTGGGCAGCCGCTTGGCCGCCGACGGGGGCTTGACCTCACGACCGGGGTCGGTGGCGCTGACCCCCTCCTCGACGGCGAATCGATGGAACCCACGCACCGCGACCAGGGTCCGGGCCGCGCTGGCTGCAGCCAGTGGTGGGTGCTCCGCGCTGCCCTGCCGCAGCCACGCCAGGAAGTCGCCGAGATCGGACTCCGTCACCTGGTCTGCGGCGGTGATCCCGCGCTCGGCGCAGAACTCCAGGTACCGACGCAGGTCCCTGCTGTAGGCAGACAGGGAGTTCGGCGCCAGACCGCGCTCCACCGTGAGGTGGTCGCGGTAGGCCTGGGCCGTTCGCGCCAGCGAGGTGGTGGGCACTGCAGCCGCCGATCGGAGAGGGGCTCGGGGACTAGGACAGGACCGATTCCAGGGTCCGGTGGGCCAGGCCCAACTCCTCGGCCACTGCACCGTAGACGACTGCCCCGTCATGGACGTTCAGACCGAGGGCCAGCGCATGGTCGTCGAGACAGGCGGCCTGCCAGCCCTTGTTCGCCAGGGCAACCACATACGGGAGCGTGACGTTGGTCAGGGCGTAGGTCGAGGTGTGCGGCACGGCCCCGGGCATGTTCGCCACGCAGTAGAAGATCGAGTCGTGGACCTTGTAGGTCGGATCGGCGTGCGTGGTCGGCCGGGAGTCCTCGAAGCAGCCACCTTGGTCGATGGCGATATCGACCAGCACGGATCCCGGCTTCATCCGGGACACCAGCTCGTTGCTGATCAGCTTCGGCGCCCTCGCGCCGGGCACCAGGACGGCGCCGATGACGAGGTCGGCATCGAGCACCGCGCGCTCGACCTCGTAGGCGTTCGAGGCGATCGTCTGCATGTGGCCCTGATAGATCGCGTCCATCTGGCGCAGGCGGGCGATGTTCAGGTCGAGCAGGAGTACCTCGGCCTGCATGCCCAGGGCGATCGTGGCGGCGTTCCGCCCGGCCACGCCGGCTCCGAGCACCACGACCTTGGCCGCGTACACCCCCGGGGCGCCACCCATCAGCGTGCCGCGGCCACCGTAGGCACGCATCAGCGCATGCGAGCCGACCTGCGGCGCCAGCCGGCCGGCCACCTCGGACATGGGGGCCAGCAGCGGCAGCGAGCGGTCCGGGAGCTCGACGGTCTCGTAGGCGATGGCGGTGATCCCCGAGTCGACCAGCGCATCGGTGCACGCCCGCGAGGCGGCCAGGTGCAGATAGGTGAACAGCGTCTGCCCGCGCCGCATCCGGTGGTACTCCTCGGCGATCGGCTCCTTGACCTTGAGGATCAGCTCGCCAGTGGCCCACACCTCGTCGGCGGACTCGAGGATCGTGGCCCCTGCCTGCTCGTACTCCGCGTCGGTGATCGATGAGCCGAGCCCGGCCGCCCGCTCCACGTAGACGTCGTGGCCGTTCAGGCGAAGCTCATTGGCGCCGGCCGGAGTGATCGCGACCCGGAACTCGTTGTTCTTGACCTCGCTGGGGATGCCGACCTTCATCTGTGCCGTCCTCTCGTGACAACCGAATGCGAGCATGCCGCAGCGGCCCGCCCATGACAATCAGCGCCACCCGAGAAGCGAAACGACGAAATCCTGACCGTCATAAGGCTGCAAGTGCCAATATCGCAGCAACAGCCGTCGCATTGGTGATGGATTCGTCGAGGCAGCGCTCGACCGCTTCGGAAATCGTAACCCAGCTCTGGGGCAGTTCGCGCTCCTCGGCCTCCCCGGTGTGCGGGCGTGCCGCAGGGTCCACGGTCAGGCCGGTCGCGAGGTACACGGTGATCCGCTCGCTGGTCCCGCCCGGGCTCAGTGCCAGGTGCAGCAGCCTGCTCCAGTTGCGGGCCGTCACGCCGGCCTCCTCGGCCAGTTCACGGCGGGCACAGTCGAGCGGGTCCTCATCGAGGTGGTCCAGCAGTCCGGCCGGGATCTCCCACATGTAGGCGCCGACCGGGTGGCGGTACTGGCGGATCAGCAGCAAGCGACCCTCCTCATCGAGCGCGGCCACGGCAACGGCACCCGGGTGGCGCAGGACGTCGCGGACCACGACATCGCCGCCGATGTCCACCGTCTCGGACCACACCGACCACTTGGCACCCTCGAAGCGGCGTTCCTCGGCCAGCACGGGGTATGAGTAGGCCTCGTCGACCAGCGGCAGCGCGTGCTCCGCGTCAGTCATCAGGAGATGCGCCTGGCCAGCGCGGCAGCGATCAGCCCGACGAACAACGGGTGCCCGCGGGTCGGCCGCGAGCGGAACTCCGGGTGCGCCTGGGTGCCCACGTAGTACGGGTGCACCTCCTGCGGCAGTTCGACGAACTCCACGAGGTGGCCGTCCGGCGAGACCCCGGAGAGGACCAGGCCCGCCTCCGCGAGCTGCGGCCGGTAGGCGTTGTTCACCTCAAAGCGGTGTCGGTGCCGCTCGTCGACGTGTGTGGTGCCATACGCCTCGGCCACCACACTGCCCTCGGCAAGGGTGGCCGGGTACAGGCCCAGGCGCATGGTTCCACCCATGTCACGCTCACCGCTGACCACGTCGACCTGGTCGGCCATCGTGGCCACCACCGGATCAGGGGTCTCCGGGTCGAACTCCAGGGAGTTGGCCTCCTTGAGGCCGTCGAGGCTGCGAGCCGCCTCGATGACCATGCACTGCAGGCCCAGGCACAACCCCAGTGTGGGCGTGCCCGACTCCCGCGCCCAGGTCAGCGCCCCGAGCTTGCCGTCGATGCCGCGCACGCCGAAGCCGCCAGGAACGCAGACGCCGTGCACCCCACCCAGAGCCTTCTCGGCGCCCTCGGGGGTGGCGCAGTCATCGGAGGCGACCCATCTGATGTTGACCCGGCAGTCGTTCGCGAAGCCACCGGCCCGCAGGGCCTCGGTCACTGACAGGTAGGCATCCGGGAGGTCGACGTACTTGCCAACCAGGGCGACTGTGACCTCATGGGCGGGGTCGTGCACCCGACGCAGCAGCTCACCCCACTTGGTCCAGTCGACGTCACGGAAGGGCAGCCCGAGGCGACGCACCACGTAGGCGTCCAGGCCCTCGGTGTGCAGCACCTTGGGGATGTCGTAGATCGAGGGCGCGTCCACTGCGGCCACGACCGCGTCATCATCGACATCGCACATCAGCGAGACCTTGCGCTTGATGCCCTCTGGTACGTCGCGGTCGGCACGCAGCACGATCGCGTCGGGCTGGATGCCGATCGAGCGCAGCGCGGCCACGGAGTGCTGGGTCGGCTTGGTCTTGAGCTCCCCGGACGGCCCGATGTAGGGCAGCAGCGACACGTGCACGACGAACGTGTTGTCCCGGCCGACCTCATGACGGATCTGACGCACCGACTCCAGGAACGGCAGGCCCTCGATGTCGCCGACTGTGCCCCCGACCTCGGTGATGACCACGTCGACCTCGGAGTCGTCCATGCCCAGGATGCGTTGCTTGATCTCGTTGGTGATGTGCGGGATCACCTGCACGGTGTCACCGAGGTACTCACCGCGCCGCTCCTTGGCGATGACCGTGGAGTACACCTGCCCGGTCGTGACGTTCGCAGACCCGTGGAGGTCGGTGTCGAGGAACCGTTCGTAGTGCCCGACGTCGAGGTCGGTCTCAGCCCCATCGTCAGTGACGAACACCTCGCCGTGCTGGAACGGATTCATCGTCCCGGGGTCGACGTTGAGGTAGGGATCGAGCTTCTGCATCGTCACACGCAGCCCACGTGCCTTCAGCAGGCTGCCCAGCGAGGAGGCGGTGAGGCCCTTGCCCAAGGAGGAGGCAACGCCTCCGGTCACGAACACATGCTTAGTCGTCTGCGGCGCACCCATGGGCAACCAGACTATCGCGCGCCCGGGGCCGCTCCGACCGATCAGGCCCGCGACGCGCGGTGCGCGAGTTCGAGCAGCTCGTCAGCGTGCGCCCCCGCAGCCTCGGAGTCGGCCAACCCGGCGAGCATTCGCGACAGCTCGCGCGTGCGGTCCTCGCCGACGACGGCCCGGACCGACGCCTCCGTCACCGCACCATCGGAGTCCTTGGTCACCACCAGGTGTCGGTCGGCGAACGCCGCGACCTGGGCCAGATGAGTCACGACGATGACCTGCGTGCGGGTGCTCAGCTCCTGCAGCCGACGACCCACCTCGATCGCGGCCGCGCCGCCCACGCCCGCGTCGACCTCGTCGAACACCATCGTGGGCACGGGGTCCGCGCCGGCCAGCACGACCTGGACGGCGAGCATCACCCGAGACAACTCACCGCCGGAGGCTGCCTGGGCGATCGGACGCAGCGGGGCACCGGGGTTGGCCGCCAGCATCAGCGCCACGTCATCGACACCCGTGGCCCGGAAGGCCACCGGACCCGTGGGCCAGTCGGCGTCTCGCGGGTCGCTCGGCGGATCAAGGGACGCAGCGGGCGGCTGTGCGGGTCGGGCATCGGGCAGGACGAGTCCGTCGGGGGCCGCGGTTGTCGTGACCGTGAAGGCCACCCTCGCCCGCGGCATGGCCAGCGCCCCGAGCTCGCTGGCGATCTCCTGGGCGAACCGGTCAGCGGCAGCCAGTCGCTGGCCCCTGAGTCGGGCGCAGAGCTGGCCAGCGCGATCCCGCAGGTCGGCAACCTCGGCCTCGAGGGACTCGATCCGGTCGTCGGCGCCGGCCAGCTGGGCCACCCGGGTGGCGGCGGTGGCCGACCACTGGAGCACCTCGGCAACACTCGACCCGTACTTGCGGGTCAGCCGAGCCAGGTCGGCGCGGCGATCCTGGACGGCGGCCAACCGGCGGGGATCGGCATCGATGTCCTGCACGTACTGCGACAGGTCCGCGGCCACATCGCCCAGCTGGGCCATGGCCGATCGGATCGCCGCGGCCGGTTCGGCGAGCGCCTGGTCATGCTCGGCCGCGGATTCCAGCGCCCTGCGCGCCTCGGACAGCAGTCCCATCGCGTCGGCCGACCCGTCGACGTCGGCCTCGGAGGTGAGTGCCTCCCGTGCGGCGTGCGCGGCTCCCACCAGGCTGTCGGCGTTCGCCAGTCGCTCGGACTCAACCGACAGGGCGATGTCCTCGTCGGGCTGTGGGTCGATCGTGGCGATCTCTGCCAGCGAGAACTCGAGGAGGTCGAGTTCGCGGGCACGCTCGCGCTCTGTGTTGCGCAGCTCGTCCAGCTCACGTTCGAGACCCCGCAGCTGACCGTGCGCGCGAGCCACCTCCGCGACCAGTGCCTGCGTGTCCTGCCCGGCGAAGGCATCGAGCAGCGCCAGCGAACGAGCGCCGATCCGGGTCTGGTCATGCTGGCCGTGGATCACGAGCATCTGGCCCATCACCTCTGAGAGCAGCGCGGTGGGTACGCCCCGCCCACCAAGCACACTGCGACCCCGGGCGGCGATGATGCGTGCGGCGGTGAGCCCATCGTCATCGATGACGCCACCGGCCTCGGTCACGACCTCCGCGGCCGCCGCGCCCGGTGCGTCGAGCAGGCCCTCCACGACGGCCTGATCGGCTCCCACGCGCACAAGTCCGGGGTCGACCTTGCCGCCGGCAAGCAGCCCGAGACCGCTGACGACCATCGTCTTGCCGGCTCCGGTCTCGCCGGTGACAGCGGTGAACCCGGGCGCGAACCGGCAGGTGGCCTCGGCAATGACACCGAGCCCGGAGATCCGCAGCTCGTGGATCACCCGCGGTCCCCCGCCGCGGCCCGCCATCCGTCGATCGGGAGCGCGAACTTGGCCACCAGCCGGTCAGTGAATGGAGCATCCCGAAGGCGCGCGAACGAGACCGGCTCAGGATGACGGTTGACCTCGATGCGGGCGTTGTGCGGCAGCGTGAACGCCCTGCGCCCATCGGCCCAGAGGACCCCCTGCTTCTCGGGGGCCACACTCTCGATGACCATCCTGGTGGTCGGCGCAGTGACCAGCGCGCGGGCGAACAGCGCATGGGCGCTCAGCGGAACCAACAGCAACGCCTCAACCTCTGGCCATACGACAGGGCCGCCCGCCGAGAAGGAGTAGGCCGTGGATCCGGTCGGTGTGGCACACACGACGCCGTCACACAGCCATCGCGACAGCGGCCGGCCATCGACCTCGACCATGAGGTCGAGCATCCGGTCCTCCGGGGCCTTCTCGATCGACACCTCGTTCAGGGCCCAGGTGTGGGCGACCTCCACGTCTGCATCGAAGATCCTGGCCTCGACGGTCATCCGCTGCTCGACCCGATAGTCACGATGCACCACTGCGTGGACCACCTCCTGGAGGTCCTCACGCTCGAGCTCGGCGAGGAAGCCGACGTGCCCCAGGTTCACGCCGAGCAGCGGCACCCCCGTGCCGCGAGCGCGCTCGGCTCCGCGCAGCACGGTGCCGTCACCACCCAGCACCACCGCGAGCTCGCAGCCGAAGGCCGCAGCGCCGTCTGGGGTCATCTCCACCGGGACCACACCGGGGGCGTCGAGGACCTCCCACTCGTCCCGCGTCGACACGACTCCCATGCCCAGCTCCAGCAGTGCCTGGGCAGTCGCCCGGGCAACGGTCACCGCCTCCTGCCGGCGCGTGTTGGTGACCAGCAGGATCCTTCGATCGGTCATCGCCGCACCCTCCTCCTGCTCCTGGCCGTCTGCAGTCACTGCGGGCCCTCCTCGATGGCGCGCCGCACGATCTCCGGATCGACCGGCCCTGCATCGGCCCGCAGATGAAGAAAGTACTCGACATTGCCGCTGGGCCCCGGCAGCGGGCTGGCCACCACATCGACTGTTCCCAGCCCGACCTCCCATGCGGCTCCGGCGACACCGAGGACAGCTGACTCGCGCAGTGCCGGCTCCCGAACCACTCCGCCGCTGCCCAGCGCCTCCCGCCCGACCTCGAACTGGGGCTTGACCATCACCAGGAGATCGGCCGCCTCGGCCACCACCTGGGCGAAGACCCCGAGCACCAGCCGGAGGGAGATGAAGGACAGGTCTGCGACCAGGACCTCAGGTCGACACGGCAGGTCCGCCACGGACAGGGCGCGGATGTTGGTCCGGTCCATGACCGTGACGCGGTCATCGCTGCGCAGCGACCACGCCAGCTGCCCGTACCCGACGTCTACGGCGATGACGTGCTCAGCGCCCTGGCGCAGGAGCACATCGGTGAACCCCCCGGTCGACGCCCCTGCGTCCAGTGCCCACCTGCCCGCGACCATCTGCCCCTGCGGATCGAACCGCTGCAGCGCGCCGACCAGCTTGTGCGCCCCACGCGACACGTAGTCGGGCCCGGTCGAGGCCTCGACGACAACCACCGGTGCGGCCATGTCCACCTGGGTCGCAGCCTTGGTCGCGGTGCCGCCGGACACACGGACTCGACCAGCGGCCACCAACTGCTGGGCATGCTCCCGGGAACGGGCCAGCCCGCGCCGGACCAGCTCGGCGTCGAGCCGGCGTCGAGCCATCGTCGCTATGCCTGGCTGTCGGGATCCGAGAGGACGGCGGCCAGTCGCCGATGGATGTCGGCGTAGACCTCCACCTGCTCGGGCACTGGAAGGGCGTTCACGTCGGCCAACCGCGCGACCGCGTCATCAACACGGGGGTCGGCACTGCTGGCCGCAGCCTCGGATTCGCCGGCCTGCCCGGCCGGCTCGGGCTGCCCGGCCAGCTCGGGAGTAGGCGTAGGCGGGGGCGGCGTCGCCGGCGTGGCCGGAGCCATGGACGTTGGCGTTGGGTTGCTCACCGCTCGCCCCGAAGGTCACCGACGCGCCGCTCCAGCCCCGCGACGTGCTGCCGGAGGGCCCGCACCTCCGCATTGGACGCCAGACCCAGCCACTCCACAGCCCGGCCCAGTTCGCCGTGGGCCCGGTTCACCACCAGAGTGGGCACCCGTGTGATCGTCGCGAGGAGCTGCGCACCGGACGCTTCAGGTGCGTCGTCGTCGGTCAGGCCCCACCCCGACACGCGTGACAGGCCTTCACGGCCGGCACCCACGACCCTGTCCGTGGTCGCCTGCGCGGTGCCGAGTCGGATTGCTGTGTAGTCCCTGATGATGTCGATCACTGCGGCCCCTTCCCTGCTCGCAGGGTACTCCCCGGGCACCGACTCACCGATCCGCGGCATGCACGTCCGCGGGGCCGACGATCGTGAACCCGGCATCGGAGATCGCCCACGACGCCGCGACGATGGCCCGGACCATGTCCAGGTCGTGGTCCGGGCCGGGGCCGGGGTCGGCATCGTCACTGCCCAGACCGATGTCGAGTACGCCGGCGGGGATCCACCAGTGGGGTCCCGCGCCTGCACCGGCCGGCAACGGGTCGTCGGCAGCGGCAGCCGCCGGGTCGCGGTCCGGGTCGCGGCGCTCCACTGGCACTCGAACACCCGCCGCACCGCAACGGGCCATCACATGGTCGGGTTGCACGGTGACCTCGACCACCGGCGAACCATCCAGCAGCGCCCGGAGGTCGCGGCCCAGGAACGTCGGGCGATGCACCGGATCGACCCCGAGCAGGTCCTGCCAATCGGTGACGCCGGTGAAGACCAGCAGCGAGGGGATCTGGGAACGGGCCGCACCTTCGATGTCGGTGTCCAGCCGATCCCCCACCACGATCGGGCGGCGTGCCCCGGAGCGCTGCACGGATTCGACCATGAGTGGCGGCTCAGGCTTGCCGGCGACCATCGGGGTGACCCCGGACGCGTGCCGAAGGGCGGCCACCAGCGAACCATTGCCGAGGACTCGGCCACGCGGGGTCGGGATGGTCCGGTCGAGATTCGTGGCCACCCAGGGCAGGCCGCGATCGATGGCCAGCGACCCCTCGGCCAACTGCCGCCAACCGACCTCGGGACCGTACCCCTGCATGACGGCGGCGGCACCATCATCGACGGAGGCGACCGGGGTGAGCCCACGCTCGATGAGCGCCTCGGAAACCCCGGGGCCACCGATGGCAAGGACCCGGGCACCGTGCGCGAGCCGCTCGGCGAGCATCCGGGCACCGGCCTGGGCAGAGGTCACCACATCGGCAGCCGCAGCCCGGACGCCCAGCTCAACCAGGTGCTCAGCCACGACGGCGGGCGGTCGCGCGGCGTTGTTGGTCACGAACACCGAGCGGAGGCCGTGCTCACGCAGCGCGGAGTCCAGGGACTGTGCGGCGTGCGGCACTGCGCGAGTGCCCACGTAGACAACACCGTCGAGGTCCAGTAGCGCCACATCGTGAGCTTCCGCGAGCGGCAGAGTGCAGGACCCGAAGCCGTGGGCTGGAACGGCGTGCGGGGACCCGTCACCCACCGGCACCTCCGGGCTCGGTCTCGGCATCGACCGATCCCCCCGGAACAGCACGGCCCTCCCCATCCTCGAAGTGGAGGCTCGTGGTGACCGTCTGGTCCCCGGGGATCGGCCCGCGCGTGTCGACACCCTCGACGACATCGGTCGCCTGCGGTGCGTTGACCTCCCCAGCCTCATCGCTCGGGGGAGGCCCGACCGTGGCGTCGGCCTCGTGGAGGCCAGCTTGCTCCTCTGGCACCTCGGACTCCGCGAAGGTCACCCCGTCGATTTCGTCAACCCGCTCGGCAGCGTCCGTCGTCCCCTCCGGATCGACCTCAGCTGCCCGGGTGAACCACGTGCGTGCCTCGGCACGCCTGCCCACCTCGAGCAACGCGTCGGCGTATGCGTAGCGCAGGCGGGCAAGCCACTCCCCCTGCGCGCGGGCCTTCAGCGCCGGAACCTGGAGGGTGAGCACTGCGGCCTCAGCCTGCCCGAGGTCACGACGAGCGCCGGCCGCAACGATGAGCATCTCGACCTTCCCCGCACGGTCCAGCGTGCTGGCCTCCGCCGAGGACGCGAGCGCCAGGGCGCGTTCCGGGCGGTCGAGCCCTCGTTCGCAGTCAGCGATCATCGGCAGGTACTCCGATGATCCAGAGATCCGGGCCGCTGCCTTCAACTCTGTCAACGCCGTGGCGAAGTCGCCGGCCGTGTACGCGGCGACACCAACCGCCTCACGCACGATCGCCACCCGCCCTGCACGCCGCGAGGCCGCCTTGGCATGCGCGAGCGCCAGCGCCGGATCCTCGGGCAACGCAACGGCGGCCGCGGCAAGGTGCAGCGCTACGATCTCCGCCAATCCGTCCGGCAGCGTGCGCAGCGTATTCAGGGTCACTCGATCAAGATCGGTCGTGGCCACCCCTTCTGGGATCTGCGGATCCGCCGGCCGGTCACGGTCTCGTAGCCGCGCATCGCCGGTCCCGCGTGCGTCCCGGCCACCGGATGCACGATCAGTGCCGGGACGATCGGTGCGGCCTCGCGATCCACCGCTGCCACGGCTCGCCGACGGCCGAGAACCCGAGCGCGGGCTCGACCCACCCCCCGACCCGGACGACGAACCCGAACCCGAACCGGGTGAGGACTTCTGGTAGCGCGTCTGGGGCTTCCCCGCCGGTGGCTTCCCCGACCCGCCGGGCTTGCCGGACCCGCCCGACCCGCCGGGCTTGCCCGACCCGGAGGGCTTGCCCGACCCGGAGGAGTGTCCGCGCGAACCTGACGACTTCGCCGACGACCCGCCCGGACGGCCGCGCTCGCCCGACGAGCGGGGCTTCCCAGGCCCCCGGGACGCACCTGATCCCCCGGACCCGCCCGACGTGCCCTTGGATCCCTGGGAACCGGAGCTGCTGTCATCCATCTGTGACCCTCTCGACCGGGTCAGCCTACCGAGGTCTGACCCAATTGCATTGAACGCGAATTCCGCACAGCCATGCCACACCCGAATTGCCCGGAATGGACCCCCATCTACCCAGGGCCCAGTTCTGCCTCCGCCATCCTGCGCAGGCAGCGACCGAGGCACGCGGCGATCACGCCACGACCGATCCCTACCGGACCGGCCCGGCAACCCGATACCAGGAACTGCACACCGACATTGACCGCACAAGCAAAAAGGGCCGCCCCAGAGGGGCGGCCCATTTTGAAAGAATGTCCGGCAGCGTCCTACTCTCCCACAAGGTCCCCCTTGCAGTACCATCGGCGCTGAGAAGCTTAGCTTCCGGGTTCGGAATGGGACCGGGCGTTTCCCTCTCGCTATGACTGCCGAAACTCTATTGAGATATGATCCCC
>JAQBEX010000013.1:0-14040 GCA_032123675.1 Actinomycetes bacterium
CGCGGAGGGTTTGCGTGGTGTGGGGCGGGGGGCGGGGGGCGGGGGCGGGCGGGGGGCGGGGCTGCCGGGCGTCAGGCGAGTTTGGCTAGGGCTTCGCGGTAGTCGCTCACGTTGCGCGTTTCACCTGGGCCGTTGACCACCGCCCACGCCACCACGCCCTCCCGATCGATGATGAACGTGGCGCGGGTGGCCATGCCCCGCTCCGGGAGGAACACGCCGTAGGCCTGGGCGACCTCGCCGTGCGGCCAGAAGTCGCTGAGGAGGTCGAAGCCGAGGCCCTCCTGCTCGGCGAACACCCGAAGCGCGTGCTTGGGGTCAGCGGAGATGCCCAGCAGGACCGTGTCATCGTCGAACTCTGCGCGCCGATCGCGCAGGTCACACATCTCCCCCGTGCACAGGCCCGAGAAGGCGAAGGGGAAGAAGACCAGGACCACCTTGCGTCCGCGGAGCTCAGACAGGGTGACCTTCTCCCCTCGCTGATTCACGACGGTGAAGTCAGGTGCCATCTGACCGACCGTGACCGACATCTCAGAACCTCCTGCGCGACTGGACGACTGGAAGCGCCAATCCTGCCGGGCTCGGGGCAGGATTGGCCAATGGCCGACCAACACCAACTCCCACCCGGACTTGAGCCGGACCTCCACGAGCACGGCCTCGCGTCGGGAGACCGCGCCGAGCTGGCCAGAGCGATCGACCGGGCTTGGGAGCTCTTCGAGGGTGTTGCGGCCGAGGTCGACCCCGAGGCGCCCTCGCGCAAGCAGGGGTGGACCGCCCGGGACCTGATCAGTCGCCTGGGGCAGTGGGAGTTCGGTCGCACGCTCGACGACATGCTGGCCGACGCCCATGACGGCGACGCCGACTACTACGACAGTGACGCCATCGACGAGCAGATCCGGATCGCGACCGCGGAGCTGCCCTACGACGACATCCTCGCCAGCCTGGCCGCGGCCCGGGCCACGACGTCGGAGTGGTTGGCCTCCGATGGACCGGACACGTGGGCGCTGGTCCACACTTCGTCGCCGCTAGGTCCCCTGCCCCTCCTCACAGTCATGAACGCGATGACCTACCAGCTCAGCGTCTCCGCCCTCGACCTCGAGCAGTGCGGCACCGAAGCCCCCGACGAGTTGCTGGAAGTCGGCTTGTCTGCGCTCGTGGACACGACTGGAGCGCTCGCGGGGCGCAAGCACATCACCGGCTCTTTCCTCGCGGTGACCCCCACGCGGGTCACGGGCGTAGGGGCACGCGGCGGCCACTGGCGCACCGCCGAGCTGGCCTCGGACCCGGACATGGGCCCCGGGGCGGTCGCGCCCACCAGGGTGCTCATCGACGCCACGAGCGGGCGTGGCAATGTCGGGCACATGTACCGAACCGGCGCGCTGCACGTGCGCGACCTGCCCGGGCTGCTCCACCTGGCCCCCGTACTTGACGGGGTCCCGGGCGTGCCGCCGATGGGCGCCATTGGACGGGCGCTGACGGTGGTTGATGCCATGGGCGGGCTGCTGGGGCGCATGGGCTTCAGGCGCTGACCGAGGCCAACCTGCGGCCAACCCGCGGGCGTCCCGCGCCCAGGCCGTGCCGCGGCCAGCCCCCGCCCAGCCAGCCCCCCGGACTAGCGGGACACGAGCCGCACGCCCGCCCACTGGCTCAGGTTCACCGATGTGGTTCGCCGGATGCCTGACGTGGCTGCCGCGTCGGCGATGTCCGCCGGTTCCAGGGCCCCTGGGCGCCCGAACTTGGGCGAGAGGAGCCACACAACACCGTTGTCGGCCAGAGGCGCCTTCGCGTCGACCAGTGCGTCTGCGAGGTCCCCGTCCTCCTCACGCCACCACAGCAGGACCACGTCGACCACTCCGTCGAAGTCCTCGTCGACTCCCTGCTCCCCAGTTGCCGCGACCACAGCATCGCCGACAAGTTCGTCCGTGTCGGTGTCGTACCCGATCTCCTGGACCACCTGCCCCTTGCTGATGCCCAACTGCTTGGCCAACGCCGATGCCTGATCGGCGTCGTCGGCCGTTGCGCCCACCTCTACCCCTCATCTCGTCTCGGGCACAGAACGCACGGTTGTGCGACCCGTGGGGGTCAGTATGCTGCTGTCAGGGCCCTCAAGCCCACCTCAACGCGCACGTGCCGCCCGGAAGCGGAATAGTTGCCCCCGCTGGACCCGACCCACGTCCGAGAGGTTCCCCACGTGACCGACTACGACCCGCTGATGCCCGGTGGGCTGCCCGACCAGTACGTCGACGCCGACCCCGCTGAGACCAGCGAGTGGCTCGAGTCCCTGGACGCGGTCGTCGACAACGCCGGCGCCAGTCGCGCCCGTTACCTGATGCTCGAGCTCCTTCGGCGCTCCGCCGAGCGCAGCGTGGGCATTCCTGCCCTGCGCAGCACGGACTACATCAACACGATCTCGCCGGACAAGGAGCCGAACTTCCCCGGCGACGAGGCGATGGAGTACCGGATCCGCGCCGCCACCCGGTGGAACGCCGCCGTGATGGTGCACCGGGCCCAGCGCCCCGGCGTGGGCGTCGGCGGACACATCTCCTCCTATGCCTCGTCAGCAGCCATGTACGAGGTGGGCTTCAACCACTTCTTCCAGGGCCCCGATGCCCCAGGTGGCGGCGACCAGATCTTCTTCCAGGGCCACGCCTCCCCCGGGATCTACGCGCGTGCCTACCTCGAGGGGATGCTCACCGAGGACCAGCTCGACGGTTTCCGCCAGGAACTCTCGCACCCGGCCGGCAGCCTGCCGAGCTACCCGCATCCGCGGCTCATGCCGGACTTCTGGCAGTTCCCGACCGTGTCCATGGGTCTCGGACCGCTGCACGCGATCTACCAGGCGCGGTTCAACCGCTACCTGCTCAACCGTGGCATCAAGGACACCAGCCAGCAGCGGGTGTGGGCCTTCCTCGGCGACGGTGAGACCGATGAGCCGGAGTCGCTGGGCAACATCAGCCTCGCTGCTCGCGAGGGGCTGGACAACCTGACCTTCGTCATCAACTGCAACCTCCAGCGCCTCGACGGGCCGGTCCGGGGCAACGGCAACATCATTCAGGAGCTGGAGTCGATGTTCCGCGGCGCCGGCTGGAACGTCATCAAGGTGATCTGGGGCCGCGGCTGGGACAAGCTGCTCGCCCGCGACACCGAGGGCGCGCTGGTCGCCCTCATGAACAACACCCCCGACGGCAACTACCAGACCTACCGTGGCGAGGACGTGAAGTTCCTGCGCGAGAACTTCTTCGGCCGCGACCCGCGGGTGGCTGCGATGGTCGCCGACATCCCCGACGCCGAACTGTGGGCGCTCAAGCGCGGCGGCATGGACTACCGCAAGCTCTACTCCGCCTACAAGACTGCGGTGGAGCACACGGGCCAGCCCACGGTGATCCTGGCCAAGACGATCAAGGGCTGGTCGCTGGGCCAGCACTTCGAGAGTCGCAACGCCACCCACCAGATGAAGAAGCTGTCGCTGGACGACCTCCACAACTTCCGTGACCGCCTGCAGATCCCGATCGAGGACGACCAGCTCGACAAGTACCTGCCGCCGTACTACAAGCCAGGTCCGGACGATCCGCAGACCGAGTACATGCTGGAGCGCAGGGCCGCCCTCGGCGGGTCGATGCCGCGCCGTCGGCAGATCTCCCGACCACTGGTCCAGCCGCCGGACAAGACCTACGACATCGTCACGAAGGGGTCGCGCAACCAGGAGGTCGCCACGACGATGGCGTTCGTCCGGCTGCTCAAGGACCTTACCCGCGACCCTGACATCGGCTACCGGATCGTGCCGATCATCCCGGACGAGGCCCGCACGTTCGGGGTCGACTCACTGTTCCCGACGCTGAAGATCTACAACCCGAAGGGGCAGAACTACCTGTCGGTCGACCGCGAGCTGATGCTGTCGTACAAGGAGGCCCGCAACGGCCAGATCCTGCACGAGGGGATCGACGAGGCCGGCTCGGTGGCCTCGTTCGCGGCCGTCGGCTCGGCCTACTCCACGCACGACCAGCCGATGATCCCGGTCTACATCTTCTACTCGATGTTCGGGTTCCAGCGCACGGCTGACTCGTTCTGGCTCGCCGGCGACCAGATGGTCCGCGGCTTCGTCATGGGTGCCACTGCTGGCCGCACGACGCTCAACGGCGAGGGCCTGCAGCACGAGGACGGCCACAGCCACATCATCGCGATGACCAACCCGGCCGTCGTGGCCTACGACCCGGCGTACTCCTACGAGATCGGGCACATTGTCAAGGACGGCATCCGCCGGATGTACGGCGAGGACTCCGAGAACGTCTTCTACTACATCACCATCTACAACGAGCCCTATGTCCAGCCGCCGCAGCCCGAGGGCCTGGACGTCGAGAGCCTGCTGCGTGGGATGTACCTGCTCAACGCCTCGACCGCCGAGCACGCGAAGAAGGCCCAGATCCTCGCCTCCGGCGTTGGTGTGCCCTGGGCCCTGAAGGCCCAGCAGATGCTGGCTGACGAGTGGGGCGTGGCCGCTGACATCTGGTCGGTGAGCTCGTGGACCGAGCTGCGCAGGGATGGCCTGGACGCGGACCGGCACAACCTGCTCGAGCCCATGGGTGAGGCGCGCGTCCCGCACGTGACCACCCAGCTGGAGGGCCGACCCGGTCCGGTCGTGGCTGTCTCGGACTACATGCACGCGCTGCCGGACATGATCCGCCAGTGGGTGCCCGGCGACTTCGCGACCCTGGGGACCGACGGGTTCGGAATGTCCGACACCCGCGGCGCCCTGCGCCGGCATTTCCTGGTCGACGCCGAGTCGATCGTGTGCCGGACGTTGCTGTCCTTGGCCGAGCGCGGGGAGATCGGTCGTGAGGTCGTCCGCGAGGCCCTGGACAAGTACCGGCTGTGGGATCCGACCGCTGCCGACGCGGGCAGCACCGAGGGCGGTGGGTGACCGCGCCGACGCCGTCCGTCAGACGGGTCCTCGCCCATGAGATCGGGGACCTGCCGGAGGGCCATGACGTGCGGCCGATGGAGGCTGGTGATGTCGCGGCCCTCACCGCACTCGCGCGCGCCGTGGACATCGCCGGGTGCGGCCATTCCTCGACCAACATCGAGGAGATCACCGACTACGTGGCCGAGCCGGACTGCGGTTGGGAGTACGGCTGCGCGACCGTGTGGCGCGGCGACGACCTCATGGGCGCGATCGTCGTCCTTGATGGCCTGGCAACGGGACGCGGGTGGTCGTTCGACGTGTTCGCCCGCCCGGGCGATCCGCACGCCCACGCAATCCACGGCTCGCTCATCGACGGCGCACTGCGGGAGGGCCGGTACCGCTGGGACGCGATGTACATGGACCCGGACATCCCCCTCCCGATCGCCAAGTCCGGCTGCTACGCCAACGACATGCCGCTGCGCGCCGACCTCGAGAAGCGGGGGTTCTCGGAGGTTCGCCGCTTCTGGCGGATGAAGGTCGATCTCTGGTCCGTGGAGGGGCTGACGCCGGCCGCGGAGGCGAGCGAGTCCGCCACGAATCCGACTGCCTCCGGGGGGCTTCCCGCAGGCTACGCGCTCCGACCGTTCCAACCGATCGAGTCCGACTGGCGGGGAGTCCACGCGACCAGTTCCGCAGCCTTCCTCGACCACTTCGACTTCACGCCACTCGAATTCGAGGTCTGGCGGGAACGGCAGGAGGGCACGACCGAGGATCCCTCGCAGTGGATCGTGGCCGAGCACGACGGCGAGATCATCGGCTTCGTCATGGGATCGAACCGCTACGCCAGCGAGGACTACGGATACGTGACGAGCATCGCCGTCCGCAGGGAGCACCGCGGCAACGGCCTGGCTCGTGCGCTGCTCCGAGCACGCATGGCCGACGACGTCGCGCGCGGGTTCATCAGCACGATCCTGCACGTGGATGCCACCAACCCAACTGGGGCGACCCGGCTGTACGAGTCAGTCGGCATGGTCGAGGACAGCGAGTTCGCGTTCTTCCACCGGTCGCTGTTCCGCTGAGGTCCACGGCGGGGCACGGGCCTGGGACGCACGGCTGCGAACGCACCGATGGCCCGGACGGGATCACTCCCACCCGGGCCATCAGCTCCTCCCCCGAGGTCTGTTCGGCTACACCACCTGGTGCAGCCAGCGCACCGGCACTCCATCGCCGGCGCGACGGAACGGCTCGAGCTCAGCGTCCCAGGCGGTGCCCAGGACCAGGTTGAGTCCCTCGCGCAGATCCGCGGCTGCATCTCCGCTCGCGGCCAGGATCGCGCGCAGGCGGTCCTCGTGGATCATGATGTCGCCGTGCGGGCCCATCGTGGCCCGGAAGACCCCAAGCTCCGGCGTGACGGCGAACCGCTCGCCCTCAGCACCCTTGCCCGGTTCCTCGGCCACCTCGTAGCGAACGTCCTTGAACTGGCGCAGCGCTGATGTGATCCGGGATGCGGTGCCCGGTCGGCCCTGCCACGAGATCTCTGCGCGGACCTGCCCGGGCAGCACGGGCTGAGGCACCCAGTCAAGGCTCACCCGCGAGCCAAGCACGTCACTGATCGCCCACTCCAGATGCGGACACATCGCCCGCTTCGTGGAGTGCACGAATAGAACGCCCCGGGTAAGACCCGAGCGCTCGGCAACCATATGCACGGCCATGGCCGACCTCCGATCCCGGCGAGTTTCGCCTTCCCCAGCGTCCTCGTCGATCGGATGTTGACCATCCCTGAGGGGAGCATAACCACATGGTTGTGGTTTTGGCCAGATGTGGGCCTCCCCTGATGTAGCGCACGAGCACCGGCGGCTGGCGCGGGTCGTCTGGACCGGAGGCAGCCGATGCGGCACTGGAGCGACCCCGGGCGTGCGGCGCCGACCAGGATTGGCCAGACTGCCGACATGGCGAACCCCGGAACCGAACTCAACGCGGACACCCACCGGGACCTCACGGCGCTGCTGGAGCAATGGCTCCCCGAGCAGCGCTGGTTCGCCGGCAAGGGCCGCACCATGACCGCTGTCGTGGTCAGCGCGGTGAGCTCCGTCCCGGCTGCCAGCGCGGTGGCGCACGTCGTGGTCGGCGTGGCGCTCGACGATGAGATCTGGCAGACCTATCAGGTCCCGGTGTCGGTCTACGGCGAACCCCACGCGGGGCTGCGGCTGATCGGGCAGCTCAGCGGCGGGGACTTCGTCTACGACGCGCTGTCCGATCCCGCGGCGGTCCCACTGCTGCTGTCAGCCTCCGAGACCACACCGCAGGTCGATCCTGATGTGACCCATTCGCTCGACCACGCAGGCGGCGAGCACCCAGCCCCGGCCCTGCAGGCCAACGTTGATCCCGGTACCTACCTCGACCTGCCGGTGCGACCCCTCGGGGTGGAGCAGAGCAACACCTCACTGGTCATGGGCGACGTGGCCCTGGTCAAGTTCTTCCGCCTGCTCGTGCCGGGGATCAACCCGGACGTCGACGTGCACGCCGCACTCGGTGTCGCGCGCTGCCCGCATGTGGGACGAATCCTCGGGTGGGTCAATGCGGGGTGGCGCGACCCGTCCAACGGCCACTGGGTGACCGGCCACACGGCGATGGTCCAGGAGCTGCTCTCACCGGCCACCGAGGGCCGGGACCTCGCCCTCGCCCGTGTCGCGAACGGTGAGTCGTTCGCCGATGAGGCCCTGGAACTGGGCCGCGCGACCGGGGCGGTGCACCGCGACCTTCGGCACGTCCTGCCGACCCACGTGCTGTCCGACGCCGAGGTCTCCGAGCTGGTCGACCGGCTGCGCTGGCGTCTGGACCAGGCCGCCGCCGTCGTCGAGGAGCTCGCTCCCCTCGTCCCCGCCCTGGGCCAGCGGATCGACGCCCTGCTCACGCTTGATCACCCGATCGAGGTCCAGCGGGTCCATGGCGACCTGCACCTGCAGCAGGTCATGCGGACCGACGACGGCTGGAAGCTGCTCGACTTCGAGGGTGAGCCTGGCTCATCCATGACAGCCCGGGTCACACCCGACCACGCCCTGCGCGACGTTGCGGGCATGCTGCGTTCCTTCGCCTACGCGTCCGCGCAGGGCGGGGCGAACCGCAGCCCGGATGAGGTCGCCGCATGGCTGCACGACTGCGAGGTCGCGTTCCTGGCCGGCTACGCAGCCGGCGGCCTCGACACCCCTGGTGAGGACGGCGTGCGCGCCGACCGCGCGATCCTCTCGGCCTACCTCGTGGACAAGGCCGCCTACGAGGCGGTGTACGAGAAGCGCAACCGGCCGGACTGGCTACCGATCCCGATGGCTGCCCTGGTGGAACTCGCTGGCTGAGCCGCCGTGGTCACACGCGCAGGACCGCGCACACGCTGGGCGCATGCCTAGACTCGACGGCATGCCCGTCACCCCCGGCCGCAGGAGCCGCGCCCGCGGCGGCGCGACGCCCCCCGCGACGCCCGCGCTGCCGGCCGCACCGGCTCCCGTGCCTCGCGCCGCCCTGGCCTCACCATCGACCGTGCCCGCCCGAGCCCGGGTGGTCGTCATCGGCGGCGGGATCATCGGGACATCGATCGCCTACCACCTGGCAGAACTCGGATGGACCGACACGGTCCTGCTCGAGCGAGACCGACTCACCTCCGGTACCACGTGGCACGCGGCCGGGTTGATGGTGACCTTCGGATCGACCTCCCAGACCTCGACCGAGCTGCGGATGTACACCAAGGAGCTCTACTCGCGCCTGGAGGCCGAGACCGGCCAGGCGACCGGCTTCCGGCCGATCGGGCTGATCGAGGTCGCCGCCGACGAGGGCCGTCTCGAGGAGTACCGCCGGGTGTCGGCGTTCAACCGGCACTGCGGCGTGGACGTCCATGAGATCAGCCCCCGCGAAGTCGCCGAGCTCTTCCCTGCTGCGCGAACGGACGACATCCTCGCGGGCTTCCACACGCCCACCGACGGCCGGGTGAACCCGGTGGACGTCACGATGGCGCTGGCGAAGGGTGCACGCATGCGCGGGGCGACCCTGGTGGAGGGCACGCCTGCTGTGGACGTCCTGGTGCGCGATGGAGCCGTCACCGGCGTGCGCACCGAGGCCGGGATCATCGAGTGCGACTACGTCGTCAACGCTGCCGGGATGTGGGCCCGCCAGCTCGGCGCACGCTCGGGCGTGAGCATCCCGCTCCAAGCTGCCGAGCACTACTACCTGATCACCGGCGCCATGCCCGAGGTCGATCCGGACTGGCCGGTTCTGGAGGACCCGAGCCGGTTCACCTACATCCGCCCCGAGGGCGACGGACTGATGGTCGGCCTGTTCGAGACCGTGTGCGCACCGTGGAACGTGGAACGGATCCCCGAGGACTTCTCGTTCGGTGCCATCACGCCGGACTGGGACCGGATGGGTCCCTACGTCGAGGCCGCGATGGGTCGGGTGCCGGCCACCCTGGACGCCGGGATCCACACGTTCTTCTGCGGGCCCGAATCGTTCACGCCCGACCTGCAGCCGATCATCGGCGAGGCCCCCGAGGTGCGCAACTACTTCGTCGCCGCGGGGCTGAACTCGATCGGGATCCTCACCGGTGGCGGTTGGGGCCGGGCGATCGCGCACTGGATCACCACCGGCTCGCCGGACATCGATGTGACGGGCGTGAACATCGACCGGCTGCACCCGCACCAGGCGACCCCTCGCTACCGGGCCACACGCACCGTCGAGAGCCTCGGGATGGTCTACGAATGCCACTACCCGGGCCGCTCGATGCGAACGGCACGGGGCGTGAAGCGATCGCCGCTGCACGCCCGGATGGATGCTCAGGGCGCGTGGTTCGCGGAGGTCTCGGGGTGGGAGGCCCCGGATTGGTTCGCCGCCGCCGAAGTCGCCGCCGCCGAAGTCGCCGCCGCCGAAGTCGCCGCTGCCGGAGTCGCCGCGGCCGAGCCGGCCCTGACGTGGGGGCGGCCGGACTTCTGGGAGCAGTGGGCCGCGGAGCACCGAGCAGTTCGCGAGGGCGTGGGGCTGTTCGACATGTCCTTCATGGCCAAGTTCGCGGTGACCGGTCCGGACGCCGGCGCGCTGCTGGACCGCCTGAGCGCCAACACCGTCGACGGGGAGCCCGGACGGATCACCTACACCCAATGGCTCAACGGAACCGGCCGGATCGAGGCCGACGTGACCGTGACGAAGCGGGCCGCCAACGACTTCCTCGTGGTCGCCACCGACACCGCCCACCGCCATGTGCTGGCGTGGCTGCACCGACACGTGGGCGACGCCCGGGTGTCGATAGCCGACGTGACGTCCGGGCTGGCCCAGATCACCGTGCAGGGCCCCCGCGCGCGCGACCTGCTCGCCGCGGTGTCCAGTGCCGACCTGTCCGACGGGGCGTTCCCGTTCCGCGCCGCGCGCCAGATCGACCTCGGCTTCGCCCTGGGCCTGTGCACCCGTATCACCTACGTCGGCGAGCTCGGGTACGAGCTGTTCGTGCCGTCCGAGATGGCGGTCTCGGCCTACGACGAGATCATCGCGGTCGGTGCGGCGTTCGGCCTGCGGCACTGCGGGCTCAAGGCGCTCGGCAGCCTGCGGATCGAGAAGGGCTACCGCGACTACGGGCACGACATCGACAACACCGACGACCCGATCGAGGCGGGGCTCGGGTTCGCGGTCGCGTGGGACAAGCCCATGGGCTTCCTGGGGCGGGAGGCGCTGGTCGACCGCCGTGCCGCGGGCGCGCCCACCCGGCGCCTGGTGCAGGTCCTGCTCACCGACCCGCAGCCCCTGCTGTTCCACGCCGAAGTCGTCCGGCGCGATGGCGTTGAGGTCGGGCACGTGCGCTCGGCGTCCTACGGATTCACCCTCGGCGGGGCCGTGGGGCTGGCGATGGTCGATGCCGGCGGCGCACCGGTCGACGCCGGGTACGTCGGCTCCGGGGAGTGGACGGTCCAGGTCGGCAACGAGATCCACCCGGCGCGCGTCTCGCTGGCCCCGATGTACGACCCGCGCAACGCGCGGATCCGGGCCTGAGCCGATCCGGTCCGCAACCGGCTCCGCCGCACACGAAGCCGCCCGAATGACCGTGGTGTCACCTGTCCGGCCCAAACCCGCACACCGAACCGCCCCAATGGGCCGCTGATCTGGCTCGTTACTGGCGGTTGCGTGTGCGCCTCTGGCGAAGCCCCTCAGGCAGGCGCCGAAACGGGCGGTTGCGTGTGCGTGCTGGTGCGATGCCCTGCGCGATGCCCTGCGCGGTGACCGGCGGGATCACCGCGCAGGGCTGCGTGCCTCTGCGGGCTACGCGCGCCCACCCTGGGGCAACTTGATAACGGGGCAGACGAAGCTCTTGACCACCGGCCCGGCGACAGCCGTGCCGTCCTCGATAGCCATGGAGAGTTCGGAGAAGGAGTCGAGCTTGCCGTTGTCGTTGCTGTCGCCGCTGGCCACCGCGACCGCGTATCCCTCCGGGAAGGTCAGCTCGCGCACCTGCCAGCGACCGCCGTTGTAGTCGCGGTCCCCCGGAGCGGCCGTCGCCACGCCAGCCTGCTGCCCGTCTGGGAAGACGTACAGGTGGTCCCAGGAATGGCTGGGGGCCCCGGTGCCCGCCAGGTCGGTCGGGGTGAGCACCGTTCGATACTGCTGCCCATCGACGTAGAAGGCGGGGCCACGAGTCACCCCGGCACTCGCCGGACTTGCGACTGTCCCGATTGCCACGAGCACTCCACCTGCAGCTGCTGCCATTGCCAGTCCCTTGCGCATCTGTCTCTCCGATCGTCGGCCCGACCCGTGTGGCCGGTGCGTGTCCCACTCAACGAGACAGGGGCGGGCAGGGCCATTGCCGCCGACTTACGGAGTCCTTACCGAGGTGTTACGGGGTCGCAGGAAGCCCGCCGGCTGCCCCTGCGTGGCCCTACCCTCAGATCATGAGCACCGTCGACGACCGGCCAGCTGCGGGTGAATCCCGGATCCTGGTCGTCGACGACGACGCGACGGTCGCCGAGGTGGTCACGACATACCTGTCCCGGGCCGGGTTCCCGGTCGAGCGCGCAGCCGACGGGGCGTCCGCGCTCGCGGCGGCGGGATCCCGCCCTCCGGACCTCGTCGTGCTGGACCTCACGCTCCCGGACCTCGATGGCCTCGAGGTGTGCCGGCGACTGCGGGCGCGCCGGCCCGACCTGCCGGTGGTGATCCTGACCGCGCGCGGCGATGAGGACGACCGCGTCCTGGGCCTGCAGACCGGCGCGGACGACTACGTGACCAAGCCGTTCAGCCCGCGCGAGCTCGTCCTCCGGGTCCAGTCGGTGCTGCGACGAGCCACACCGGCGGGAAGCGCACTCGGCCAGGAGACCGCCGACATCCTGGACGGGGACCTCCGCCTGGACTCGACGGGGCACCGCGCCTTCCGAGCGGACACGCAGTTGCAGCTGACCGCCCGCGAGTACGACCTGCTCGCGTACCTCATGGGCAACCCTGGCCGCGCCTGCTCCCGTGAGCACCTCATGCGCGCAGTCTGGGGCTGGGAGTACGGCGACCAGACCACAGTGACGGTCCACGTGCGCCGGCTTCGCGAGAAGATCGAGGAGGACCCGGCCACTCCCACGAGACTCGTGACGGTCTGGGGCGTGGGCTACCGATGGGATCCCCGTGGGCCCTGAATTGAGCGCGGTCGCGCTCTCGGCCGGTGTCGCCGCAGCCGTGGCGGCGTTCGGTGCATGGCTGGTGATCCTGGTCGCGCGCCGTTCCACCTCGGTCGCAGCAGCATGTGCACCGGTGGTTGTGGTCCTGTCGCTGGCCGCCGGCGTCTGGGCGAGCGCGCAGGCGATGTTCCTGACCGAGGCCGACTCCGCAACGATGCTGCTCGTCCTCGTGGCGGCCATCCCGATCGCCGCTGGCGTCGGCATCCTCATCGCCGTGCGGATCCAGCACGCGGAACGAGCGGCTGCGGAGGAGGCTGCGGCCCGTGACGCGGAACGGGAGATCGAGGGATCGCGCCGCGAGATGGTCGCTTGGGTCTCCCATGACCTGCGCACACCGCTGGCCGGGATTCGTGCCATGGCCGAGGCCCTCGAGGATGGCGTTGCCGAGGACCCGCAGCGCTACCTGACCCAGATGGTGGGCGATGTCGAGCGTATGAGTGGGATGCTCGACGACCTGCTGGCGCTGTCCCGGCTGCAGTCGGGAGCGCTGAGCCTGACGCTCGAGCAGATCAACCTCGCCGATGTGGTCTCCGAGAACCTCGCCTCGGCACGCGCCCTGGCCACCGCCCGGCGCGTCAACCTGACCGGTTCGGCCAACGGGGCCGTGCAGGCCACTGCCGACGGTCGGGAGATCTCGCGTGCCGTGGCCAACTTGGTCGCGAACGCCATCCGGCACACGCCTCCTGACGGGTCGGTTGTTCTCGAGGCACGGGCCGAGCCCACGGCAGCCGTGATCACCGTGACCGACGAGTGCGGTGGGATCGACGCTGAGCACCTCCCCCGCGTGTTCGAGACCGGTTGGCGAGCGACGGGGGCCCGCACGCCCACCACGGGTGAGGGTGCAGGCTTGGGGCTGGCCATCGTGCGTGGCGTGGCCGAAGCCCATGACGGGAGTGTCGGCGTCCAGAACGTGGGCGAAGGGTGCCGTTTCGAGATCCGGATCCCAGTCGAGGCCTGAGTCGCGAGGGCCCCGAGGACCGCGGCGAGTTCAGTGTGGCGCAGGAGCCACGGCGCCGATGCTGACTCGGGCAACGCCTCGGATGCGGGCCTGAGTCGGCGCCAGACGATTCGCCATCGGGCGGCGGCGCACACGAACCCGCCCGGATGACCGGGGTGTCACCTGTCCCGGCCTGAACCCGCACACCGAACCGCCCCAATGGACCGCAGATCCGGCTCGTATCGGGCGGTTGCGTGTGCGCGTTGGACGAAGTCCCGCAGGGAGGTGGCGAAACGGGCGGTTGCGTGTGCGCGCCGGGCCCGCTCCACGAGAGTGGTGCGGGCCGGCAAGCGCGGGCCGGCGGGCTCAGGAGCCCAGCTCGGTCGCCCAGCCCAGGAGCCCAACTCAGGCACCCAGCCCAGGCACCCAGCCCAGGCACCCGGCTCAGGCGCCCGCCGCGCCTCGGGACGCCAGAGCCGGGCGGCCCGCAAGGGCGACGCGCTCGGTCAGCGATG
>JAQBEX010000014.1:0-11338 GCA_032123675.1 Actinomycetes bacterium
TGTCGCTGCAGCGCCAACGTGGCCGTGGCGATGACCACGGGCTCCTTGGCTACCGCGGCATGCTGAGCGGCTGGAACGAGATAAGCCACGGACTTGCCGGTGCCGGTGCCGGCCTGGACCAGGACGGTCCCGGAACCGGCGTCGAAGCACTCGGCGATCTCCTGGGCCATCCGCGCCTGCCCCTCGCGCCGCTGGCCGCCGAGCTCCTCGACCGCCAGATCCAGGAGGTCGCAGACCTGCAGTGACCCAGGGTCACCCGATCCGTCCGGCTCGGTCACTCGGACCCGGCCTCACGGGGGGTCGTGCTCGGGGATCCGGGAGTCCCCGCCTCCCCCAGCGCCTCGGCCAACTGCTCCCCGACGACCGCGCGGACCAGTGCACCCTCGGGCGTGTAGTCGACCACGACGTCGCGGCCCTCCTCATGCACCCGGGCGACGAGATCACCGCGGTCGAACGGGACCAGGACGTCGACCACCTCGGATGGGGTGGGCAGGTCGTCCTCCACGGCTGTGAGCAGGTCGGCGATCCCGGCACCGGTTGCTGCCGAGACGAGGACCGAGTGCGGCTCACGGGCGCGCAGGCGACCCACCACCATCGGGTCGGCGATGTCGGACTTGTTGATGACCAGCAGCTCAGGGACCTCGGCGGCACCGATCTCGGCCAGGACCTCACGCACCGCCGCGATCTGTCCCTCGGGGAAGTCATCGGACCCGTCGACCACGTGCAGGATCAGGTCTGCGTCCGAGACCTCCTCGAGGGTCGAGCGGAACGCCTCGACCAGCTGATGGGGCAGGTGGCGCACGAACCCGACAGTGTCAGCGAGGGTGAACAGTCGTCCTGCGGGCGTGGACGCCCTGCGCACGGTCGGGTCCAGGGTGGCGAACAGCGCGTCCTCGACGAGCACTCCCGCGCCAGTCATCCGATTGAGCAGGCTGGACTTGCCGGAGTTCGTGTAGCCGGCGAGCACCACAGAGGGGACCCGCCCCCTGCGTCGTGCGCTGCGCATCGTGCGCCGCGCGGTGGCCATCCCGGAGATGTCCCGGCGCAGGCGGGCGATGCTCTCACGCACCCGGCGTCGGTCGGTCTCGATCTTGGTCTCACCGGGGCCACGGGATCCGATGCCCTGCCCTCCGGCCACGCGTCCACCGGCCTGCCGGGACAGCGACTCGCCCCAGCCGCGCAGCCTCGGGAGCAGGTACTGCATCTGCGCCAGCGAGACCTGGGCCTTGCCCTCACGGCTGCGGGCGTGCTGGGCGAAGATGTCGAGGATGAGCCAGGTGCGGTCGACAACCTTCACCTTCACGAGTGCCTCGAGGCGACGCAGCTGGCCGGGTGTCAGTTCGCCATCGCAGATCACGGTGTCCGCGGCCACGACGTCAACGACCTCACGCAGCTCGGTCACCTTTCCAGCGCCGATGTAGGTCGCGGTATCGGGCCTGTCCCGCCGCTGGATCAGGGCATCGCAGACCTCGGACCCGGCCGTCTCGGCCAGCCGTGCCAACTCGGCCAGGGAGCGCTCGGCATCAGCCAGGGTGCCCGACGTCCACACACCGACGAGGACCACCCGCTCCAGGCGCACCTGGCGGTACTCGACCTCACTGACGTCCTGCAGCTCGGTGCCGAGGCCGGGCACCCGGCGCAGCGCCTGGCGGTCGAGCAGATCTGGAACCTCAGGCATGCGACTCCCACCAGCCCGGGTCGATGGTTCCGCGGGCAACAACCTCCACCGGGCCATCGAGCTCGACGGTGCCGTTGGCGCTCCACGTCACGCCGACGCTGCCGCCGGGGACATCAACACGTGTTCGCTGCCCGTCCGGTCCGGCGCCGTTGCGCTGCGCGGTGGCCACTGCGGCGGCACACGCGCCGGTCCCGCAGCTGAGTGTCTCCCCCACCCCCCGCTCGAACACCCGCATCTGCAGGTGGTGATCGCCGACGACCCGGACGAACTCCACATTCACTCCCTCGGGATAGGCCGCGGCCGGGGTGACGACGGGTGCTGCGGCCAGGGTGCCCGCCTGCTCGACGTCGTCGACCCAGGTCACGGCATGTGGGTTGGGGATGAGGACCCCGATCGCAGTCGTCTCAGCCGAGCCAGCGGCCTGCGAGGTCCGGACCCGGATGTCGTCCTCGGCCAGGAACGTGGGGGTGCCCATGTCGACGTGGATCCCGCGACTGTCGTCGACGGTGACCAGCCGGGCGCCGCCGCGAGTGGCGATCTGGAACTGTCGCTCGCCGACCAGTCCGCGCTCGAGGAGCTCAGCGGCGAACAGCCGGGCGCCATTGCCGCACATCTGGGCCGCGCTGCCGTCGGCGTTGCGGTAGTCCATGAAGTAGGGGGCCGCCCCGGCCTGGTCGACGACCTCGTCGTGGAGCACAGCGCGGGTGATCACGAGGATGCCGTCCGCGCCGATCCCGTGATGCCGATCGCACAGTGCCTGCACCCGTGTCGGGGTCAGGTCCAGTGGCCCATCCAGCTCAGACAGGATCACGAAGTCGTTGCCTGTTCCATGTCCCTTCACGAACGGGACGGTGCCGCGACTCATGGCTCAAGCCTACGGGCAGGCAGGCCAGTACGGTCCACGATCTGTGAAGCTGTGGAGAAGCTGGGTTGGCTCGCGTCCAGCCAGGTCGTGCGGGGATCCCGATGGAACCAACGCTGCTGTCGCCGAGCGAACCTGCGCGTGGCCAGGACGATGTCCTGCGCCGCCTGGGCCTGGTCGATCCTTCCCTCGAGCAGGTCGATCACCTGTGGGTAGCCCAGGGCACGGCTGGCTGTGCGACCCTCACGCAGGCCCAGGTCGAGCAGGTGACGGACCTCGGTGACCAGGCCCGACTCGAACATGTGCTGCACCCGCTGGTGGATCCGCAGATCCAACTCGTCGCGCGACAGGTCGAGCCCGAAGCTCCAGTGCGGGACCAAGGGGGGGCCATCGGCGGGCAACTGGGCGACGAACGGCTGCCCAGTCAACTCACCGACCTCCAGGGCGCGCACGATCCGTCGACCGTTGGTCGCCAGGATGTGTTCGGCCGCAGCCGGGTCGCGCTCGGCGAGGACCGAGTGCAGCTGCTGCGGACCCGAGCGGGCGAGTTGCGCCTCCCATCGGGCCCGAATCACCGGGTCACTGCCGGGGAACCTGAGATCGTCGAGCAACCCGCGGATGTACAGCCCCGAGCCGCCCACGACCACTGCGGGCACGCCGCGCTGGGCCAGACCGAGCAGCACATCACGACCCATCTGCTGGTACTGGGCGACGCTGAGCTCCGCCCTGACGTCGCACACGTCCAGCAGGTGGTGGGTGATCCCCCGTCGATCGCCCTGAGCCACCTTCGCCGTCCCGATGTCCATCCCCCGGTACACCTGGAAGGCATCGGCGTTCACGATCTCGGCGCCGATCTGTTCGGCGACCTCGATGGCGACCGTTGACTTGCCCGTGGCGGTCGGGCCGACCACGGCGACGACTGGCGGCCAGGAGGGGTGCGGATCCACCCCGTCAGCCGACAGGTCGCAGCCCGGGCATCCCCAGGGCGACCGGACTGGCCGCGCCGTCGATGGCCTGCATGCCGGAGGGGGCCGGAGCGCACGACACCTGGCCAGCCTGCCACGCGTCGCCCGCTCGGGTCGCCCGGATGCTGGTTGCTGCCCCCGTCAGGTGGTGCGGCGCAGCGGCCTCGATCTCGACCAGCACGCAATCCCCGGGGCGGGCATCCGCGGCGCCCAGGAAATGGACCAGTCGCCCATCGCGCGCCCGACCCGACAGGCGCCGGGTCGCCACGTCCTTGCGCCCCTCGCCCTCGGAGACCAGTACCTCCGCAGTCGTGCCGATCCGGCGCTGGTTCTCCTCCCAGGAGATCTGCTCCAAGGTCTCGATGAGACGGTCGTAGCGGTGCTGCACCACGGCCTTGGGCACCTGATCGGGCATGTCTGCCGCCGGCGTGCCGGGCCGTGGAGAGTACTGGAAGGTGAACGCTGCGCTGAACCGGGCCCTGCGCACCACGTCCAGCGTCTGCTCGAAGTCTGCCTCGGTCTCCCCGGGGAACCCGACGATGATGTCCGTGGTGATGGCGGCGGCGGGGATGGAGCCTCGGACCTCGTCGAGGATGGACAGGAACCGATCCTGGCGATATGACCTGCGCATGGCGCGCAGGACCCTGTCGCTGCCGGACTGCAGCGGCATGTGCAGGGAGGGCATCACCGTCGGTGTCTGGGCCATCGCCCGGATCACCTCGCTGGTGAAGTCCTTCGGGTGCGGGGAGGTGAACCTGACGCGCTCGAGGCCGGGGACCGAGCCCACGGCCCGCAGAAGGTCGGCGAACGCATCACGCTCACCGAACTCCGCCCCGTAGGCGTTGACGTTCTGTCCGAGCAGGGTGATCTCGATGACGCCATCCGCGACAAGAGCCTCGACCTCGGCAAGGATCTCCCCCGGGCGTCGATCGCGCTCCCGGCCACGCAGGCTCGGCACGATGCAGAAGGTGCAGGTGTTGTTGCAGCCGACGCTGATGGCCACCCACGCCGCGTAGGCGGACTCCCGGCGGCTGGGGAGCGTGGACGGGAAGGTGCGCAGCGACTCCTCGATCTCGACCTGGGCCGTCTGCGCGACCTCCGCCCTGCGCAGAAGGACCGGCAGTGCGTCCAGGTTGTGCGTGCCGAAGACGACGTCCACCCACGGAGCCCGGCTCACGATGTGGTCGCGGTCCTTCTGGGCCAGGCAGCCGCCCACGGCGATCTGCATGCCTGCGTGGCCACGCTTGACTGAGGCCAGGTGCCCGAGGTTGCCGTAGAGCTTGTTGTCCGCGTTCTCCCGGACGGCGCATGTGTTGAGCACCACGACGTCGGCCTGGTCACCCGCTGCGGGCCGGGCGTACCCGGACGCCTCGAGCAGCCCGGAGATGCGCTCAGAGTCGTGCACGTTCATCTGGCAGCCGTAGGTGCGCACCTCGTAGGTGCGCCCGGCAGTGAGTGTGGTGTCCATCAGGATCCAAGGGTAGGTGCAGGTGCGGCCCCGCGGTGAACCTCCAGCCGAACACGTGGTTCTGACGTGTGGTCTCATGGCCGGGTGGTCACGGCGGCGAGGTGGTCGGAGTACCGGGGATCCATCGGGGACCGGTCAGAGCTGTTTGCACGGCTCGCTGAGGGTTGGCCGGTTCGGCGGGCGCTGTACCCGGGCTCCTACGTGGATCTGTCGCCATCGACGGCCATCGAGTCGGTCACCTATCTCGACACCGATCGGCGGGCCGCCCGGTTCTTCGCAGACCCGGAACTGGTCGAGGCTGACCTGGCTGGCCGGCGCGCGCCAGGGGCCTGCGCAACGGTGACCTTCCTGGAGATGGACTACACCCAGCCGCTGCCGGTCCCGACCGGGGAGTTCGACCTGCTCATCTCACTGTTCGCCGGACCCGTGTGGGACAACTGCCGGTCCTACCTGCGCCCCGGCGGGCTCCTGCTGGCCAACACGAGCCATGGGGATGCCAGCCTGGCGGCCCTCGACCCGGCGCTTCGGCTGGTGGCCGCGGTCAGCACACGCGATGGCCGCTACCGGATGGGCACCACGAACCTGGACGGCTTCCTGATCCCGAAGAGGCCGGCCGCAGCCGACCCGGATGAGATCCGTCGCAGTGGCCGAGGCATCGCGTACACCAGGAGCGCCTTCGCCTACCTGTTCCAGTTGACCTGAACGGCCGTCGACGCGAACTGTTCATCTGGCCAGTGGATCCGGGCCGGTCGGCCAGTCAGATCCACGGGGCGGGGCTGTCGTCGTCCACCTCGTCGAGAGCCTCTCGAACAACCTGTGCGGTCACCCCAGCCCCGTAGCCCCGGCGACCGAGGGCACCGGACATCCGTCGGATCGCGGTGGCGCGGGGCAGGCCCTGGACAGATCGGGCCTTCCTCGCGGCGATGACGCGTGCGGCCGAGAGCTCATCCTCGGCCGTGAGGGTCGCCAGCGCCTCGGCGATGAGGTCGTCGGCGACTCCACGGGTGCGCAGTTCCATCCGCAGCGCCCGGCTTGAGAGGTTGCGGGTCCGCTGCCGTGACTCCACCCACATCCGGGCAAAGGTCCGATCGTCGATCAGCCCGACCTCCTCGAACCGGTCGAGCACTGCGAGCGCGACGTCGTCGGGGATGTTGCGCTCCCGCAGCGTGGTGGCCAGTTGCGCTCGGGTTCGCGGAGCGGCGTCGAGTCGCCGGAGCAGGATGGTGCGTGCGACCTGCTGCGGATCGGCCGGCGGGTTGTCCGGATCGTCGGGCGGCTCCCCCGCCCACTGGCGCCCCCGCACGGCTCACACGTCGATCGGGACAGGACTGTTCGGCGTGGCTGGGGCATCGACCTGCGGGCCGATCCCCAGCTTCTCCTTGATGCGCTTCTCGATCTCGTTCGCGAGGTCGGGGTTGTCACGCAGGAAGGCCCGTGCGTTCTCCTTGCCCTGACCCAGCTGGTCGCCGTCGTAGGTGTACCAGGCGCCCGCCTTGCGGACGAACCCGTGCTCGACGCCCATGTCGATGAGGCTGCCCTCACGCGAGATCCCGAAGCCGTACAGGATGTCGAACTCGGCCTGCTTGAACGGGGGTGCAACCTTGTTCTTCACGACCTTGACGCGGGTGCGCGAACCAACGGGCTCAGTGCCGTCCTTGAGGGTCTCGATGCGCCGCACGTCGAGGCGGACCGATGAGTAGAACTTCAGCGCCTTGCCACCGGTGGTGGTCTCCGGGCTGCCGAACATCACGCCGATCTTCTCCCGCAGCTGGTTGATGAAGATCGCCGTCGTGTTGGTGTTGCTCAGGGCGCCGTTCATCTTCCGCAGCGCCTGGCTCATCAACCTGGCCTGCAGGCCGACGTGGCTGTCGCCCATCTCGCCCTCGATCTCGGCCTTGGGGGTCAGTGCTGCCACCGAGTCGATGACGATGAGGTCCATGGCACCGGAGCGCACGAGGGTGTCGGCGATCTCCAGCGCCTGCTCCCCGGTGTCTGGCTGTGACACGTAGAGGTCATCGAGGTTGACTCCGAGCTTCGCCGCGTACACCGGGTCGAGTGCGTGCTCGGCGTCGATGAAGGCGGCGATGCCCCCGGCCTGTTGCACGCTGGCCACCGAGTGCAGGGCCACGGTGGTCTTGCCGCTCGCTTCGGGGCCGTAGATCTCGACGACGCGGCCTCGGGGCAACCCACCGATGCCGAGCGCAACATCCAGGGCGATGGATCCCGTGGGGATCACGTCCATGGGGACCGCAGGCTGGTCCCCCAGCCGCATGACCGTGCCCTTGCCGAACTGCTTCTCGAGGTGCAGCAGCGCTGACGCGAGCGCCTTCTCACGGTCCTGTCCAGCCATATCCACTCCTTGGGTCTCGCGGTGCTCGTCGCACCCTCGCCTCTGACAGGCCGGACATTAGACCGGGTCCCTGACATTGCCACCCGGTCCGACGCGATCCTGTGGATGAACCATGGTGATCATCCGCTACTGACTCGACAAGAGTAGTACGAACACCTGTTCGATCCGCAGCGACACGCCGTTCAGGTCAGGTCGTGCGGGACCTGGGCGTGGGCGCACACCGCCCGCCAGACGTCCCGTGTGTCCTCGCCCGCGGCCAGCGCCTCCTCGACGGTCCGGCCGCCGAGGGAGGCCAGGTGCTGGTCCGAAGCCCAGGACCGCGCATAGGCCCTGCCGAAGGTCAGGTCCATCCGTTCCCAGAAGTCGGTGAGCCGCACGGTCGAATGGTGCCATCCCGTCGGTCGTGGCGTGAACGGGCATCGCGACCGGGCCGATGTCAGCCCCAGGGTCCAAGATGGTTCGCGTGGATCCGCTGGCCGAGTTCTCCGAGCCCACGAGGCGCTGGTTCAACGCGGCGTTCAGCGAACCCACCGGTGTCCAGGCCGGTGCCTGGCCGCGGATCCAGGCGGGCGCCGACGTGCTCGCGGTCGCCCCGACCGGGTCGGGCAAGACGCTGGCCGCCTTCCTCAGCGCGATCGACCGGTGCCTCACCCCACGCGAGCAGCCCGGCGTCCGGGTGCTCTACGTCAGCCCCATGAAGGCACTCGCGGTCGACGTGGAGCGGAACCTGCGCGGCCCCCTGGCCGGAATCGCATCCCAATGCGCGGCCCTGGGCCTGCCCGAGCCCCAGATCAGCGTGGGTCTGCGCACCGGCGACACCCCCGCCGCGGAACGTCGGACCATGGCACGGCGACCCCCGGACGTGCTCATCACAACCCCCGAGTCGCTGTTCCTGATCCTGACGTCGGCAGCGCGCAGCATCCTGGCCGACGTCGAGTCGGTGATCATCGACGAGGTGCACGCGATCGCGGGCTCCAAGCGGGGAGCGCATCTTGCGGTGAGCCTGGCCCGCCTGGACCACCTCGCGGGCGCCCGCGTGCCCCGGATCGGGCTGTCCGCGACCGTGCGCCCGACGGACGTGGCTGCCAGGTTCCTCGGGGGTGACACCCCGGTGGAGATCATCGAGCAGGGGTCGGCGAAGGAATGGGAGCTGACGATCCAGGTCCCGGTGGAGGACCTCGGTGAGCTGGGAGCCGCCCCCGGTGGTGACGGCACGCCGTCGGCGTCGGTCTGGCCACACGTGGAGCAGCGCATCGTCGAGCTCGTCGAGGCGCACCGATCGACGATCGTCTTCGCCAACTCACGACGGCTGGCCGAGCGGCTCACCGCCAGGCTCAACGAGATCCATGCCGAGCACACGGGGCGGGCACCGTCGGGCTCCCCGGAGGGTCGACCGCCCGCGGAGGTCATGGCCCAGGCCGGTGCGAGCGCGGGAGCACCGGCGGTCCTGGCCAGGGCGCATCACGGCTCGGTGAGCAAGGAGCAGCGTGCCCAGATCGAGGATGACCTCAAGTTGGGTCGGCTGAAGGCCGTCGTGGCCACGTCCAGCCTCGAGCTCGGCATCGACATGGGCGCGGTGGACCTCGTCATCCAGGTCGAGGCACCCCCCTCGGTCGCCTCCGGGCTGCAACGAGTGGGTCGGGCCGGGCACCAGGTGGGTGCCGTGTCGACGGGGGTCGTCCTGCCGAAGTACCGGTCGGACCTGCTGACCAGCGCGGTGGTCGTCCAGCGGATGCGCACCGGTGCGATCGAGGAGCTGCGCATCCCGGCCAACCCCCTGGACGTGGCTGCCCAGCAGATCGTCGCGGCGGTGGCCATGGACGACTGGCCCGCCGCAGAACTGCTGGCCCTGTTCCGCAGCGCCTCCCCGTACGCGGACCTCTCCCCCGCGGTCTACGAGGCCGTGGTTGAGATGTTGGCCGGACGGTACCCGTCCGATGCTTTCGCCGAGCTCCGGCCACGGATCGTCTGGGACCGCACCGATGACGTCCTGCGCGCACGTCCCGGGGCCCAACGGCTGGCAGTCACCTCGGGCGGCACCATCCCCGATCGAGGACTCTTCGGTGTCCACATCGTCGGCGGCGGCCGGGTCGGTGAGCTTGACGAGGAGATGGTCTACGAGTCGCGGGTCGGCGACACCTTCGCACTCGGGGCCAGCAGCTGGCAGATCACCGAGATCACCCACGACCGTGTGAACGTGGTGCCGGCCCCCGGTGCTGCTGGCCGGCTGCCCTTCTGGCGCGGGGACAACCTGGGTCGACCGGCCGAGCTCGGGCGTGCCCTCGGCGAGTTCACCCGGCACCTGTCGGAGCTGGAGCCGGGCGCGGCCACGGAGCACCTCGCTGGGCTGGGACTGGACGCATGGGCTGGGGAGAACCTTGTGGCCTATCTGTCCGAGCAGTCCGCAGCGAGCCACGTCCCGACCGACCGCCGCATCGTCGTCGAGCGGACCCGTGATGAGCTCGGTGATTGGCGGTTGACCGTCCTGACGCCCTACGGCGCGCAGGTGCATGCCCCGTGGGCGCTGCTGGCTCGTGAGCGGCTGACGCACCGTTTCGGCGTCGACGCTGCTGTGATGCACGGTGACGACGGGATCGTCGCGCGGCTGCCGGACCTTCCCGACGACGACTGGTTGGCGGACGCAACAGCGTGCCTGTTCCCCGAGCCGGACGGGATCGAGGCTGACGTCACCCGCCTCATCGGCAGCTCCGCGCTGTTCGCCTCCCGGTTCCGCGAGTGCGCCTCCCGGGCCCTGCTGCTGCCGCGGCCCCGGCCTGGCCGCCGGGCCCCGCTGTGGCAGCAGCGCCAGCGCTCGGCACAACTGCTGCAGATCGCCGCCGAGCACCCGACGTTCCCGATCGTGCTCGAGGCAGTGCGCGAGTGCCTGCGCGACGTCTACGACCTGCCCGCACTCGTCGATCTGATGACGGCCGTGGAGCAGCGCCAGGTCCACGTCGTGGAGGTCACGCCACCCGCACCGTCGCCCTTCGCGCGATCGTTGCTCTTCGGCTACGTGTCCGAGTACCTCTACGAGGGTGACTCGCCGCTTGCGGAGAAGCGCGCTGCTGCCCTGAGCCTGGACCCGGCCCTGCTCGGTGAGCTCCTCGGCCAGACCGACCTGCGTGACCTTCTGGAACCCGAGGCCATCGCTCAGGTCGTCGCCCAGGTGCAGCACCTGACCCCGGAACGGGCTGCCCGCGGTGGTGAGGACGCAGCCGACCTGCTGCGCATTCTCGGACCGTTGAGCACGGCGCAGGCTGCGCTGCGCGGCGTGCAGGAGGCGTGGCTGGCGGACCTCGAGGCGCAGCGACGGATCATCCGAACCCGCGTGGCGGGCAGCGACGTCTGGGCAGCGGTGGAGGATGCCGCCAGGCTGCGCGACGGGCTCGGCGCGCCGATCCCTACCGGTATCGCCGAGGCCCACCTGCGTCCCGTCGAGGATCCCGTCGCGGACCTCATCGCTCGCTACGGCCGCACGCACGGTCCGTTCACCACCGAACAACTGGTCACTGACGTCGGGCTGCCACCGGCGGTCGTCAGCCAGCACATGGAGATCAGCCGCGCCGGCGGGCGGATCCTGCAGGGCTGGTTCGTCCCGGACTCCCCCGGGCCCCAGTGGTGCAACGCTGACGTGCTTCGTCTGATCAAGCGCCGCTCCGTGGCGATGCTCCGCCAGCAGATCGAGCCCGTGTCCCAGGCCGCGCTTGCCACGTTCCTACCCCGCTGGCAGAACGTCCGGGGCCGCGGCGGGACCCAGCTGCGCGGCGTGGACGGCGTGCTCCAGGCGGTGCGTGGAATCGCGGCTGTGGGGGTACCCGCATCCGCGCTGGAGGAGTCGATCCTGCCGGCTCGGGTGTCGGACTACACCCCCGCCATGCTCGACGAGCTGACGGCTGCCGGCGAGGTGCTCTGGACTGGCAGCTCACCACTGCCTGGAGGTGATGGCTGGATCGCCCTGGCACCGGTGGAGCTCGGGTTCCTCCTGCCCCGCGCCGATGAGCCGTCACTCAGCGCG
>JAQBEX010000015.1:0-19703 GCA_032123675.1 Actinomycetes bacterium
AGGCCCCCCGGGGTCGACCGCCCGCCTGATCCGCCCGCCACGGCCCATGCGGCCTCCGAGCTTGACCGAGCGGAGGTCCTCGATGACCAGGTCGTAGTCGCCCTCGGCGACCTGCTAGAGCACCAGGGACCGCTTGTCTGCCACGTCCTCAGCCACGATCCAGTTCACCGTCAGCCCTGACTCCTGGGCTCGGCGGACTGCCTGTTCGTAGAGGTCCTTGTCTCGACTGATCTGAACGGCCTCGCCGACGTTCTTCGGCGTCGCGACCGTCTCACCGGGGGCGCCGATGAGCAGGACGTCGAGGGTCGCCCCCGTGGCCTGAGCCGACGCGACGGCCACGAGCGCGAGCAGGCCGGACGGGTGCTCATCGGCGCGGTCCACCACGGCCAGAAACCGGGGCCGGGCGGGCGACCGCGGTTCGGGGCCTGTGAACATCACGGCGAAGCCGGGGAGGTCCTTGCGCGACCGTCGGCCGGCGGCCTCGAGCACCTGGCTGAGTGAATCTGGTCCAGCGACGCCGCGACGCATCGTGATCCACGGCATCTGCTCGGCGGCTGCTTGCCGGAACGCCGCATCGATGCTCAGCGCGCGGGTCGGATGCACGATCTCGGCCCCATCAAGCTGCGTGAGCCCCGGATGGGCAACCACCACAGTGCGGACCGCGTACTCCAAGCCAGCGAACAGGGCGGCCTCAGTACCCGGATGGTCGTCGGCCAGGACGACCATCCCACCCGTCAGGTAGCGGGACATGTTGTGCCTCCACGCTGCGCCGGGCCCCGAGCGGGATAACCCTGAACCCCACCTCCGAATGTAGCGCTGCTACGTGATGTACGCCACATTGAGTCGGGACGACTCAATAGGCATGAGTCCGGGCTTGCGATGGCTTCGAAGTCGTGGAATGATACTTGATGACACAGAGCCCGGCGGCAACCGCTCGGGCACCCATCCTGAAAGGAACCACCACACATGAGTCGTGCTGTTGGCATCGACCTCGGTACCACCAACTCCTGCGTCGCCGTCCTCGAGGCCGGCGAGCCCGTCGTGATCGCGAACGCCGAGGGTGCGCGCACCACCCCGTCCGTGGTCGCCTTCGCCAAGAACGGCGAGGTCCTCGTCGGCGAGGTCGCCAAGCGGCAGGCCGTCACCAACCCGGACCGGACCGTTCGTTCGATCAAGCGTCACATGGGTGACCCCAGCTTCACGGTCGCCATCGACGACCAGAAGTTCACCCCCCAGGAGATCAGCGCGCGCGTCCTGGGCAAGCTCAAGCGCGATGCTGAGGCCTACCTCGGTGAGTCCGTGACCGACGCGGTCATCACCGTGCCCGCGTACTTCAACGACGCGCAGCGGCAGGCGACCAAGGAGGCCGGCGAGATCGCGGGCCTGAAAGTCAGCCGGATCATCAACGAGCCGACGTCGGCCGCGCTGGCCTACGGCCTGGACAAGGCCGACCAGGAGCAGCGGATCCTCGTGTTCGACCTCGGTGGTGGCACGTTCGACGTGTCCCTGCTGGAGATCGGCGATGGCGTCGTCGAGGTCAAGGCGACCTCCGGGGACAACCACCTCGGTGGCGACGACTGGGACCAGCGGGTCGTCGACTGGCTCGTGGGCCAGTTCAAGAACGCCCAGGGCATCGACCTGAGCAAGGACAAGATGGCCATGCAGCGCCTGCGTGAGGCCGCGGAGAAGGCCAAGATCGAGCTGAGCTCGGGCATGCAGACGGGTGTCAACCTGCCCTACATCACTGCCGGTGCCGACGGTCCCATGCACCTCGATGAGTCCCTCAGCCGCGCCAAGTTCGAGGAGTTGACCGCGGACCTGCTCGACCGGACCAAGGCTCCCTTCAGGACGGTCATCAAGGATGCGGGCATCAACGTGTCGGACATCGACCAGATCGTCATGGTCGGCGGCTCCACCCGCATGCCCGCCGTCGGTGATGTCGTTCGCGAGCTGACCAACGGCAAGGAGCCCAACAAGAGCGTGAACCCCGACGAGGTCGTGGGCCTGGGCGCGAGCCTGCAGGCCGGCGTGCTCAAGGGCGAGGTCAAGGATGTGCTGCTGCTCGACGTGACCCCGTTGAGCCTGGGCATCGAGACCAAGGGCGGCATCATGACCAAGCTCATCGAGCGCAACACGACGATCCCGACCAAGCGCTCGGAGATCTTCACCACCGCCGATGACAACCAGCCCTCGGTCCTGATCCAGGTGTTCCAGGGCGAGCGCGAGATGGCGGCCTACAACAAGAAGCTGGGGACGTTCGAGTTGACCGGCCTGCCGCCGGCGCCGCGCGGGGTCCCACAGGTCGAGGTCCCCTTCGACATCGACGCCAACGGCATCGTGCACGTCTCGGCCAAGGACCTTGCCACCGGCAAGGAGCAGAAGATGACCATCTCGGGTGGTTCCGCGCTGCCCAAGGACGACATCGACCGGATGATGGCCGAGGCCGAAGCGCACGCCGCCGAGGACCACAAGCGCCGCGAGGAGGCCGAGATTCGCAACACGTCGGAGTCGCTGGTCTACCAGACCGACAAGTTCCTGCGCGACAACGCGGACAAGATCCCGGCGGACGCCAAGGCCAACGTCGACGAGCCGCTGGCGACGCTGAAGAAGGCCATCGAGGACAACGACTTCGAGGCGATGAAGTCCGCCGCCGACAGTGTTGCGCAGGCTAGCCAGACGCTGGGTGCGGCGATGTACGCCAGCGCCCAGGCTGCGGGCGGGCAGGAGGGCTCCGATCAGGCGTCCTCCGAGGCGCAGGACACCGCTGAGGATGATGTCATCGACGCCGAGATCATCGACGAGGGCGGCGACGACAAGTGACCCAGCCTTCCGAGCACGACCCGCGTCCCGGAGGCCCCGTGCCTCCGGGCGCGGGGGAACCCGGCCAGCCGGGGCCGGACCCGGCGCCGGACCCGGACGCCCCGGACCCGGCGCCCGACCCGGACGCCGTGGACCCGGACGCCCCGGACCCGGATCCGGTGGACCCGGACGCCGTGGACCCGGACCCGGTGGCGCCGGACCCGGATCCGGTGGACCCGGACCCCGCGATGGCGGAGCCCGGTGCTGAGGAGGTCGTCGAGGGCGAGATCGTCGAACCGGGCGACACGGCCGAGGCGGAGGCTGACGCCCTGCTGGCCGAGGCGCTGGACGCCGACGCCATCGAGGCGGAGTTCGCCGAGGCCGAGGGCGACCTGGCTGCGGCCGCAGGTGACCCCAGCGTGGGCTCCACCGCAGTGGCAGCCCTCACCGCCGACCTGCAGCGGGTGCACGCCGAGTACGCCAACTACCGCAAGCGGGTGGAGCGCGATCGTGAGCTGGTTCGCGAGCGGGCTGTGGAGTCCGCGCTGACCGGGCTGCTGCCGATCCTCGACGACATCGAGCGCGCGCGTGACCACGACGAGCTCGTGGGCGGGTTCCGCAGCGTCGGCGAGGCGTTGCAGGCAGCGGTCCAGAAGCTGGGCCTTGCGCCGTTCGGGGCCATCGGCGAGCCGTTCGACCCGAATCGGCATGAGGCTCTCATGCGCGAGGAGAGCGAAGGGGTCACCGAGCCCACCGTGGTGCGCGTGCTCCAGGTGGGCTATGAGATGAACGGCCGGATCGTTCGGCCGGCGCGGGTGTCGGTTGCTGGCACCGATTGATCGACGCAGGCCGGCGGATCGGCACATTCGGGAGGAGGTGAGGGTGCGGTGAGTACCAAGGACTGGATCGACAAGGACTTCTACAAGGCCCTGGGCGTCAAGAAGGATGCGACGGCCGCGGAGATCAAGAAGGCCTACCGCACCCTCGCCCGCGAGCACCATCCGGACAAGAACCCGGACAATGCCGCGGCTGAGGCCAGGTTCAAGGAGGTCTCCGAGGCCTACGACGTCCTCAGCGACCCCAAGACGCGTGCCGAGTACGATGAGGCGCGGACCCTGTTCGGCGGGGGCGGGGCGCGCTTCCCCGGGGGCGGGTTCCCCGGCAGTGGCGGCCGAGGGCCCGGCCATCAGGGTGGCGGGGCCAACCTGAACGTCGACGACCTGCTCGCCCAGATGCGCCAGCAGGGCGGGGGTGGCGGCGGGGCGGGCGGCATGTTCGGCGATGTGCTCGGTGGCCTGTTCAACCGGGGCAGCGGTCATCGCAGCGCGCCGCGACCGGCCCGTCGGGGCGCCGACGTCGAGAGCCAGGCAACGATCTCGTTCGCCGATGCGCTCGACGGTGTGACCGTCTCGCTGCGCCTGACGACCGACGAGCCGTGCACCACGTGTCAGGGCACGGGTGCCGCCAAGGGCACGTCCCCGCGGATGTGCGAGGCGTGCGACGGGAACGGCGAGGTCCTGCGCGGCCAGGGCGGCTTCGCGATGCCCGAGCCGTGCCGCACGTGCCGTGGCCGCGGGATGGTCGCCGACCATCCGTGCGCCGCGTGCTCGGGGTCCGGGCACGCGAAGTCAGCTCGCCCGGTGAACGCCCGGATCCCCCCGGGCGTGACCGACGGATCCAAGATCCGGCTCAAGGGCAAGGGCGCCTCCGGTGAGAACGGTGGCCCGCCCGGTGATCTGTTCATCATCGTCCATGTCGGTTCCGACCCCGTGTTCGGCCGATCGAAGGACAACGTGACGGTTGCCGTGCCGGTCACGTTCGCCGAGGCCGCCCTGGGCGCTGAGGTGCCGGTCCCGCTGCCCCGCGGCGGGACGGTGACCCTGAAGATCCCCGCCGGCACACCCAGCGGACGCACGTTGCGAGTCCGCGGCCGAGGCGCCACCCGGCGCGACGGCACGAAGGGCGACCTGCTGGCCACCGTCGAGGTCGCCGTTCCACGCACCCTGACGACGGAGGCCCGAGCGGCCCTGTCCGACTATGTCGCAGCAGCCGCCGAACCTGATCCCCGTGCCGAGCTGATGGCTGAGACTGCGGGAAGGAGAGTCCTTGATGGAGATCGATGACGACACGCCGCTGTACGTGATGTCCGTGGCAGCGTCGCTGTCCGGCCTGCATCCGCAGACCCTCCGCCAGTACGACCGCCTGGGTCTGGTCAGTCCGCAGCGCACGGACGGGCGCAACCGGCTCTACTCGATGAACGACATCGCCAGGCTGCGCGACATCCAGGGGCTGACCGCTGATGGGGTCAACCTCACCGGGATCATCAGGATCCTCGATCTCTCAGAGCAGCTCGAGAGGCTGCGCCACCGGCTCCAGGAGTTCGAGGGGCGGCAGCGCTCCACGTCGCTGGTCGTCTGGCGCCCCGAGCGGCGGCGCTGAGGTCGGATCCGCGCCGGCCACGACAGTGAAGGAGCAGTGCAATGGCTGACCAGTTCACCACCCGGACCCAGGAGGCCCTGCAGGCGGCTGTTCGCGATGCCGCGGGTCGGGGCAACGCCCACGTCGAACCCGCGCACGTCCTCAAGGCCCTGCTCGACCAGCGCGACGGGATCGCCGTCGCGCTGCTGACGGGCCTGAGTATCGACCTCCAGGACCTGTCCCGGCAGACCGGGCGGGCCATTGAGGCGTTCCCGGCGGCCTCGGGCTCGACTGTTGCCAGCGCCGACCTGTCGCAGCCCACCTACAAGGTGCTCAAGGCTGCTGGTGACCTGGCGCGCGATCGCAGCGACAGCTTCGTCTCGACAGAGCACGTGCTCATCGCCCTGTCTGCTCCGGACGCACCCACCGGCGCCCTGCTGGATGCCAGGGGCGCGACACCGCAGGCGCTGCTGAGCGCCCTGGATGCTGCCCGCGGCGGGCGGCGGGTCGACTCGGCGGACCCGGAGGGCAGCTTCAAGGCGCTCGAGAAGTTCGGCGTCGACCTCACAGCTCGGGCCCGCGAGGGGAAGATCGATCCGGTGATCGGCCGGGATTCCGAGATCCGCCGGGTCGTGCAGGTGCTGTCCCGGCGCACCAAGAACAACCCCGTGCTCATCGGTGAGCCGGGCGTCGGCAAGACAGCCGTGGTTGAGGGGCTGGCCCAGCGGATCGTCGCCGGGGATGTCCCGGAATCGTTGCGCGGCAAGCGCCTGATCGCTTTGGACATGGGCTCGATGGTTGCCGGCGCGAAGTACCGTGGCGAGTTCGAGGAGCGGTTGAAGTCGGTCCTTGAGGAGATCAAGGACTCTGACGGCCAGATCATCACGTTCATCGACGAGCTGCACACCGTCGTGGGCGCGGGCGCGACCGGCGACTCCGCGATGGACGCGGGCAACATGCTCAAGCCGATGCTCGCCCGCGGTGAGTTGCGGATGGTCGGCGCGACCACCCTGGACGAGTACCGCGAGCACATCGAGAAGGATGCGGCGCTGGAGCGTCGGTTCCAGCAGGTCCTGGTCGGCGAGCCCAGTGTCGAGGACACCATCGGCATCCTGCGTGGGCTCAAGGAGAAGTATGAGGCGCACCACAAGGTCGCCATCGCCGACGCCGCGCTGGTGGCCGCCGCGGCCCTGTCGGATCGCTACATCACCTCCCGGTTCCTGCCGGACAAGGCCATCGACCTCGTCGACGAGGCCGCCAGCCGCCTTCGGATGGAGATCGACTCGTCCCCGGTCGAGGTCGATGCGCTGCAGCGGCAGGTCGATCGCCTGCTGATGGAGGAGCTCGCGCTGGCCAAGGAGACCGACGATGCCAGTGTCGCCCGGCTGGCGAAACTGCGGGCGGACCTGGCCGACAAGCAGGAGCAGCTCGCAGCCCTGCGGGCCCGCTGGGACCAGGAGAAGGCCGGCCTGGACCGCGTCGGTGACCTGAAGATCCGGATCGACGAGTTGCGGATGACAGCGGAGCGCGTCCAGCGCGAGGGTGACTTCGAGGCGGCCGCCCGCATCCTCTACGGGGAGCTCCCCGAACTGGAGGAGCAGCTGGGGACCGTCGCCGCCGAGGTCAACGACCGTGCCGCCATGGTCCGTGAGGAGGTCGGCCCGGACGACGTGGCCGAGGTCGTGGGTGCCTGGACCGGGATCCCCGCCGGGCGACTCCTGGAGGGCGAGACCGAGAAGCTGCTGCGGATGGAGCAGGAGATCAGCGCCCGGGTAGTCGGCCAGGACGCCGCCGTTGCGACCGTGTCCGACGCTGTGCGCCGGGCCCGTGCCGGGATCGCCGATCCGGACCGGCCGACCGGCTCGTTCCTGTTCCTCGGCCCGACGGGCGTCGGTAAGACTGAGCTGGCCAAGGCGCTGGCCGAGTTCCTGTTCGACGACGAGCGCGCCATCACCCGGATCGACATGAGTGAGTACAGCGAGAAGCACGCGGTCGCCCGGCTCGTGGGTGCTCCCCCTGGGTACATCGGCTATGAGGAGGGTGGGCAGCTCACCGAGGCGGTGCGTCGCAAGCCCTACAGCGTCGTCCTGCTCGACGAGGTGGAGAAGGCGCACCCGGAGGTGTTCAACATCCTCCTGCAGGTGCTCGATGACGGGCGCCTGACCGACGGCCAGGGTCGTACCGTGGATTTCCGCAACGCCATCCTGATCCTGACGTCCAACCTCGGGTCCCAGGCGCTGATCGACCCGACGCTCACACCCGAGCAGCGCCAGGAGGCGGTCATGGCCGTCGTGCGCAGCTCGTTCAAGCCTGAGTTCCTCAACCGGCTCGACGACACCATCATGTTCGACGCGCTGACCCGCGCGGACCTCGCGTCGATCGTGGGGATCCAGGTCGACGCCCTCGCCCGTCGCCTGTCCGACCGGAGGATCTCCCTCGAGGTCGACCCGGCCGCGCGTGAGTGGCTGGCGGACCACGGCTTCGATCCGCTGTACGGCGCCCGGCCGCTGCGCCGGTTGATCCAGACCTCGATCGGCGACCCGCTGGCCCGGGGCATCCTGTCCGGTGCAATCAGCGACGGTGCGACCGTGCGCGTCGAGGTGCCCGAGTTGGGTGCTGACGAGGGACTGGTCCTGGTGCCGAGCTGATCGGTCCCCCGCCCAGCGGCCATGTTCGCCCGGTTGACCGTCATTTCGTGTCGGCCAGCCCCCGCCGTTACCCTGCTCCAGTCACGGGCGGACCCCTGTGGGCACCCGAGGGGACCGACTCCGACGCGAGCCGGTCAACCGGGACCGCGACGCAGGGCCGTGACGGGGGACGACGGTCATCGAGCCACACGTGCTCGCCACGGAGCAACTGAGGAGTTTCGTTGAGTACAGATTCGGCGCTCTCGACACCCACGGCACCCACCGGGGCCATGGCGCCTCCGGGTTCCACCGGGCCCGCGAGTGCGGTGACGCGCGGCCGGGTGTCGAGCGGAACCGTCCTGGCAGTGGCCTCGTTCGGAGCCTTCCTGGCGTTCCTGGACGCCACGATCGTGAACGTTGCCTTCCCGAGCATCCGCGAGTCGTTCCCGGAATCAACGATCGGCAACCTCTCGTGGGTGCTCAACTCGTACAACATCATCTTTGCCGCATTCCTCGTGCCGTTCGGTCGCCTGACGGACCTGATCGGTCGTCGACGCGCCTTCGTGTGGGGTGTGCTGGTCTTCACCGTCGCCTCGGTGATCTGCGCTGTCTCGCCCTCATTGCTGTTCCTCGTCGTCGCCCGTGTCCTGCAGGCGCTCGGCGCGGCGATGCTCGTGCCCGCGTCGCTGGCCCTTGTTGTCGCTGCTTTCCCGTCCGAGCGGCGCAGCCACGCGGTGGGGCTGTGGGGAGCCACTGCGGCCCTGGCATCTGGCCTGGGGCCGCCCATCGGTGGGCTGCTCATCGAGATCGGCGACTGGCGGTGGGCGTTCCTGGTGAACCTCCCGTTCGGCGTCGTCGCCTGGGTGCTGGCCCGCCGTGCGCTGGTCGAGAGCCGGGCTCCGGGTCGTCGCATCCTCCCCGACCTCGGCGGAGCGGCTCTCTTCGCGCTCTCGTTGGGCCTGCTCACGCTGGCAATCGTCCAGGGCAACGACTGGGGTTGGACCAGCCCGGCGGTCGTCGCCAGCTTCGTGGCCTCGGCAGTCCTGATGCTCGGCTTCGTGTCCAGCTCGCGACGGCATCGTGCGCCGCTCCTGGACCCGGCGCTGCTGAAGGTGCGGGCCTTCAGGGTGAGCAACGTCGCCACCATCACCGCCGGGATGGGCTTCTACGCGTACCTGCTCACCAATGTCCTCTGGCTGACCTACGTCTGGAACTACAGCGTCCTGCGGGCCGGTATGGCGCTGGTGCCTGCGGCCCTCATCGCCGCCGTCGTGGCCGGGGTCCTCGGACCGATCGCCGCCAAGCGTGGCTATCGGCTCTTCATCATTCCCGGTGCCCTGATCTGGGCTGCCTCCTATGTCTGGTACGCCACCCAGGTGGGGACGACTCCGCAGTTCCTCACCGAGTGGTTGCCGGGTCAGGTGCTCAGCGGGATCGGCGTCGGAATGACTCTGCCGCTGCTGGGTAGTGCGGCGCTCGCTGCGGTCCCCGGTGGCCGGTACGCCACTGCCTCGGCCGTCGGATCCAGCTCGCGGCAGCTCGGTGGCGTACTCGGCATCGCCCTGCTCGTGGTCATCATCGGGACGCCGACGCCGTTGACCACGGTGGACTCGTTCCGGACCGGGTGGTGGATGTCGGTCGCCTGCTTCGTCGCGACGGCGATCTTCGCAGCGTTCCTCGGCCGGATCGGTCCGGCCGACGAGGAGCCCACCGATCCGATGTCCAAGCGCATTGAGGTGCACCTGCCGGATGCTGTCCGCGGGCCCACGCCGCGTGCGGCGTCGATCGCCGGCGCGGCCCTGTTCAACAGGCTGCCTGAGCCGGTCCGAGCGGCCCTGGATCAGGCGTCGGTGGATCGGCATGTGCAGGCCGGCTCCTGGTTGTTCCGCGCCGGCGATGCCGCAGACGCGGTCTACGTCGTGCGGTCCGGGCGCCTCGAGGTGGTCGCCGAGGACGAGGTGGTCCGTGAACTGGGCCCGGGCGCAGTCGTGGGCGAGTTGGCCCTGCTGACCGCAGGTGTGCGCTCGGCGTCGGTGCGGGCCCGCCGCGACAGCGTCCTGAGTGAGGTGTCGCGCGCTGACTTCGACTCAGCCATGGTCCGCGACCCCGAGTCCTATCCGGCGCTCGCCGGGGTCCTGGCCGAGCAGCTCACCGACGCCCGGCCTCCTGCCCAGCGCACGGGCTCGCAGCCGGTCGTGGTGGCAGTGGTCGGGATGCACCCCGGTGCAGCCGTCCGCGAGGTGGCCGCAGGCCTTCTGGCGCACCTGGGCGCACAACTCCGTGCGGACGTGGTGGCCGAGCACCGGCCCGAGGCGCTCGAGCGCGCGGAGGGCCAGTTGGACCGGGTCCTGCTGGTGGCTGCGGCAGACGACGCCACTCGGGACTACTGCGTGCGTCAGGCGGATCACGTGGTCCTGGTCGCTGACGCATCCGGGCCTGCGCCCGGATCGGGGGCTGTGGACAGTCCCGGCGCCGACCTTGTGCTCGTCGGCGCACGTCCGGCCGAGGTCGAGTTGGCCGCGTGGTGCGAGGCCCTGGACCCCTGGCAGGTGACTGTTGTGGCGCAGGGCGTGCCCGAGGCCGACCTGCGCAGCCTCGCGGCCCGCATCGGGGGTTGGTCGGTCGGCGTGGTGATGGGCGGCGGCGGGGCGCGTGCATTTGCCCACATCGGTGTCCTGAAGGAGTTGTCTGCCGCCGGGATCGTCGTGGATCGGGTGGCCGGCTCCAGCGTCGGGTCAATCGTCGCCGGCCTGCATGCCCTGGGTCTTGATCCGGAGACGATCCACGCTGTCTGCTACTCCGAGTTCGTGCGACGGAACCCCTTCAGCGACTACACCATCCCGACGGCCTCGCTGGCCAAGGGCCGCCGCACGAGGCAGGCCTTGCGGGCCCACGGGGGCGGCCGAGAGATCAGGGCGCTGCCCAGGCAGTTCAGGGCCAGGAGTGTCGACCTGCTGGCACGGACCGAGGTCGCGCATCGAAGCGGTGATCTCGCCGAAGCCGTCTCGGCATCGGTGTCGCTGCCCGTGCTGTTCCCACCAGTACGCACCGACGATCAGTTGCTCATCGACGGAGGCGTCCTGGACAACCTGCCAGTCGGACTGCTGACGGAGCGCGACGAGGGGCCGATCCTGGCAGTGAACGTCGCGATGGGCGGCGGCGGGGGCGGGCCAGCGCGCATCGGTCAGCCGCGGGTGCCACCGCTGGGGGAGACGATCCTGCGCACGATGCTGATCGGCAGCAGTGGGGCTGTGTCGTCGGCGCGCGCCAAGGGGGCCGCGGTCGTCACGCCGCCGCCACTCGGGGTCGGGCTCCTGGAGTTCCACCAGCTCGATGTCGTGGTCGAGGCGGGCCAGATGGCGGCCCGCGAACTCCTGGATCAGACCGGTGGACAGTTCCCGGGGCTGGCGCCGGGGCAGCAGCGCACGGTCTGAGATCACGCGGGGGTGGGAAAGGTGACCCCCCGCGCACCCGTCAGAGCCTGCTTATCCTTGCTGCCTTCCGGCCCTGGGGAGGTTCACAGGGTGACGCCACGCGGGGGGTCGCCAACCATTCTACGCCCCGCGAGCGGGTGTCGATGCCCGCCCACGGCAGTGGACCAGCAGCCCGGCTGGGTCGGCTGCCAGGCTGTGCAGCCGGTGGATTCGGAGAACACTGCCGGGCACCGTAGAATCCCTCGCGGAGGATTCGCATAGTGGCCTAGTGCGCACGACTGGAAATCGTGTTGGGTTAACGCCCTCACGGGTTCAAATCCCGTATCCTCCGCCGTTCGTGAGGGGCAGCCGTCGTGGCTGCCCCTCACGCGGATCAGGTGCGGCTCCATCGGCGCGGCCGGAAGTGTGACTGGAATCACGCCGGATCGGGGGAGTCCGGGTACCCGACCAGGTGTGAGAGCACTGCGCGATGGGTAGGCACTGTCGCAGTCGCCGCTGAGGTGACGCACCGCCACCTGCCGGGCTCCGCGCCCGGTCCGAGACACACAGACACAGGGCTGAGCCGGCCGGCCACGACGTGCGGTTGGGCAGAGGCAGCAAGGAGTTGAGCCGGATGCGCCTGATGAGACGTGGAGCACGTGTCATCGGGGCCAGCCTGCTCGGTACGGCATTCCTGCTTGGGCTGGCACTGCCGGCGCATGCTGATCACGCCGGTTCGGGAACCACCTACTGGAGCATCCCCGTGACGCACGAGCCCCGGTCGGACGCCACCATCATCCCGATCATCGGCGTGGACATGCAGCGGGCTCGCGCCGAGCGCGCGGAGGCCACCCAGCGCGAGCTGGCGGCTGAGACGCAGCGCCGGCGAGCCGAGGAGCGCAGGCAACAGGTCGCGACGGCTGCGCGCAAGACGAGGATCGAGAGGGTCGTACCGGTCAGGCCCGGCTACGAGCTCACGGCGAGGTTCGGACAATCGGGCGGCTACTGGAGCGATGGACGGCACACCGGCCTGGATTTTGCCGACTCCCACGGAAGTCCCGTGCGGGCAGCGCAGTCGGGGAAGGTCATCTCCGCCGGGTGGCAGAGTTCCTACGGCAACCGCGTCGAGATCAGGCACCCCAACGGCATCGTCACCACCTACAGCCACCTGGCCCAGATCCGCGTCGATGTCGGTGACCGGGTCGATGGCGGCCAGCGGATCGGTTCGATGGGATCGACCGGCAACGTGACCGGGCCGCACCTGCATTTCGAGGTCCTCTCGGACACGGAGGAGTTCGTGGCCCCGGGCCCCTGGCTCGGCCTGTCCTGAGGCTGCTCGCCCGCACCGCCGGCACCGCCCGCCCGCGCGCGCACCTCCCACCTGGTCGGTCGCGTCCGGAGCGCACGCGCACTGTCGGCGCCCTCCCCGGGTGGCGCGTGCGCCCCTGCCGGGCCCATGATTCACGTCATCACTCGATGAAGGGGCACACATGGCAACGACGAGGCGCGCGACCACGGCCTGGACCGGCAACCTGCTCGAGGGCGGCGGCGAGGTGACCTTCGAATCCTCCGGGATCGGCACGTATCCGGTGAGCTGGCCGGCGCGGTCAGAGGAGCCGAACGGCGTGATCAGCCCCGAGGAGCTGATCGCTGGCGCGCACGCGTCGTGCTTCTCCATGGCCCTGTCAAACGGGCTGAGCTCAGCGGGCACCCCGCCAACCACGCTGACCACGTCGGCTGAGGTCGACTTCCAGCCGGGCACCGGGATCACTGCGATCCGGCTGATCGTCACCGGTGACGTCCCAGGCCTGGACGAGATGGGCTTCCGGGCCGCGGCTGAGACGGCGAAGGCAGGCTGCCCGGTGAGCCGTGCGCTGTCGGCGGTCCCGATCACACTCGTCGTGGAGTAGGCCCCCGACTGACTCGGATCCCCTGCTGGCGTAGCGTGTCGCTGACGGTCGGGCACCCGCCGGCCCCGGTGGAGGAGCCAGATCGATGTTCCTGAGCCAGCCAGATCTCCCTGGTCCGCTGCTCCCAGAAGCGGCCCGGATCGCGGTGATCGCGCCCTCCGGCCCAGTCCAGCCGGCCCGGCTCGAAGCCGGGCTCGACGTGCTTCGCGGGTGGGGCTATCGGCCCCAGGTGGGCAGGCACGTGCTGGTCGTTGCCGGGCACACGGCGGGTTCGGCCGCTCAGCGCCTCGAGGATCTCCGCTGGGCCATGACGGACCCGGATCTGGATGCCATCTGGTTCGCACGAGGCGGCTTCGGCTCCATGCACCTGCTCGAGGACCTGATCCAGCTGACGCGCGACCCCGCCGTCGTGGCAGGTCGGTCACTGCTCGGGTTCTCCGATGCCACGGCCTTCCTCGCCGCGCTCTATCGCGAGCACAGCCTGACCGCCGATCTCGGGCATCCCACGGATCACGCCCTGACGGGCATCCACGCCCCGGTGATCACCGCCCTCGGCGACACCGTCACCCCGGCCGTGCAGGAACGGGTCCGGGCGATGCTCCAGCAGGGGTCAGGCTTCGGCGCGAGTGTGGACCACGTGGCCGGCCCGCGCCGATCCGTGCGCGGGCCCCTGGTGGGGGGCAATCTGGCCATGCTGGCGGCCCTGGCCGGCACGCCGCACGCGCTGCGCTCACATGACGCCATCATGGTGCTCGAGGATGTCGGTGAGCCGGTCTACCGGCTCGACAGGATGATCACGCAGCTGCAGCTGTCCGGTGGGCTGATGGGGGTCCAGGCATTCGCGCTTGGCTCCTTCAGCGCAGCTGTCGGCGAGCGTGACCAGCACGCCGAGAGCTTCATGGAGCAGCGGTTGCTCGAATTCGACGTCCCGATCGTGGTCGGCGTGCCCGTCGGTCACGACCCCGACAATGAGCCATGGGTGTACGGCCAGGTCGGTTCACTGGTCGCCGACGAGTCAGACGCGGAGTAGTGCGGCTACTCCCTCAGACCACGCCGTAGAGCCGGTCCCCCGCGTCGCCGAGCCCGGGCACGATGTAGCCGTTGTCGTTGAGCCGCTCGTCGATCGCCGCAGTCACCAGCGTGATCGACGGGATCCGGCCGGCCACTGCGGCGTCGACCGCCTCGATCCCTTCCGGTGCGGCCAGGATGCACACGGCCGTCACGTCCCGGGCGCCCCGGGCCAGGACCAGGTCGATCGCCATGATCAGCGTCCCCCCGGTCGCCAGCATCGGGTCCAGCAGGAACACCTGCCGTCCTGAGAGGTCCGCGGGGAGCCGATCGGCGTAGGTCGATGCCTCCAGGGTGGACTCGTCACGGATCATGCCGAGGAACCCGATCTCCGCCGTGGGCACGAGCTTGGTCATCCCTTCGAGCATTCCGAGACCAGCACGCAGGATCGGGACCACCACCGGTCGGGGCTGGGCCATCCGCATGCCCACGGTGAGCGCCACGGGCGTGCTGATCGTCACGGGCGCCACCTCGATGTCCCGGGTGGCCTCGTAGGCCAGGAGCGTGACCAGCTCGTCCACGAGCAGCCGGAAGGTCGGCGAGTCCGTGCGCTCGTCGCGCAGCGTGGTCAACTTGTGTGCGACCAGCGGGTGGTCGGCGAGGATGGTGCGCATGGCGGCAGCCTAGTGTGGTGCTGGCGAGCGCCAGTGCCAGTCGGCCGCAGAGCCGTCACAGTTCCGCTCATCCACCCGGGGGCTTCGGGCCCACAAGAGGTCGCCGTCAGCTCGACTGGTCCCGGTGCCCCGCGAAGAATTCGCGCAGCAAACCGGCGCAGTCGTCGGCCAGGACCCCGGCGACCACCTCGGGCCGGTGGTTGAGTCGTGGGTCTCGCACAACATCCCAGAGCGATCCCACGGCACCGGCCTTGGGATCGAAGGCGCCGAACACCACGCGTTGCACCCGGGCCAGGACCAGTGCGCCGGCGCACATGGTGCACGGCTCCAGGGTGACGACCAGTGTGCACCCCTCCAGCCGCCACTGGCCGAGGTGGTGGGCGGCGGCGCGCAGGGCGAGCACCTCGGCATGTGCCGTGGGGTCGTCATCGGCCTCGCGACGGTTGAATCCTGCCCCGATCACCTGACCGCCGCGATCGAGCACGACGGCACCGATGGGGACATCGCCGGCGGGCAGTGCTCGGCTGGCCACTGACAGTGCCCGCCGCATCGCCATCTCATCATCCGTCGATGCCAGCACAGGGGGAGTCTGCCACCTGTGTCCGGCGCCCGGCAGCGCCCGATCGAGGTGGCGTCGCGTCGCCGCCCGCGGTTGTGCGCGCGGCGAAGTGCTGGTGGGGTGGGGTCCATGCAGACCCCGTCGTCCATCCTGAGCCCCGCTGGCTTCCACGGTTCGGCCGTCCTGCGCCGGCATCAGGGAGGTCGTCGCGGTGGCCGCTCGTTCTTCGAGGGGTGGTACGTGAAGCTGGTCAGCGCCGACCGATCCGCCCGGCTGGCAGTCATCCCCGGCATGTTCCTCTCCGAGGACGGGACGATCGCCGAGGCGTTCGTCCAGGTCCTCGACGGTGTGACCGGCGGGACCGCCTATCACCGCTTCGACCTGTCGGAGTTCCGAGCCGACACCCACGAGTTCGACGTCTGGGTCGGGACCAACAGGTTCAGCTCCGACGGAATCGTGGTGGATCTGCCGGGGCTCGCAGCCGACGTCCGGTTCGGCCCGGCTGCGCCCTGGCCGGTGACCGTGCGTGAACCGGGGGCGATGGGCTGGTACGCGTGGGTCCCCACGATGGAGTGCTACCACGGGGTCGTCAGCTTCGACCATGGCCTGGCCGGCTGGGTCGACTCGGGTGCCGGGCAGGTCGACCTGGCCGGCGGCCGCGGCTACCTGGAGAAGGATTGGGGGACGGCCTTCCCCCAGGCGTACGTGTGGATGCAGTCCAACCACTTCGAGACACCCGGGGTGAGCCTGGTGGCCTCCACCGCCCTCATCCCCTGGCGGCGGTCGACCTTCCGCGGGGACCTCGTCGCGCTGCGCCTGCCGGGGGGCCCCGACGCAGGTCTGCACCGCTTCACCAGCTACACCCGCGCCCGCACTGCGGACCTGACCGTGGACGACGAGGCGGTGCGGTGGTCGTTGACGTCCTCGGGCGGGGACCGGCTGGACCTCACGGCCACGATCGGCGGGCGCACCACGGGCCTGCTGCACTCGCCCGTGCGGACCGAGATGCACCAGCGCGTGGCCGAGACCCTCGATGGCACGGTCGAGGTACGGCTCGCCGATGCCTCCGGTCGGACCATGTTCGCAGGGACCGGCCAGTGCGCGGGGGTTGAGGTGCACGGGGCGATCGAGCGCCTGCTGGCAACCTCCGGGAGGTGAGTATTGGGCCGCCCGTTGTCAGGACATGGAGTCGATCAAGGGGCAGACTGGGCCCACGCCGGGGTGCGCACGCCCCACTCACGAACCGGAGGGAACAATGGGCAAGCCTGAGGACATCATTGCGGCACTGGGGGGTGCGGACAACATCGAGGAGATCGAGGCCTGCGCCACCCGCCTTCGCACGGTGGTCGACGACCCATCGCTGGTCAATGAAAAGGCGTTGAAGGCTGCCGGCGCGTTCGGTGTGCTCTCGGCTGGCTCGGTCCTCCAGGTCATCGTGGGCGGCGAGGCCGACGGTCTGGCCATGGACATCAACGACATCATCGATTAGGAGAATCAACGTGGCACTGCAGGTCCTGTCCCCCATGCCAGGTCGGGTTGCGAACCTCACCGAGGTCCCGGATCCGATGTTCGCCGAGGCGATGCTGGGCCCCGGCCTGGCAATCGACCCACCGCGCGGCCCAGTCGTTGCGGTCGCGCCCGTCTCAGGCACGCTCGCCAGTCTCTTCCCCCATGCCATGGGCATTGAGTCAGACGGATACTCGATCCTGGTCCACCTGGGCCTCGAGACCGTCCAGCTCAACGGCGAAGGCTTCACTGTGCTCAAGGCCAAGGGTGACACCGTCGTGGCCGGCGAGCCCATCATCGAGTGGGATCCGTCGGTGATCGAGGCCGGCGGACTGCCGGTGATCACTCCCCTGATCGCGATCCAGGCTGAAGCCAGCCAGATCACGCAACTCGTTGCCGACGGCACCGTCGTGGAGGCGGGCACGCCCGTCTTCGAGGTCGCCTGACCCATCCGATCAACCGAAGACCCGCCCGTGAGGGCGTGTGAACCCGAACAAGTGAGAGGTGTTTGAACGTGGCTGAAATCACCGTGGTCCTGCCCCCCGGAGTGGGGCTGCACGCACGTCCCGCGGCGCTCTTCGTCGGCGCGGCGGCCAAGTCGTCGTGCGACGTGACCATCGGACGGCCGGGGGAGCCGGGCGTCAACGCGAAGAGCATCCTGGGCGTGATGGGCCTGGGCGCGAAGGCTGGTGAGGAGATGGTCGTCACCGCCGAGGGAGATGGCGCCGACGAGCTCCTGGTCGGCCTCCAGGAGATCCTCGAGACCCCCGAGGGTGGCCATGCCTGATCTGAGGACCCTGACGGGCGTCGGGGTCAGCCCTGGGGTAGGTGCCGGACCGGTGGTCCGCGTGGTCGACTCCGTTCCCGAGCCCTCGCAGGGCCCGGGAGCAGGGTCAACCGAGCAGGAGTACGCGGCCGCTGCCAAGGCGCTGGAGGACGTTGCCGCCGACCTGGAGGATCGTGGCGAGCGGGCCGGAGGCGAGGCGCAGGAAGTCCTCACCGCCCAGGCCATGATGGCCCGGGACCCGGACCTCGCCGTCGGCATCAAGCAGCGCACCGATGCCGGCTCCAACGCTGCCCGTGCGGCCTATGACGCGTTCGGCGCCACCCGAGAGGTGCTGCTCACCCTGGGTGAGTACTTCGCCGCTCGGGTCACCGACCTTGACGACATCCGCAACCGGACCGTAGCGCTCCTGTTGGGCGTCCCGGCTCCTGGGATCCCTGAGCTAACCGAGCCCAGCATCCTGGTGGCGATGGACCTCGCTCCGGCCGACACCGCCCTGATCGACAAGTCGATGGTGCTTGCCTTCGCGACCCAGGAGGGCGGACCGACCTCGCACACCTCGATCCTGGCGCGCAACCTCGGTATCCCCGCAGTGGTCGGCTGCCCCGGCGTGCGTGAACTGGAACCGGGCACGTACGTGATGGTCGACGGGTCCTCGGGTAAGGTCGTGATCGATCCGGCTCCGGAGATGGTCGCCGAGCTCGCTGGCCGCGACGAGAAGCGCCGCGCGGCGCTGGCTGCGGTGGGCAATGCGCCCGGCACGACCTCCGACGGGCACGCGGTACCGCTGCTGGCCAACATCGGTGGTGCCGAGGACGTCGCGAAGGCCGTGGAGAACGGTGCCGAGGGGGTGGGCCTGTTCCGCAGCGAGCTGCTGTTCCTGGACCGCACCGACGCGCCCAGCGAGGACGAGCAGTACGGCCTCTACCGGGCCGTTCTCGAGGGGTTCCCCGGCAAGAAGGTCGTTGTCCGCACCTTGGACGCCGGTGCGGACAAGCCGCTGCCGTTCCTGCCCTTCGGCGAGGAGCCCAACCCGGCGATGGGTGTTCGTGGCCTGCGAATCTGCATGCAGGCCCCGGAGATCATGCACACCCAGCTGCACGCACTGGCCAGGGCCGCCCAGGGCCTGGACGCCGAGTTGTGGGTCATGGCACCGATGATCGCCGATGTCTACGAGGCGACCTGGTTCCGAGAGGCCTGCAAGAAGGCAGGTCTCACGGCCAAGATCGGCACGATGGTGGAGATCCCGGCCGCCGCTCTGCGGTCGCGGCATCTGGGCCAGGTTGCGGAGTTCTTCTCGATCGGGAGCAACGACCTGACCCAGTACACGTTCGCAGCTGACCGCCAGATCGGCTCAGTGGCGCGGCTGCAGGATGCTTGGCAGCCCGCCATCCTTGACCTGGTCGCGGCCACGGTCCGGGGCGGGCAGGCAAACGGCATCCCGACAGGTGTCTGTGGCGAGGCAGCCTCCGATCCGGCTCTGGGCTGTGTCCTGGTCGGACTCGGCGTCAACACGCTGTCGATGTCGGCAGGCTCCCTGCCGGGGGTCCGCGCAGCCCTGGCCGCGCACACCCTCGACGAGTGCAAGGCGGCTGCCGCTGCAGTGCTCGACGCCGTGGATGCGGATGCGGCGCGGGCTGCCGCGCGGGCTGCGCTTCCGCGACTCGCCGAGCTCGGCCTCTAGCCGGTTCGGGAGTGGCTCGGTAGCAGTAGAGGAACGACCGCCAGACGCAGGCGCCGCTCGGGATTCCCGGGCGGCGCCAGCGCCATTCCCATGGGGATTCCCGGGCGGCGCCTGCGTCACACTCAGGGGGGAACCAAACGGTCCATTTCCGTCGTTTCCGGGTTTGTCAAAACTCTTCCGGATCTGGTTCGGATGAGCGCGACCGCAGGTGATCAGCACTGCTACGTTGACCGCGCAACGGGAGGGTCCCCGAGCAGGAGGTGGCACATGAGTGCATCGTCGGCGGGTTCCACAAAGGCGGAACCTGGCCTCGGTACCAAG
>JAQBEX010000016.1:0-6702 GCA_032123675.1 Actinomycetes bacterium
CCTGGGCTCCAACACCTCCTCCCTGCCGGTCACCGGCCTGGCTGAGGGGGTCGACCGGCCCGAGGACTTCATCGGGCTGCACTTCTTCTCGCCCGTGGACAAGATGAAGCTGCTGGAGATCGTGGTCGGCAAGGAGACCTCGGACGAGGCGCTGGCCAAGGCCATCGACGTCGCTGTCCAGATCCGCAAGCTGCCGATCGTGGTCAACGACAGCCGCGGCTTCTTCACCAGTCGGGTCATCTCGACGATCGTGGCGGAGGCAGCAGCGCTGGTCGGCGAGGGCGTGCCGGCCAACAGCGTCGAGCAGGCGGCACTTCAGGCCGGCTATCCGGTCGGACAGCTCGCGCTGACAGACGAGGTCAGCCTGACGCTCGGTGCCAAGATCGCCAGGGAGGCCCGTGCGGCCGCCGAGGCCGAGGGCACCTCGTTCGCCGGGCACCCGGGCTACGCGGTCATCGAGAAGATGGTGACCGAGCACGGTCGTGGGGGCCGCGCCGCCGGCGCTGGCTTCTACGAGTACGTCGACGGCAAGAAGCAGGGCCTGTGGGCCGGGCTTGTCGATTCCTTCGGCGGCGACAACCTGGACATCCCCTTCACGGATCTCCAGGACCGGATGCTCTTCATCGAGGTGATCGAGAGCATCAAGTGCCTCGACGAGAACGTCCTGCGCACCGTGCCGGACGCGAACATCGGCTCGATCTTCGGCATCGCCTTCCCGGCGTGGACCGGTGGCGTGCTGCAGTTCGTCAACACCTACGCCGGTGAGGGTCCGTCGGCCTTCGTCGCCCGGGCCAACGAGCTGGCCGAGAAGTACGGAGAGCGGTTCACCCCGCCCGCGTCGCTGGTGGCGATGGCCGAGTCCGGCGGCACCTACAAGTGAGTGCCCGCGGTGGCCCCGGAGCGCCTCACATGAGGACGGTTCCGGGGCCACCGCGCATGTCTGCCCAGGACCGTCGCCAGCAGCTGGTCGACATCGGCCTGGATCTGCTGGCCACGCGCTCCATCCACGAGTTGGCCATGGACGAGGTGGCGGCTGAGGCCGGGGTCTCCCGGACCCTGGTCTTCCACTACTTCCCATCCAAGGGTGACTACTTCGCCGCAGTCGTCTCCAGTGCCGGTGCCCGGCTCATGGACGCGGTGCCGCGGGATCCGGACACCGATGTCCACACGCGGCTGCGCATGATGGTGACGGCCTTCCTGAAGTTCGTCCAGCGCAAGCGCGGGGTCTATGTCGCGCTCGTGCGGGGTGCGTCCGGTGGCGATCCCAAGGTGCTGGCCGTCCTCGACGAGGTGCGCGCCAGCCACGTCATCCAGTGGCTGGACGCCGCCGAGTGGCCAGTGCGCGACGAGGTCACCCAACTGGCCGTGCGTGGCTGGCTGGGCTCCCTCGAGGAGGTCGCGCTGGCCGCGACCAACTCGCCGGTCGCCCGCGAGACGGTCGTGGAGCTGCTCGTCGAGGGACTGCTCGCCGATCTCGAACGTGCCGCCCGGTTCGCGTCCGTGCCCGGAGTCCCATCCTCCCGTGGCTGAGGCCGAACGATCCTTCGACGTCCCGATGCGCCGGCTCCCACGCTGGCTGGAGGGCTTCGCGACCCGGCACGGGCCCTGGCAGGCCCGGCCATTCGAGGGCCGATCGGGGGGCACTGCGGGTTGGGACGTGGTGGCTGAGGACGGCTCACGCGCGCATGTGGTCCCACCGCCGTGGCTCGACGCCACGCCCGGCGCCGCGTTGGATGCCATCGAGTTGGCTGGCACCCAGCCTGCCTACGGGGTGGTGCTGCTGCGGCGGGCCGGCTATGCGGTGGGCGCGTTCGAGGGGTCCGCGCTGGTCGACCGGAAGGTGAGCACCCGGCACATCCACGGCAGGACGGCCGCGGGCGGCTGGTCGCAGCAGCGCTACGCACGCCGGCGCGCGAACCAGGCCGACGAGATCGTGGCAGCGGCCGCGGCGAGTGCGGATCGGATCCTTGGCTCCCGCCGCGGGCTGCAGTTCCTGGTCACTGGTGGCGACCGGGAACTCCTGGCCGCCGTCCTTGGCCGGTTCGGTCCGCGCGTGTCCGGGCTTCCAGACGGAGGCCACGTCGGGGTCGGCGCACCGGACGCAGCAGTCCTGGCCGGCATGCCCGACCGGATCCTGGCCGTCCGGATCGACCTGTCCGAGGCGTGACCCGCAGGCACGCGGCATCATGACGGGCCAGGCGGGCCACCAGCAGGCTTGCGGGAGTTCGCCTAGCCTTGTCATGTGCGCGTTCTCGTCGCTACCGCCCTCGTGGTCGGAGCGCTCCTCATCCTGACCCTGGGTCGAGGATCCGCGCTGCCCTGGCAGCCCGCCTGCACGATCGCAAGCCCTTCCGGGGAGGTGCTGTTCGAGGGAACGCCGGAGGAGGCCGCAGCCCGGGTCGACTCGGCCGGCCGCCCCCTCACGCGTGCGCTCGGCGCTGGGCCTGCGGTGTCCTGCCGGGTCGGCGCTGTCGGAGTCTCCGACGCTGCCAAGGAGGCTCCGTTGGGGCTGACCCCGCGGGCCGCGCAGGTGCGCGACGAGGTTCGTCAGGCGTTCGGCGACGTGCCCGATGGCGGGTTCGGGGTGGCCGCCGTCCTGCCGGGTCGCAGCGCGCGAGGTGAGCACTCGATGGGTCGGGCGATCGACTTCTTCTTCCGGCCCTACCGCGACGCCGACCAGCAGGAGGCCGGCTGGCGGCTGGCGAACTGGTCGGTGGCCAACGCCGACCGCCTGGGTATCCGCACGGTCATCTACAGCGACCGGATCTGGACTGCCCGCCGGTCCTTCCAGGGCTGGCGGGAGTACCGGTTCTCGGGATCGGACCCGGACAACCCGGTCAACCGGCACCTCGACCACGTCCACGTGGACGTCGGCTGAGCGAGTGCGATCAGCCAGCCGCCAACCCGACATGAGTGGCACCGTGCCGCCGACCTCGCGTTTGGGTGGTTGGGCCCAGGGGTAGGTAGGCTGGGCACCCGGCATCGTGCCGATCTCGTTGAGCAACGTTTCCTCAGTTGGCCCTATGGCGGCCATTTCAGACGCGTTGAAGACGACACGCCCTGAAATGAGAAGGAACACCGTGGCTGAGAACGCCCCGCAATCCCGCGCGCCCCGATCGGGCCCGCGCACGAACACGACGGCCCCGTCCAAGGGTGCCAAGAAGTCAGGCTCCTGGAAGGGGCCCAAGGAGTCGGGCTCCTGGAAGGCTGCGAAGCAGTCGGGCTCCTGGAAGGGCGCCAAGAAGTCAGGCTCCTGGAAGAACGGCGCCCAGCAGTCGGGCTCGTGGAAGGGTGCCAGGTCCCAGTCCGGCGAGGCCACCGCGACCATGGACCGCGATGGTGCCCCGCGCACGGACCGGACCGGTCGCCCGGATCGGCCGGCCCGCTCCGGGCGCCCGCCGCACCAGGGCCGCTCCGACCGGTACGAGCGCCGTGACCGGTACGAGCGCCGTGGCCGCACCGATCGCCGTGATCGCAGCGACCGGCCCATGCGCGCCCCCCAGGTCCCGGCGCTGACCGGACCCAACGCGTTCGTCGATCTTGGCGTGCCGACGGCGCTTGCCGCCGTGCTGGCCAGCCAGGCCATCACAGATCCCACGCCGATCCAGGCGATGACGGTTCCGGCCGCCCTGACCGGGCGCGACGTCCTGGGTCGGGGCCGGACGGGCTCGGGCAAGACCCTGTCCTTCGGGCTGCCCATGCTCACGATCCTGGGTGGACCTCGGGACAAGCGGCGCCAGCCCCGCGGGCTGATCCTGGCCCCGACCCGTGAGCTCGCGATGCAGGTCGTCGACGCGTTGCAGCCCCTGGCTGCAACTCTGGGCATGCGCACCCAGCTGATCATCGGGGGCAGCTCCTACGACCGGCAGATCCGCGGCCTGGAGCGTGCCGACATCGTCGTGGCCACTCCCGGCCGCCTCGTCGACCTGGCCGAACGCGGTTCGGTTGACCTGGGCGCGATCAAGGTCGTTGTCCTCGACGAGGCCGATCACATGGCCGACCTTGGCTTCATGCCCGAGATCGAGGCCATCATGAGTCGCCTGCCCGACGACGCGCAGGGGCTGCTCTTCTCCGCGACCCTGGACCACGACGTCGACCGGCTGGTGCGCAAGTACCTGCATGACCCCGTCGTCCACAACGCCGACCCAGCCACGGCAACCGTGGGCACGATGGAGCACCACGTCGTGCTCGTCCACCCCAAGGACAAGGACGCGGTCACCGCGGACATCGCGATGCGCCAAGGCCGCACCGTTGCGTTCGTGCGCACCCAGCTCGGTGCGGACCGTCTGGCCGGCCAGCTCGAGGGTCAGGGCGTGCGCACTGCAGCCCTGCACGGTGGAATGAAGCAGGGAATGCGGACCCGCACGCTGGAGGACTTCCGGCGCGGCCGGATCGACGTCCTGGTCGCCACCGACGTGGCCGCCCGCGGTCTGCACGTCGATGACATCGACCTCGTGCTGCACGTGGACCCCCCGCACGGGCCGAAGGAGTACCTGCACCGCTCCGGGCGAACCGCGCGTGCCGGCGCATCGGGCACCGTGATCTCCCTGGCGACCCTGCGTCAGCAGCGGTCGGTCACGGCCATCACGTCCAAGGCCGGGGTGACCCCCGCGGTGCTCCGCGTGCGTCCTGGCGATGAGGCCCTGCACGCCCTGGTCAGCTGACCCTGGGGACCTTCTGGGCGTGCGAACGCCCTGACCTCGGCAACGCGGTGGCCGTGGTCAGGGCGTTGCCGGGGTGGCAGGATGCCACCGTGGCTGACAACGGATTCACCTGGAACAGCGTCCTTGTCGACGGCAACTGGATCCGATACCGCGTCGGCGGACCGGTCGATGCGCCCGTGATGATCCATCAGCACGGGTTCGCGATCTCGGGGACCTACCTGCTGCCCACGGCCGAGCTGCTCACGGACTCGTTCCGGGTGTACCTTCCTGACCTGCCTGGCTTCGGCAGGAGCCCCAAGCCGAGGGTGCCGCTGACCATCGAGGAGCTGGGCACCGCCCTGAACCACTTCATGGATGCGGTCGGGATCGAGCAGGCCATCCTGGTCGGCAACTCCTTGGGCTGCGCGATCACCACGGAGCTCATCGCTGAGGCTCCTGAGAAGGTGTCGAAGGCGATCCTGGTCTCGTTGGCCGGCGGTCCGCACAACCAGCCACTTGGCAAGGCCATCGTGCAGATGGCCCGGGATGGCCTCGTCGAGCCTCCCTCGCTGTTGCCCGTGGCGGTGCCCGACTACCTGCGCTTCGGCATGATCCGAGCGATGCGGCTCTTCATCGCCATGGCCAAGTTCCCGGCGTATGACCGGATCATGTCCATGCCGATGCCGGTCATGATCGTGATCGGCAGCGAGGATCCTGTGCGGCCCCCGTGGAAGAACATCAGCCGGGCCATGGGCGATCTCCCTGCCCCGGTCAGGATCGTGCTCCTCCAGGGCGCAGCGCACTCCATCAACTTCGCCCGCCCGCGTGAGCTGTCCCACCTGATCCGGCAGTTCGTCGCTGACGAGGAGATCCGCATGGACGCGGCCAACCCCGACGGCCTGCCGGTCCTGGAGCTCCGGCGCGCCGAGTGAGCCGGTCTCGGTCAGGCAACTCGCGGGTCCCAGGTGCATCGAAATGGGGGGTTTCGGGGGGCGCATGGCGTCATTACGGCCAAGTCGGGGTTGAATAGGGCACGTGGGGAAGACAGTCATGGTCGTCGAGGACGACGAAGAGATCCGTTTGGTGATCCGCTACGCCCTCGAGGATGACGGGTACCGGGTCCTCGAGGCTGCGAACGGGGAGGAGGCGCTGGTCATCGGGCAGGACGAGGATCCCGATGTGCTGCTCGTCGATCTCCGGCTGCCGGGCATCCATGGCCTTGACGTCGTTCGTAGCGTCCGGGCGACCAGCCGAGTGCCGATCATCATCGTCACTGCGCAGGCCGACAGCCATGATGTCGTCTCCGGGCTTGAGGCCGGCGCCGACGACTACGTGACCAAGCCGTTCGTCACCAAGGAGCTGCTCGCGCGGATCCGTGCCCAGATCCGCCGCTCCGGTGACGTTGAGGTCGACCATGGACTGCTCGAGTGTGGCGAGGTCGTGCTGCGACCCGACACGGCCGAGGTCCAGGTGGGGCAGCGGATCGTGCCGCTGTCGCCGACGGAGTACAAGCTCCTGGCCGAGCTGATCGGTGCTCGCGAGCGGGTGGTCAGTCGCGACGACCTGCTGCGCAACGTCTGGGGGTACCGCAACCCCGGCGACGGACGCGTCGTGGACAATCTCGTGTACCGGCTGCGGGCCAAGATGGAGACGGACCCAGCCCAGCCGCTGCACCTGATGACCGTCCGCGGATTCGGCTACCGCCTCAAGGCCTGACCGATGCGATTCGGTCTGCGTACGCGGGTAGCACTCGTGTTCGCGGTGCTGTCGGCCTTCGTTGCCGTCCTGGTGGCCAGTGGGATCTACCTCGTCAGCCGCACCTACCTGACCAACGAACGGCAGTCGATCGGCCTCACGCGTGCCCTTCTGGACGCGCGGTCTGTCGATACGGCGATCGCCGGCGGATCCCAGCCAGGTGAGGTGCTCAGCCAGCAGCCCGTGATCGGGCAGTCCCAGGCGCTGATGCGGGTCGGCACGGTCTGGTACTCGCGCGGCAGCACTGTGGCCCCGTCGTTGATCCCTGAGTGCCTGATCGACCTGATGCTCAGCGTGGGAGGTG
>JAQBEX010000017.1:0-5844 GCA_032123675.1 Actinomycetes bacterium
CCCTAGAGCCGACAGGCGTGGATGTCGGTGACGAGGATCCCGCGCGCACCCAACTCGTAGAGCTCGTCCATCACGCGGTGCACCTTCTCGCGCGCCACCATCGCGCGCACCGCCGACCAACGGGCATTGGCCAACGGTGACACCGTCGGCGACTCGATGCCGGGAGTGATCTGGCAGGCCGCCGCGACGAGCTCGGCCGGGATGTCGTAGTCGACCATCACATAGGTCCGCGCGGCGATGACGCCCTGGATCCGGCGCACGAACGTCGCGACCTCGCCCTCCTGGCCGACGCTGGCGCGCCGGATGAGAAGGGCCTCGCTGATGAGCAGCGGGTCACCGATGGGCTCCAGCCCGGCCTGGCGCAGCGTGCCCCCGGTGGCCACGACATCGGCCACAGCCTCAGCGACACCGAGTCGAACGGCGTTCTCCACGGCGCCGTCGAGGCGGACGATTGTTGCCTCCACCTGTGAACGGGCCAGGTAGTCGTCGAGCAGCCCCGGGTACGAGGTGGCGATCCGCTTCCCAGACAGGTCCGCGACCTCGTGGGCCGCACCAGCGGGGACGGCCAGCCGGAACGTCGACGGGGCGAATCCCAGGCGCATGACCTCCTTGGCCGACGCGCGGCTGTCGAGCAGCATGTCGAGCCCGGTGATCCCGAGGTCCAGGGTCCCCGAGCCGACGTAGATCGCGATGTCGCGGGGCCGCAGGAAGAAGAACTCGACACCGTTGGTCTCGTCAGTGACGACGAGGTCGCGCACGTTGGCCCCCGCGAGGTAGCCGGCCTCGCGCAGGATCCCGCGCGCGGGTTCGGCAAGAGCGCCCTTGTTGGGCACGGCGATGCGGAGCATGACTGTCCTCACTGAAGAGCGGTGGATCACAGGTGGTCGTAGACGTCCTCGAGGGTCAGTCCCGAGGCGATCATCAGGACCTGTGCGTGGTAGAGCAGCTGGGAGATCTCCTCAGCGGTGCGAGCGGGCCCCTCATGCTCGGCAGCCATCCAGGCCTCGGCGGCCTCCTCGACAACCTTCTTGCCGACGGCGTGCACACCGCCGGAGAGCAGCGCAACGGTCCCCGATCCGGCATCCCCCGCAACGGCCTTTTCAGAGAGCTCGGCAAACAGCTCGTCGAAGGTCTTCACGGCGCCAAGACTACCGGCCGTTCAGAAGCCCGTTGTGACGCCCGATCCCGGTCGCCGGATGCCGGGGATGGTCAGCGCGAGCGACAGGGCCGCCTCGGCAGCCTCGCGGCCCTTGTCCTCGTGAGAGCCGGGCAGGCCGGCTCGGTCGAGGGCCTGGGCCTCGTCATCACAGGTGAGCAGGCCGAAACCCACCGGAACGCCGGTGTCGAGGGCAACGCGGGACAACCCCGACGTGGCAGCATCACAGACGTACTCGAAGTGGGGGGTGCCCCCGCGGATGATCACGCCGAGGGCGATCACCGCATCGAAGCCCGCCCGTGCGGCCACCTGAGCGGCCAGCGGCAGCTCGAAGGAGCCGGGGACCCGGTAGAGCACGCTGACGGCCCCGGACCGGGTGCAGGTGGACGTCGCACCCTCGATCAGCCCGTCCATCACGGTGTCGTGCCACGAGGAGGCCACGATCGCGACCCGCTTGCCCTCGGCGTCGATCTGGATGCCCGGAGCCCCTGAACCACTCATCGATGTCCTCCCATATGACCCATCCGATCCCGCTTCGTGGCCAGGTAGACCTCGTTGAAGGGGTTGGGGGCGATCTCGAGCGGAACGCGATCCACGATCCGCAGGCCGTAGCCGGACAGGCCCGCGAGCTTGGCCGGGTTGTTAGTCAGCAGGCGCATGGTCCGCACACCGAGGTCCGCGAGGATCTGGGCGCCGGTGCCGTAGTTGCGCGCATCGGCGGGCAGCCCCAGGTCGAGGTTGGCATCGACCGTGTCCCGGCCACCGTCCTGCAGGGCGTAGGCGGCCAACTTGGAGACCAGGCCGATCCCCCGTCCCTCGTGCCCGCGCATGTAGAGCACGACTCCGCGCCCCGCGTCGGACACCGCCCGAAGCGCCGCCTGCAGCTGCGGTCCGCAGTCGCAGCGCAACGATCCGAAGGCGTCGCCCGTGAGGCACTCGGAGTGCACGCGGACCAGGATGTCCTCCCCGTCACCGATATCCCCGACGACCAGTGCGACGTGCTCGACCTCGTCCAGCGACGAGCGGTAGCCGACCGCCCTGAAGTCGCCGAACACCGTGGGCAGCGTCGTCGTTGCCACCCGTTCAACCTGACGTTCGTGACCTCGTCGGTAGCGGATGAGGTCCGCGATCGAGATCATCACCAGGCCATGCTCATCGGCGAATGCACGGCACTGTGGCGCGCGCATCATGGTGCCGTCCTCGTTCATCAGCTCGCACAGCGCACCCGAAGGAGTCATCCCCGCGAGCGTGGCGAGGTCCACCGCCGCCTCGGTGTGCCCCGGGCGGCGCAGCACCCCACCGGGCACGGCGCGCAGGGGCATCACGTGCCCAGGTCGGGTCAGGTCGTGGGCCTCGGTGGCCGAGTCCGAGAGCACCTTGATGGTGTGCGCCCGGTCGGCGGCTGAGATACCCGTGGATGCAACGTCGCGAGCATCAACCGACACGGCGTAGGCCGTCTGCTTCCGATCCTCGTTCACGGCAGTCATGGGCGGCAGGCCGAGCCGATCGAGGTCCTCCCCGACCAGGCTCACGCAGATGTACCCGGAGGTGTGCCGGATCATGAAGGCCGTCAGCTCCGGGGTGGCACGCTGGCCGGCGAAGATGAGGTCGCCCTCGTTCTCACGGTCCTCGTCATCCACCACGACGACGGCCTCGCCCCGGGCGACGGCCGCAATCGCAGCCGGGATGCCGTCGAGCGGGACCCCACCGGCGGCCGAGGTCGGTGCGGCGGAGGCGAACTCGTCCGCCTGGGTCGTTGTCGTCATGGCCGACGATGCCGACGAGCCGGTCGAGCCGGTCGAATCAGTCGAGGCCGTCGTCGGTGGGTCCACGACGACCTCGCTGGCCGCCACCGGCTGCGCAGCCACGCGCTCTGCGGGCTCGTCGTCGTAGCCGGTGGGGATGCCTGCGTGGCCGAAGTCCGAATCCCGGGGCGTCATGCGCGCACGCCGACCATGCGTTCGACGTACTTGGCGATGACATCCACCTCGAGGTTGACCGGGTCGCCGACCTGCCGACTGCCGAGCGTGGTGTCCGAAAGCGTGGTCGGGATCAAGGAGACGGAGAACCAGGACTCATCGCCGGCAGCGTCGGAGCCGTCCACCACCTCCACGACGGTCAGTGACACGCCGTCGATGGTGATCGACCCCTTCTCGACGAGGAAGCGTGCGAGCTCGACGGGAACCTCGACCTCCACCACCACCTCCCAGTTCTCGCTGGGGTGCCGGGCCCGGATCCGGCCGAGCCCGTCGACGTGGCCCTGGACGATATGACCCCCGAAGCGCCCGTCGGCTGCCATCGGCCGCTCCAGGTTGACCGGGTCGCCGGGCCGCAGGGCACCAAGGGCGCTGCGCCGCAGGGTCTCGGCCATCACGTCGGCGCTGAACCGGTCGCCGTCGAGGGAGACCGCGGTCAGGCACACGCCGTTGACCGCGATGCTGTCACCGTGGGAGGCGCCGGAGGTCACGCGCGGCCCGGATATCACCAGGCGCGATGAGTCGTCGGCCAACGGGGTGACCTCGACGACCTGGCCGAGCTCCTCGACAATGCCGGTGAACACTTCCGTGACCTCCTTGATGCGTGCGGACCCGGTGAGCAGGGGTGCTTACCCCCCTCGTTGAGGCTCCGTGGGGGCCATTCTCCCGTCCAGACGCACATCCTGGCCAACTCGGGTCGATCCAGTGATCTCCAGGGGCATGGCCGAGCCGATCCCCGGGATGCCCAGATCGCCCACGGCGGCCGGTCCCGCGCCGAGCAGGATGGGTGCCAGGTACCAGATCACCCGGTCGACGAGCCCGTCGGCGAGGAAGGCTGCGGCGAGAGTTGGCCCGCCTTCGAGCAGCACGTGTTGCACGTCGTCGTCCGCCAGCAACGCCAGGACGCGCGCGGGCGACTCATCCGGGAAGACTCGCAGCGCGGCCCGGCCGTCGCGCAGCGCCGCGTCCGCGGGGATCTCGGAGCGCCCCATGACGACCCGGAGCGGCTGCCGACCGGTCGCGTTGCCCGCCGCATCGCGGACCGTCAGCGACGGGTCATCGGCCAGGGCGGTGCCCGTGCCGATCAGGACAGCATCGACCTTGGCGCGCAGCTCGTGGACCTCGGCGCGGGCGGCCTCCCCGGTGATCCACCGGCTGGACCCGTCTGCTGCGGCGATTCGACCGTCAAGCGAGCTGGCGACCTTCCAGGTGACCATCGGGCGGCCGTGGGTGACTGCGAAGGTCCACGCCTCGTTGACCTGCTCCGCCTCGTCGGCGAGCAATCCCGCGACGACGTCGATGCCCGCCGCCCCGAGGCGCTGCGCTCCCCCGGCCGCCAGCGGGTTGGGATCAGCCTGGGCGTAGACGACGCGGGCAACGCCGGCATCGATCAGCGCTTGGGCGCACGGACCTGTCCGCCCGGTGTGGTTGCACGGTTCGAGCGTGACCACGGCGGTCGCGCCACGAGCGGCTCCCCCAGCGGCCTCCAGCGCTGCGGCCTCAGCGTGTGCCGTGCCAGCGCCGCGGTGGAAGCCCTCCGCGACGGTGGCGCCGGACGGGTCGAGCAGGACGCATCCCACCCGCGGGTTCGGGCTGCGCGGGACGCCGGCCGTGGTCGCCAGCTCGACGGCACGCACCATCGCCGCCCGCTCGGCTGCGGTCGGCTGGCTGAGCTCGCTCACAGGGGCGACGCGGCGGACGCTGACGCGCGCAGGGCCGTGCATGCTGCCGCCGGCTCCGCAGCGCCGAAGACCGCGGAGCCCGCGACGAACACGTCGGCCCCGGCCTGGGCGCATCGCTCGATCGTGGATTCGGACACGCCGCCGTCGACCTGCAGCCAGATGTCTGCGTCGCCGATGAGCCGGCGGGCCGCCTGGATCTTGGGCACCGCGAGCTCCAGGAACGGCTGCCCGCCGAACCCCGGCTCGACGCTCATGATCAGGACCATGTCGATCTCGTGGACGAGGTCGACGAGGGAATCGACGGGGGTCGCCGGCTTGATCCCGACCCCGGCACGCGCACCCTGCCTGCGGATGTCGCGCGCCAGCCGGACCGGGGCCCGCGCCGCCTCAAGGTGGAAGGTGACGTTGCCCGCGCCTGCCTCGGCGTACCCCGGCGCCCACCGATCCGGGTCGTCGATCATCAGGTGGCAGTCCACCGGCGTGCGCACGCGCGACAGCAGCGCCTCCACGATGGGCAGACCGAGGGTGAGGTTGGGGACGAAGTGGTTGTCCATGACATCGACGTGCAGCCAGTCGGCCGTCGCGGCGACCCGGTCGCACTCGCTGGCCAGATCGGCGAAGTCGGCCGCGAGGATGCTCGGTGAGATTTGGATTCCCATGGCCGCAGCCTAGCTTCGGATCAGCGCAGGAGGGGGTGGGACGAGCCCAGTGCTGCCGCCACGATGCCGGGTCGCAGACCGTCCGTGGGCGTCTGTCCACAGGGTGGTTCGGGTGGGGTGGTGTTGTCGGAGGGTGGGGGTAGTGTTCGAACATCAGTACGAATCAGGTGGATGGGGGGTCCAGTGACCAGCAGCACTCTTGACCAGACCCGGGTGGTGGACCCGCGGGCGATCGGGGCGCTGCCGGATGCGTCGTGCGAGGTCGCTGACCTGTGGGCCCGGGCCGGGTCAGTGACCGGCGCAGACCTGCCCGTGATGGGACTCGCGGCCGGGGATCGCCCAGTCGCGGATGTGGAGGTCCTGGCCGGCAC
>JAQBEX010000018.1:0-6318 GCA_032123675.1 Actinomycetes bacterium
CGGAGTAGCCAGCTCGGCGCGCCCGGCCGCTGACTCCCACTGCTCGGCCGCCAACGCCGGCGACAGATGCCCCTTGTCCATGGCGTCATCCAGGGACTCGCTGGGTCGCTCGAGAGCCTCGCAGCGGGCGCGGACGAGGCACGTAGGCAAATCGTAGGCAAATCCGTGATACCTATAGGGGCATATGCCCTTGCCCCAATAAGCCCCTGACCTGCGACGATACGGAGCCGACGCCCGGACTCGAACCGGGAACCCCCTGTTTACAAGACAGGTGCGCTGCCAATTGCGCCACGCCGGCAATGCCGACAAGGGTAGAGCACCGCGACACCCCTGCTGCATTTTGGCCATTGCCACGTCCGCGCGCGATGATGCGCGGTGATGCCGGAACATCGGCGCCGAGGGGCAGAAGGTGGCGAAGTCATGCGCGCAGGGGTGTCCACAGCAGCATTGGCTCTGGGCGGGCTGTTGCTGGCCGCGTGCGGATCTTCGGGCGGCGACACCGCCGACCCGTCGGCTGAGCCCAGCGCCAGCGGATCACCGGAAGCCACCTCATCGATCCTCATCTGGTCCGACGCGGCCCATGCAGGCGCGCTCGAGGCCTCGGCGGCCGCACATGAGGAGGCGACCGGCGTGGCCGTCGTCGTCGAGACCGTCGGTGCCGATCTGGCCGACGTGCGCGACCAGTTCGTCCAGCTGGCCCCCCAGGGCCAGGGTCCGGATCTGCTGGTCGGGCTGAGTGACTGGGTGGGACGACTGGCCGACTACGGCGTGCTGGTCCCGGTGGATATGGCCGGTCGGACCGCTAGCTTCCGGTCGGTGTCGACAGAGGCCTTCACCTATCAGGGCCGCACCTACGGGCTCCCGTTCGCGACCGACAACGTCGCCCTGCTGCGAAACACCGATCTCGCACCGGACCCGCCTGAGTCGATCGAGGTGATGGCGCGAACAGGTCTCGAGCTGGCCGACGAGAACCGCAAGATCGTGCCGATCGCCCTCCCCGTGGGACCGGCTGGGGATGCATATCACTGGTATCCGTTCTACAGCGCCGGCGGCGGACAGATCTTCGGCAGCGACCCCCAGGGCGGGTACACCGCGGACCAGGTGGAGGTTGGCCAGCGCGGCAGCATCGTCGCAGCCAGGCAGTTGGCCCGGCTCACCAAGGACGGCGCACTGGATCCCGGCCTGACCGCCGATGACGCCCTGGCGTCCTTCACGGCGGGCCGGTCGCCCTACCTCATCGCCGGGCCGCATTCCATCGATGCTGTGCGCCAGTCGGACGTGCCCTTCGTCGTTGAGGCCGTTCCCGGCTTCGATGACGTGCTCGGCTCACGCAGCGAGGCCTTGGTCAGCGCCCAGGGCCTGCTCCAGTCGGCCTTCGCCAGGAATCCAGCGGACGCCAGCCAGTACCTGGCCACGACGGCCATGACCACGACCGTGATGAGCACACTGGCAGCCCCCGGCGGCCTGGCACCAGCGTGGATCGCCTCGTATGAGTTGGCCTCGTCCGACGCGGTCATCTCGGGCTTCGGCGATTATGCCGACGCCTCCGCGCCGCTGCCCAACCTCGCGCAGATGGACCTCGTCTGGGCACCGCTGAGCCAGGCCGAGGCCGATGTCATGGCCGGCGCTGATCCACGCCGCACACTGCGGGCCACGGGGGTGCAGATCCAGGCCGGCATCGACGCCGGATGATCAGGGGTCTGCTCGCGTTGCTTCGCCACCTGCCGGGGGTACAGACTGGCTTGACAACAATTTGGTAACGGATCACAAATCGGCCACCTCGAACCGGCCCATGCGTCGCATGCCGGTCCCCCGAGGTGCATGATGCGAACCAACGGAGCCCTGAAGGCTCCGTGTACCACTGACCAGAAACGGAGCATCCATGCGCCGCACCACCAAAGTCGGGGCTGCTGCAGCCAGCCTCGCCCTCCTGCTCGCTGCGTGCAGCAGCGGCAGTGATACCGCCACAGAGGCCTCGAGCGAAGCGCCAGCCGCCGGATCGGGGACGTTCACCATCTGGGCCGATGAGGTCCGCACCGCCCCGATCCAGGCCGAGTGCGACAAGTTCGCCGAGGCCAACGGGATCACCTGCGAGGTCGTCCAGATCGACTTCGGTGAGATCCGCGCCAAGGTCGTCCAGGGCAACCAGACCGGCGACGTCCCGGACCTGTTCATCGGTGCCCACGACTGGCTCGGCGAGCTGGTCACCAACGGTGTCGTGACACCGTTCGACCTGGGCTCGAAGGCAGCAAGCTTCGGCGATGTCGCAGTGCAGGCCGTCGCCTACGACGGGAGCAGCTACGGCGTTCCGTACGCCGTGGAGAACGTTGCCCTGCTGACCAACCCAGCCCTCTCCCCGGAGTGCCCGGCGTCTCTGGACGACCTCGTCTCCCAGGGTGAGAAGTTGCGGAAGGACGGCGACGCGTCGCTGCCGCTGGCCCTCCAGATCGGCGCCGAGGGTGACGCGTACCACTGGTACCCGCTCTACAGCGCCAACGGCGGCTACATCTTCGGCCAGAACGCGGATGGCTCGACCAACGTCGAAGACATGGGCGTGGGCGAGGCCGGCTCGATCGCCGCTGCGGAGAGCCTCCAGATGATGGCGGACAAGAAGTTGATCAAGGCCTCCGTGACCGACGACATCGCCAAGGAGTCCTACAACAGCGGTGATTCCGCGTGGTTCATCACGGGCCCGTGGAACGTTCCGGACGCGGTTGCTGCGGTTCCCGACACGATTGTCTGCCCGGTGCCGGATGGACCGAGCACCTCGTCGGCGTTCATCGGGGTCCAGACGATGTTCATCCCGACCAAGGCCGCCAACGCCCTGATCGCGCAGACGTTCCTTAACGACTACGTGATGACCACCGAGTTCATGGACGCCATCTACGCTGCCGATCCGCGCCCGCCGGCGTGGACCGAATCTGCGGAGAAGGTGTCTGCGGACCCGATCGTCGCCGGCTTCATCGAGTACGGCCTGCAGGGCATCCCGCAGCCGTCCGTGCCGGAGATGGGGGCAGTCTGGGAGTCCCTCGGCCTGTCCGAGTTCAAGGTCGCGTCGGGTGAGGATCCGACAACGACCATGACCGAGGCTGGCGACGCGATCACCACGACCATCGCCGCGTCGTAGTAAGGGAACCGCTGATCATCACCTGATCACGAAGGGATGAAGAACCCGATCATGAGCACCACGACGAAGCCCGCCCCGGACGAGGTTGTCCGCAAGAAGTCCAGCACAACCACCGCAGGTGGGCTGGCCGTCAAGCTGATCCTCGTCGGGATGATCGACGCCCTGCTCGTCTGGGCGCTGATCCAGAGCTTCGACGCTGGGTGGACAATCGGGATCGGGTTCTTCATCTTCGCCCTGCTGGTCGTCAACGCGATCTACTTCACCAAGGGCATCCCACTCAAGTACCTGCTGCCGGGCCTGATGTTCCTGCTGGTGTACCAGTTGGCCACCATGCTCCTGACCGCCGGCGCCTCCTTCACCAACTACGGCACGGGCCACCTCGGCGACAAGGACGACGCAATCTCGGCCCTCCTGTCGCGAGGGGAACAGCCGATCGTGGACTCGGCGCAGTACCCGGTCGTGCCCATCGAGCAGGGTGGCACGGTGTCGATGCTGGTCACCTTCCCCGAGGGCACCGACAGGGCTGGCCAGACCTACATCGGCACGCCCGAGAGCCTGGACCCCGTCCCGGCCGAGGACCTCCAGTCCGACGGCACCAAGGCAACCGGAGTCCAGGGCTACCAGTCGCTGAACCTGGGGACGCTGTCGGACAACCAGGACTTCGCCGACCAGTGGACCGTTCTGCGGGTCCCGCTCGATGACACGACCGGAACGTTCCTGAAGGCCTCCAGCATCTTCGAGGCCAAGGAGTTCCAGTCCGGCTTCGTCTACGACGAGACCGACGACACGATGACCGACACCAGGACCGGCACGGTCTACTCCCCGAACTCCGGGGGGAACTTCGAGTCCGCCGATGGCCAGGTCCTGCAACCCGGCTGGATCGTCGGCGTGGGAATCGACAACTACAAGTCGCTGCTCAGCGACCCAACGATCCGCAACAACTTCCTCCCCATCACGGTCTGGACGTTCGTCTTCGCGTTCATGACCGTGTTCACGACCTTCGCGCTCGGCCTCCTGCTGGCCATCGTGATGAACGACCGCAGGATGCGTGGCCAGAAGTACTACCGGGTCCTGCTGATCCTGCCCTACGCACTGCCCATCTTCCTCACGGCGATCCTCTGGAAAGGCATGCTGAACGTCGACTTCGGCATCATCAACCAGATCCTGCCGGGCAACGTGAACTGGCTCGGCGAGCCGATGCTGGCCCGCCTCTCTGTGCTCTTCGTGAACCTCTGGATCGCCTACCCGTACTTCCTGGTGGTCTGCACAGGGGCTCTGACGGCCATCCCGGGCGATCTGAAGGAGGCGGCCTTCGTCGATGGAGCCAGCGGGCTGCACGCGTTCCGCACGATCGTGCTGCCGCTGCTGATGATCTCGGTGGCCCCACTGCTGATCGCCTCCTTCGCCTTCAACTTCAACAACTTCGCCCTGATCGAGTACCTCACGGGAGGCGGCCCCTTCCAGGGGCAGATCAATGACGGCGGCTCAACGGACCTGCTGATCAACTGGACCTACCGCAAGGCCTTCAACGACACCAACCAGCAGTTGGGCCTCGCCTCTGCGATCAGCCTGGTCATCTTCATCATCGTGGGGACGATCTCGGCGATCTCGTTCCGTTCCACCAAGAAGCTCGAGGAGATCGGCGCATGAGCACCACGACCACGCCTCAGCCGGTGAAGGTGGAGAAGATGTCCGCAGGACGCTGGCTCAGGGTGGCTGGCTGGCGACACGCCATCATGGTCGCCGCCGTCCTGTTCGCCCTGTTCCCGATCGGCTACATCCTGAACCTCGCGTTCGGCGGTGGCAGCACCCTGACCTCCGCCTGCCCGCAGGGCTACTCCGGCCTGCAGGCGATGACCTGCCTGATCCCCAAGCCCTGGGAGTGGTCGACGAACAACTTCACCGAGGTGCTGAACAACAAACAACTGCCGTTCACCGTCTGGTTCCGCAACTCGGTGATCATCGCCACCGTGGTGTCCTTCGGTTCCGTGCTCATGGGCGCCTCGGCGGCATACGCGTTCAGCCGGATGCGCTTCAAGGGCCGCCGGCCCGGGCTGCTGGCCCTCGTCCTGGTCCAGATGTTCCCCCAGATCCTGGCCCTGACCGCGATCTTCCTGCTGCTCAGCCAGATCCGCGACGTCTTCCCGGCCCTGGGCCTGAACTCGATCTGGGGACTGACCCTGGTCTACTTCGGCGGGACCCTGGGCGTGAACACCTACCTGATGAAGGGCTTCTTCGACACGATCCCGGTGGAGATCGACGAGTCGGCCCGCATCGACGGCGCCAGCCACGTCCGGATCTTCTTCGGCATGATCCTCCGGCTGGCCATGCCGATCCTCACGGTCGTGTTCTTCGTGACGTTCACGTCCATGTTCAACGAGCTTGCGATCGCCTCGGTCATCCTGCCCAACCAACAGGAGACGACGCTGGCGGTCGGCTTGAACACCTACGTGAGCAACCCGCTGCGGCAGGAGTGGGGCTACTTCGCCGCTGGCGCCCTGATGGCGGCAATCCCCCTGCTCATCGTCTTCTCCTTCGCGCAGCGCTCACTGGTCACCGGCCTGACCGCTGGTTCCGTGAAGGGCTGACCGCAACAACCACCGATGAGACCCCACGTCCGCTGACACCGAGGAGCATCCATGGCGAGCGTCGAACTTGACGGCATCAACAAGGTCTACGACAACGGATTCCACGCCGTTCACGATCTCTCGATCGACGTCCCGGACGGGGAGTTCCTGGTCCTGGTCGGGCCCTCAGGCTGCGGCAAGTCCACCGCCCTGCGCATGGTGGCCGGCCTGGAGGACATCTCCAGCGGCGAGTTGCGCATCGGCGGCAGGCGCGTCAACGAGCTCGAGCCCCAGGACCGCGACATCGCCATGGTGTTCCAGTCCTACGCGCTCTACCCGCACATGAGCGTCGGCGACAACATCGCCTATGGCTTGAAGCTGCGCAAGATGCCCAAGGACGAGATGAACGCGCGGATCAAGAAGGCCGCCGACATGCTCGAGCTGACCCCACTGCTGGACCGCAAGCCCAAGCAGCTGTCCGGCGGCCAGCGCCAGCGGGTGGCCATGGGGCGGGCGATCGTCCGCGAGCCGCAGGTGTTCCTCATGGACGAGCCCCTGTCGAACCTCGATGCCAAGCTCCGCGTCCAGATGCGCGCGGAGATCTCCGCCGTCGTCCGCTCCCTG
>JAQBEX010000019.1:0-9995 GCA_032123675.1 Actinomycetes bacterium
GCTGTGGAGGTCCGATGACCATCAAGAAGCCGCTCAAGGGCAAGGTAGCGCTGGTGATGGGGGTGGCCAGCGAGGAGTCGATCGCCTGGGCGATCGCCAAGGAGCTGACCCGACAGGGCGCCCGGGTCATCCTCGGCTACCAGTTCCGGTTCCACAGCCGGATCATGCAGTTGGCACCCACCTTGCCGCACCTGATCGCCTACGAGCGCTGCGATGTGACCAAGCCCGAGGAGATCGATGCCTTCTTCGAGAAGGTGACGACGCCGATCGACATCGTGATCCACGCGATCGCGTTCGCGCCGAAGACGGCGTTCGACGGTCGCGTGGTTGAGACCTCCACCGAGGACTTCACCACCGCGCTGGTCACGTCTGCGCACTCCTTGGCCACGCTGATGAACGAGACCCACAAGCACATGCCGAACGGCGGTTCGGTCATCGCGCTGAGCTACATCGGCGGGGTGCGGGTGTCGGCCAAGTACAAGGTGATGGGCGTGGCCAAGGCGGCTCTGGAGGCCTATGTGCGCGAGCTGGCTGCGGACCTCGGCCCTGAGGGGATCCGGGTCAATGCGATCTCCGCCGGTCCGATCCGCACGATCGCGGCGTCCGGGCTCCCGGAGCTGGACCTCATGCTGGAGTACAACCGCAGGGTGTCGCCGATGCGCCGGGACGTCACGCAGAAGGACGTGGGTGCCTGTGCGGCGTTCCTCGCCTCGGACGGTGCGCGGATGATCACCGGGCAGACGATCTACGTCGATGGCGGGTACTCGATCATCGGGGTTCCGGACGTGACCGCGGGATAGCCGATGGGGGAGTGCGGCCCCACGCCGCTCGCTGGGGCTGGCCGGGCAGTCGCCGGCGAGCCTGACCACCCCCGACCGCCCGGGATTTGCCGGGTTCGTCGAACCTCACGTACACTTTGAGAACCGACGCGGGGTGGAGCAGCTCGGTAGCTCGCTGGGCTCATAACCCAGAGGTCGTAGGTTCAAATCCTACCCCCGCTACAAGTAACACAGCAGGTCAGAAGGCGAAAGGCCCCCGAATTCGAGTCGGGGGCCTTTCGCCATTCTCACCGGAATCTCACAAGTCACCCGAGCAAACGGGCCATGACCTCCGCCGCTGCCGCCTGCTCCGCCGCGTGTGGGACCCCGTAGGTGGCGCGCATCACGTTCTCGTCGTGGCCCAGTCGGGCCGCGATCACCCCGTCTGGCAGGCCCGCCGCCCGCAGCGTCTTGACCTGTGCGTGCCGGGCCGCGTGGAGGCCCAAGTACGGCACCGCAGGCCGGTCGGCTTCCTGCTCCGCTTCCGACGCCCGAGCGCACAGCCGCCGCCATTCCGTCGTCAGGTGCTCCGGTCGCAGCGCCGTCCCGTCCTCGTTGGCTGCGAGCACGTCGCCCCCTGTCAGCCCGACTCCGAGCGCCAGCCGCTCCGCCGCGTGCATGGCGCGCTTGGCCTTGAGCCGCTCTACGGTCACCGTGTCGAGAGTGACTGTGCGCTCACCTCGCAGCGTCTTGGGTGCGTTGTCCACGAACCCCCCGGCGAGCCACACCCGCGACCGGCGCACCGACAGGACCCCGGCAGTCAGGTCCACGTCCTCCCACTTGACGCCCAGGGCCTCACCCCGGCGCAGACCGAGCAGGATCAGGGCGAACACCCCGGCCAGCCGGTGCCCCTCCGCCGCGTGTGACAGGGCCTTGACCTGCCCGGAGGTGTAGGACTTCTCATCGGCTGCCGCCTTGCCCTTCGGACTCACATCGTCGGCCACGTTCGCGGGCACGATGCGCTCCCGCAGCGCGAACCTCAGGGTTGACCGGGTGAGGGTCAGCGCCAAGGCGACGGACTTCTGCGAGTGCGTTGCGCTCATGGCGTCCACCATGCGCGTGATGTCGTCATAGGTGAGGTCCGCGACGGGCCGCTTCCCAATGTGCTCGTTGACCCGCGCCATAGCCGCCCGGTACCCGGCCAGCGTGGACGCCCGGACCGCCTTGCGCCCGTGGTCGCCGCGCTCCACGCGCCGGAGGTAGTCCTTGGACAGGTCCTCGAACGTGGTCCGTACTGGGGCGCTGTAGGTGCCGTTCGCCACCTTCGCCCGCACCTCGTTGACGTGCTTGCGTGCGGCGGTCAGGCTCTCGTGCGTGCTTGTGACCTGCTGGCGCTTCTCGCCCCTGCGGGACACGTCCAAGGTGACCCGGTAGCGGGGTGCCCCGCCGCTCGTGCACACGAGCCGGATCGGTTCGCCCTCGCGTGGTTGCGTGATCTTCGTCATGATGTCGCCCTGCCTCTCGCTCCGAGTCGCACGACGGCGAGCCGCCGCGCTGCTTGCTCGCGCTTTGGGTCATGTGTGTGATCGATCCACCACCAACCGAAGCCGCAGCGGTGCGGGTTCCGCTTGATGTCGTGCCTCTCTGAGAGCCGCGCCGGCCTGCGCGCTGCCTGACCACGTTCGTTCATGTGCGTGCTCCCTTCTGTGGGGCGGGCTGCAAGTAGCCGCGCTTCCTGGCTTCATGAACCCATCTGCGGGCCTGCGTCATGCGCCGTTCGGGGTCCGAGGCAGCGGCCTGCCACGGGGCATCCGGCCAACGCTCCACGATGAACGCAGCGGGCCTGCGGCTGTACGCGGACCCGGTTACAGCCGTGGCCTCCCGGTACAGGTCTGCCACCCGCTGCCAATGCTCCGGGCCGTAGAGCGGCGGGCGTCCACGGGAGGGCGGCTGCGCCGGTTCGTCGCTCCGCTCGGTGAAGAACGCCAGCGGCTCGCCGCGCTGAGCCTCGTCGCTGCCCCTGTACCGCTGCACGTCCTCGACCACGGGGGCGAGGGCTGCCGCGATCCGATCGAATGGCAGGCGGCGCAGGGTGCGGGCGGTCACCTGCGTCCCCTCATCTGTCGCTGCGAGTTGCAGCAGTGCTAGGCGACCGTCGCCGGTCCATCCCATGGTGACTGCGATGCGCCCGCCTGTGGTGGGGTGCGAATCCGTCCACGTCTCCGTGGCTGTGGTGACGGTGGTCTGATTCTCCTGCGGGGTTTGATTCACAGGAGATACGGTACACCACGGGCCGGACTGTCGCTAATATGACGGCATGAAGCGAACGACTCTCACCGTGACCGAAGCCGCGCACCTCGTCGGGATCGGGCGCACAGCCGGATACGCCGCCGCCGCTGAGGGCTCCATCGCCGGGGTGCCGGTGCTGCGGGTGCGCCGCCGCATGGTCGTCCCCGCCCGCCCGCTGGGCGACGTGCTCGGGATGACCCCGGAGCAGGTGGAGGAAGCCCTCACGGACATGCCACGCGAGACACACCCCAGTGACTCTGCCTCCTGACCTGCTGCGACGCGCGGCTCTCACGCAGGCTTCAACAAGACAGGACTGACCGGCGATGGAACATATAGGCGGTTGGCAGGTGGCCCGATGACCTACACGAAGTTGGGCGACGAGTTCTCGGCGATCGCCGAGGAACTGTCTGACGGCGCGTTCAGACTCCACATCGAGGCTCTGATCTGGTCCTCGTCGATGCTGCTTGATCTCCGAATCCCTAAGCGCCAGGTCCGCCGGTTCGCAGCAACAAGTGCCATCGTCAGCGACTGCATCAACGAACTGATTGAAGCCGGATGGTGGGAAGACTTGGGGGACGCATGGGGAGTCGGGTGCAGATTCCCAGAGTGGCAGATGACCCGCGAGTGGGTGGAGCACCAACAGGAACGGAACCGACGGAAGGTCGCCGCTCATCGCAAGAGGAAGGCCGCGAAGGATTCAGTTCCCCTAACTGCTGGGGTTCCCAACCCAGCCCAACCCAACCCAACCCACGTAACCGGTGACGTGACCGGTAACAGCGCCGATGAGCCCGATCCGGAGGCAGCCTCCGAAACCGATTCACTGCCGGTGTTGTCGTGTTGCGACGAACCAGAACTGACCACGTGGGGAAAGGCCATCGTGTGCCGTACCTGCGGGACCAGGGCAGCCGGATGACCCCCAACCGCGATCGGTCACGCTCCGCCCATTGGGCAAGTCGATCCGACGAGACCCTTCTGACGGGAGATGACGACAGTTGACCACACGAAACCGCCCCGACTCGGACAACGCCGATGCGCTACTTGTGCTGGCCATCGCCTCAGGTAACACCTATCGAGAAGCCGCAGATCGCGCCGGTGTTGGCCTTTCGACTGTGGCCCGTCGCATGCGTGAGTACGCCTTTCGGCAGCGAGTGAGCCAGCAGCGCGCCGAGTTGATCGAACGTGGAGGTGGACGCATTGCCGACGAATTGGCGGCCTCGGCCATATTCTTGGCCCGAGTTCGCGATGACGACGGCGAACCGACCGCGCTGCGGATGCGTGCCGCGGTCGAGTTGTTGGGCGCGGCGTTTCGGTACCGCAGCCTTGACCCGGCTCCGTCCTTCAGGCCTGAGTTGGGTCACTGATCGCGGGTTCTGGGGTGTGTCTGGGCCTTGACCTGCGGTGATGTGTTCGCTTGGTGCGTTCGTGAGGCACTAATCGGGGTTCTAGGATTCGTTGATGGCGTGGGTTCGGCGGGTGCGGACGGCTTCTGGAGCGACCGCGGTTCAGATCGCTGAGTCCGTGGCGGGGCGGCGCCGGATCGTGGCTCATGTGGGGTCTGCCCGTGACGAGGTCGAGTTGGGGTTGCTGATGGCCACGGCCCGGCGCCTGCTTGAGGACGACGCCCAGGGTGAGTTGGATCTGGGCCTGTCACTGCCGAGGGAGAGGGTCGCGATGGTGCCGGCGCCGGCGGTCACCCTGTTCGAGGCGCAGGACTCGCCGGCGCGGGGGTGGCGGGCGGTGGTGGCCGCGCCGCGGGTGCTGGCGACGTCCTCGGAGCTGCTGTACGACGTGTTGGTCGGGGTGTACCGGGACCTGGGGTTCGACGCGCTCGGGGACGAGGTGTTCCGGGATCTGGTGATCGCCCGGGTCGTGGAGCCCACCAGCCTGCTGGACATCGACCGTGTCCTGGCCGGCCTCGGCCGTCGCTCGGCGAGTCTGTCGACGCGCAAGAGGACCCTGCGTCGCTGCCAGGACGGGGCCTACCGCGACCAGCTCGCGACACTGTGCTTCGAGCACGCCAGGGCCAACGGTGATGTGTCGTTGTGTCTGTATGACGTGACCACGTTGCACTTCGAGGCCGAGAACGAAGACGGGCTGCGCAAGGTTGGCTATTCGAAGGAACGTCGGGTCGACCCGCAGATCATCGTGGGCCTGCTGGTGGACCGGGACGGGTTCCCGCTGGAAATCGGCGCCTGGGAGGGCAACAAGGCCGAGAAGCACACGATCGTGCCGATCATCGAGGCCTTCCAGGTTAGGCACGACCTGAGGGACCTGGTCGTCGTCGCCGATGCCGGGATGCTGTCCGCGGCGAACCTGACCGCCCTCGATGAGGCCGGGCACCGGTTCATCGTGGGTGCCAAGACGACCAAGGCCCCGATCGACCTGGCCTGCCACTTCCGCTGGCACGGTGATGCGTTCACCGACGGTCAGGTCATCGACACGCTCACCCCGAAGATCGGGGCGAACACCGCCAACGATGTCCTGCTGCGCGCCGAGCCGGTGTGGGACCCCGGGACTCACCCCAGCTCATGGCGGGCGGTGTGGTCCTACGCCGCGGCCCGCTCCGCCCGAGACAACAAGACCCTGACCGCGCAGGAGAACCGGGCCAAAGCCGTGATCGCCGGTGAGAAGGCCGCGCGGACCCCCAGGTTCGTCAAGACCTCAGGCGATGCCCGATACCTCGACCAAGCCGCCCTGGCCCGAGCCCGGCGCCTGACCGGCCTGCGCGGATACGTGACCAACATCCCCGCCCCGACCATGACCGCCAGCGAGGTGATCGCCTCCTACCGCGACCTGTGGCACGTGGAGCAATCCTTCCGGATGTCCAAGAGCGACCTCGCCGCCAGGCCCCTGTACGCCAGACGCCGGGAAGCGATCGAAGCGCACCTGACCATCGTGTTCACCGCGCTGGCCCTCTCGCGCACCGTCCAGGCCCGCACCGGTCTCGCGCTACGACGCGTCCTACGCCAACTGCGCCCCCTGCGCTCGGCAACGATCGAGATCAACGGCGCCGTCCAGACCCTGCCACCCGCCATCAACCCCGACGAGCAAGCAATCCTCGACGCGCTCACCCACCCCCGGTCAAGGCACTAACCCCTTTGACCCAACTCAGGTCAGGCCATCGATGGCAGACCTGGACCGAGAGTCGATGGGCTTCGTGGGCGGTGGCCTCCCCTGATTGGCACCCCGGCTGACGATCACCGCGAGGGTTCACCCTGGGCCGTTGCCCAGTTCAGTCCTCCTCCTCCTCGTCGTCGATGATGCTGAGCGTGGTCTCGATCGCGGTCTGTCCGAGTCGCCCGACGCGCTGTTTCGCGGGGAGGTGCCGGTGCAGTCCACTTCCCAGGTACCACGTCGACTGCTCCGCGTCAGCGACGACAGCACGGAACGCGCTCTCGACTTCGTCGGCGGTGTGACAGGACAACCGTTCGAAGTCGAGGACTGACCCGACCAGAATGGGGATTGGTGATTTCGCCAGTACCCGTGCAAGGAACGCGCGATTGGGCATGTAGAACGGCTCACCGGTGACGATCACTCCGATGCGTGGCCGATCCTTGGGGAGGCGCGCGAAGGCCTGGTGCGTGTCGAGCAACTCGTTCGTGGTGATGATCTGTCTGGCTGCCTTGTCGAGCCTGTCGGCGAACTCCTGCTCATGGTTGTCGGCCGCGATCTTCACGTTCACTGAGGGCCGGACCGCTTTGACCTCCACGAGGAGGAGGGCGGTGGGCAGGATGAGGAGCCAGTCGATGCTGCTCTCGTTGTTCGGGCCGTATACGACTTGGGATTCAACGTCAGCACCGTCGATGTCGGTCAGGAGTTCGCCGACGTACTTCTCTGTCGCGTCCCCCAAGGCGTGCATGAACGCTTCCCTGCGTTCGGAAGGTACGAGGTGCAGTAGATTCCCAACGGTCGCGCGGATCAGGATTTCCTTCGGTTGCGGTGAGACAACTCGCCCATCCGGCAGGAGGATCAGCGGTGTCACGTGCAGGGGGTTTGCCGCCCAGCGTCTTTGCTGGGGGCTGACCTCGGGTTTGTGCGGGTAGCGCTCGCGGAACTCCTGTTGGGTCACGGTCATGCTGTCCGCCACCGCAAGGATGGACTCTGGCGGTGTCTTCTCCAGCATGGCAACAAGCGCGTCGTCGCCGGAGAACCGGTGCCGCAGGTCGTCCGTCGTTCGCGGCAACCACAACCCTCCGTCCCGGCTAACGAGCATCCAGATGATCTGATGTGCACGCAGGACCACGGCGACGGGGCCGCCGAACCACTCCTCGATCTCCTGCCGGGTGACCCTGCTCCGAGGTTCGTTCGCGATGTGGTTGAGCAGGAGGAGGGTTCGTGCCAATCCGCCCAGATCGAACTCCTGATAGCGGAACTGCTCGAACGCGTGCCGCGACATCACGGCGAGGGCATTGAATGCAGGGTCTGGGTCATAGGTGTTGTTGAACAGTCCGACCAGTCGCAGGACGTCTTGCGCGCTTACCTCATGGTTGGCGCGGCGTTCGTGGCTGTTCAACAGAGACTCGCGAGCGATCGCGGCCAACGCGTGCGGAGGGACCGAACGCCGCTGCTGGACGTCTGAACCTGCGTAGGCGATGGCAACCTGAGCGACAGCAGGCAACAGGTCGCTGGGGCGATAGCGTCGCACGGCCTGGATGAAGTCCGCGTAGCGAATGCTTTGCTCGCGGTTCGGCTGTGACGGTATTCGAATCCTCATGCGCACCTCGCGACCGCTCCCACCGGGCGTCTAGAAATCGTCCTCTTCAACTCGGGTGCGCATGTTCGGAGTCTCGTTGCCCTTGTCGACCAGCCCTTGGGTTTCTCCTCGCCTGGCGGTGATGGTCACGTTGAAGTTGACCATCTGGAGATCTGTCCCGGTGGCCTTGGCTGGGTCGAGGAAAGAAGCCAGATTGGCGATCATCTGCCACACCTGTTCGCGTTTGGCGAGGTCGGTGATGGACGTGTCGCTGAGGGTGAAGGTGGTGCGGTCGTAGGCGGCTTCGCTGTCAGCGGTGTCGTTCTCGGATGTTGTGTCGGTGCTGGTGGTTTCGGTCTTGGTGTCTGCATGATGCGTCTGCTCATCGGCAGGGTCGACTGGGTCCGGTTCGGGCTCGGGACGCTTTGTGAGGACTTGCCTTATCGTGCCGGTCTGTATCTGCCCGGGGGTGTCGGGCAGGGCTTCGGTGCCGTCGCTGTTGACGATCATCCAGTTCCCGTCGTGTACCAGCGTGAAGAGCGCGGTGCGAAGGTCGTCGATGGTGGCGATCAGGGGCCAGTTTGGGTTCGTGTAGGGCATGGCGAAGACCTCTTTGAGGGTGAGGTTTCGCCCGAACTGTCCGTCGTTGATCAATTGAGCGACGTAGTCACCGGCGAGGGCGCCTTGTCTGGTGGCTCGTTGTTCGCGGATGAGTGCTGCCCATACGTTGTCGCCGGACAGGCTTGTGTGTGTGTCGGGTACGTTGCGGTACTGGACGGAGACCTGGTGGATTCCGCCGAGCAGGTAGGCGTAGTACTGGTATGCCCATTTGATCGATTCGTCGAGTTTCTTCGCAGCGTCTTCCATGCGCGTTCCGTGTCTGAGTTCGTGCACCAGTTCCGGGAAAGAATTCCCTACCACGGGGTGGGTATTGTCCCGTTCCCCCGGAAGGTAGGTAGCAGTGTCTCAGGCAGGTTCCTCGGGCAAGTCTCGGCGGCGGTTGGCGCCGTCGGAGAAGTACGAGATCTATGTGCAGGTGTTGACCGGTCAGGCCACTCAGCGCGAGGCGGCCGAGGCGTGGCAGATCGACCGTTCGACGGTGGTGTCGGTGTGCCGGACCGCGAAGCAGGGCGCGTTGGACGCGCTGGCTGCGGCGGTCCCGGGCCGGCCGGGTCGCACCCTGGAACAGGCCCAGCTCGAGGCGGCTCGCGCCGAGGTGGAGCGGTTGCGGGCCACGGTCACCGAGCAGGCGGTGGCCTTGCATCTGCATCAGGGAAAAGCGCGTTGGGACTGACCGCTGGCCTGGTCCCACCGCGGGTCGACGCCAGCGTGAAGGCCGGGTTGCTCGAGTTGGTGGCCCATGCCCAGGCGCGCGGCGGTTGGTCGCTGCGCCGGTCGGCGGCGCTGCTGGGCATCGAGCACACCCGGCTGCTGCGCTGGACGTCGCGGGCGCTGACCGGGTCACTGGCCGACGAGGTGCCGGGTGCTGCGATGCACGCGCTGCTGGACTGGGAACGGGCCGCGATCCTGGACCTGGCCGAAGCCTGGGGCGAGGTCGACCGTAGCCACCGCAAGCTGGCCCACCGCGGGTCCCGCCTCGGTGTGGTGCACGTGTCGGAGTCGACCTGCTGGCGGGTGCTCGTGGCCGCCGGGGTGATCCTGCCCACCGCGGGCCCGCGGACACCCCGGGAGAAGTCGCCGTGGCCGGCGTGGGCCGAGCTGGTGCCCGGGGTGATCTACATCTACGACTTCACCCACTTCACCGCCAGCCGCCGGTGTGCGGTCGCTGTGGTCGACGTGGTGTCGCGGTATTGGCTGTCCACGGTGGTCAGCGCGCAGGAGAGCAGCACCCAGGTGCAGGTCGCGTTCACCCGGGCCCTGGTCGCCGACGGCAAGGCCCACTTGCTCGACGGTGACCTGCGCGACGAGCTCGCCGCGGGCGTCGTGCCCGACAACGACGACCGGGTCCCGGTGCTGCTCGCGGTCAGCGACAACGGCCCGCAGATGACCTCCACCGCGACCGCGGTGTTCATGGCCGGAGCCCGAATCGCGCAACACTTCGGCCGGCCCTCGACCCCGAACGACCAGGCCTGGATCGAGTCGTTCTTCGGCCACGTCAAGGGCGAGAATCCGCACCTGGCAAAGATCCGCGACCCAGGCGAACTCGAAGCCGAGCTGGACCGCTGCCGGGTGCACTACAACACCGTGAGGTTGCACGAAGGGATCGGCTACGTGACCCCCGACGACGAGCACCA
>JAQBEX010000020.1:0-13565 GCA_032123675.1 Actinomycetes bacterium
TGCGCCGGTGGCCTCGTTCGTGGCTGCAGTGGGACCAGCCGGATCGGCTGTCTCCGATTCGGCGCCGTTGCCCGAGGGAATGGCCACGTAGGTGCCACCCGGGGCGGGCAGCCCGTAGGCGCCCAGCATCGAGCCTGTCTCAAGCGGACCGCCGACCCGCGCGGGCACATCGACCGGCGGCCGGTCCGAGGGAGCCCGGCGCTCCGAACCGGTCCACGCCGGCCGCAGCGGCTGGGGACGCAGGGCCTCGAAGATCCGGGCGACCTCCTCCTTGTTCAGCGTCTCCTTCTCCAGCAGCTCGATGACCAAGGCGTCGAGCACATCGCGGTTGCCCACGAGGATCTCGAATGCCTCGTTGTGGGCGTGGTCGATGAGGCTGCGGACCTCCTCGTCGATCACGGCGGCAATGTCCTCGGAGTAGTCACGGGAATGGCCCATGTCGCGACCGAGGAACACCTCGCCGCTCTCCTTGCCGTACTGGATCGCACCCAGGCGCTCGGTCATGCCGTACTGGGTCACCATCGCACGCGCCACCGAGGTGGCCTTCTCGATGTCGTTGGAGGCCCCCGTTGTGGGGTCGTGGAAGACCAACTCCTCGGCAGCCCGGCCGCCCAGCATGTAGGCCAGCTGGTTGAGCATCTCGCTGCGGGTGGTCGAGTACTTCTCCTGGTCGGGCAGCACCATCGTGTAGCCCAGGGCCCGCCCGCGCGGGAGGATCGTGATCTTGTGCACCGGATCATTGCCCGGCAGCGCCGCGGCAACCAGGGCGTGCCCACCCTCGTGATAGGCCGTGATCTGCTTCTCGCGGTCGTCCATGACCCGCGTGCGCTTCTGCGGCCCAGCGATCACGCGGTCAATTGCCTCGTCCAGGGCCCGGTTGTCGATCAGGGCCGCGCCGGAACGGGCGGTCAGCAGGGCGGCCTCATTGAGGACATTGGCGAGATCAGCACCGGTGAACCCCGGGGTGCGCCGCGCCACGGCCTCCAGGTCGACGTTCGGTGCCATCGGCTTGCCCCGGGCGTGCACCTTGAGAACCTGGAAACGGCCCTGCATGTCCGGCGGGGAGACCTGGATCTGGCGATCGAAGCGGCCCGGGCGCAGAAGTGCTGGGTCGAGGATATCGGGTCGGTTCGTCGCGGCGATCAGGATGACCCCACCGGACACGTCGAACCCGTCCATCTCGACGAGCATCTGGTTCAGGGTCTGCTCCCGCTCGTCGTGGCCGCCGCCGAGGCCCGCGCCGCGGTGTCGACCGACGGCGTCGATCTCGTCGACGAAGATGATCGCCGGGGCGTTGGCCTTCGCCTGCTCGAACAGGTCGCGCACTCGGGAGGCACCGACTCCGACGAACATCTCGACGAAGTCCGAGCCGGAGATCGAGAAGAACGGCACGCCCGCCTCACCGGCGACGGCCCGCGCCAGCAGCGTCTTGCCCGTTCCCGGCGGACCGTAGAGAAGGACACCCTTGGGGATCTTGGCCCCAACAGCCTGGAAGCGCGCGGGGTCCTGGAGGAACTCCTTGATCTCACCGAGCTCCTCGACGGCCTCCTCGGCACCGGCGACATCCGCGAACGTGGTCTTGGGCAGGTCCTTGCTCAGGGGCTTGGCCTTGGACTTGCCGAAGCTCATGACCTTGGAGCCGCCACCCATCTGGTTCATGAAGAAGAACAGCAGCAGCAGGATCAGGAACACGGGGAGCAGGGATACGAGCAGGGTGATCAGGAAGCTCTGCCGAGGGACCTTGACGTTGTAGGAGTCCAGCGCACCGGACTCCACCTGGGCCTGCAGCTGCTTCTGCAGGTCGATGCCCTGACCGTCGATGTACTCCGCGAACTTCTTCGACCCGTCGCCGAAATCGACCTCGATGCGCTGGTCGACATCAACGAGCAGCGCGTCGGTGACCTCCCCGCGGTCGATTGCCGAGACCACGCTGGAGGTGTCGACCTGGCGCGGACCGGTGACGTCGGAGACCAGGCTGCTGCCGATGAGCAGCAGCAGCGTGGCGATCAGGATCCAGAAGATCGGACCACGTAGGAAGCGCTTCACGTCCATCCCTGCCCCGGGTCACCCCGGCCTCACGGGTGCGGGGCGACCGACCTCCCGGCCCATGCCCGCCCGACGGGCAGATGCCCGTACCCGCAAAAATACACCGATCCGCCGACACCCACCCCCACGGTTCGCACAGGGCGTAGGGAAGCCTTACCGGATGTTGATGATGCGTTCGGCCTCAGGGAACATCCGTATCATCCACCGGGCCGGCCTTGGCCACCGCGTAGAGGGCCTGGGCCTTCGAGTTGAGGACCGGACCGAACATGTAGCGGACCCCGGAGTACCCGTACGAGTTCAGTGAAGCGAGGGTGCCACCGTCACCAACCGCGTTGAGGGTGCCGTCGTTGCTGTCGCCCTTCGTCTCGGTGACCAACCATGGGCCACCTGAGGATCCGCCGGTCATCTTGCAGGCGAGGCCCCAGGTGTCGTCAGCGCCCGAGACCTGGTTGTAGGGGTCAGTGATCAGCGATCCTGAGCAGTAGGTGAGGTCGTTGCCGCTGTACTTGCCCGCCGCCGGATAGCCGAAGGCACTGAGCCGTGCCGACGGCTGGAGGTCGAACGACAGCGGATAGCCGCCGACCACGGCGTCGAGCTGGGTATCGCCATGTCCGCCAGCCCCCACGACAGCGAAGGCGAAGTCGTGCTGCGTCGCCTGAGTCGTGAAGCCACCGGCCCTCGTGAAGCCCTCGTGAGCCACGAGCGCCTGCGCCGTCCAGCAGCCGTACACGGTGTCGACCGATGTGCAGTCGCTGGTGCTGAGGTTCGACTTCGTGTCGAAGTCGGGGATGAAGATCCAGTTCTGGGCCCAGCCCGATCCATCAGCCTTGGTCTGGTCGTTGACACAGTGTGCTGCCGTCAGCACGATCGACGTGGCACCGCCGGTGTTCCCGTCATCGGCCACCGCGCCAGAGCACACGTACCCCGACCTCCCCATGGTGAAGTAGACCTTGCCCGTGCGTGCCAGGGCCTGCCCACCAGCGGTCCACGATGATCCTGACGTGATCGGGACCAAGGGATCGGTGGTCGTTCCACCACCGCCGCCCCCGTCGCCACCGGGCTTGCCCTTCGAACCCCCGCTGGGCTTGCCCTTGGGCGTGGCGACCTGGCGGAATGATCCGTCTGGCTGCTTCTCGAAGTCGCGAGGCTTGGCTGCCTTCATCCGCTCCGGGGTCCAGTAGGCAACGATCCGTTCGTGCTCGGCCTTGGCCTTGTCCGCCTTGTCCGGCTGGGCTGCACCGGCCACCGCACCGGGCACCAGCGCCGCTCCGAGGACAACGGCGGCCATGACGAGGGAGCGAGTGCGCCCCATGGTGGTTCCTTCCGGACGTGGCTGATTGGGGCAGGCTACCCTCACCGTCCCACGGCGGGCCAACCACTGAGGCGGCCGCACTCGATCGTCGGGCGATCAGCTGTAGACGTGTGGGGCCAGCGTGCCGATCTCGCGCAGGTTCCGGTAGCGCTCGGCGTAGTCCAGGCCGTACCCGACGACGAACTCGTTGGGGATGTCGAAGCCGATGTACTTCGGGACGAGGTCCACCTTCACCGCATCGGGCTTGCGCAGCATCGTGAGCACCTCGACCGAGGCCGCCCCGCGTGCGTTCAGGTTGCGGAACAGCCAGGAGAGAGTCAGGCCCGAGTCGATGATGTCCTCCACGATCAGCACGTGCCGACCGGTCACATCGGTGTCGAGGTCCTTGAGGATGCGGACGACGCCGGAGGACTTCGTCGACGAGCCGTAGGAGGAGACGGCCATCCAGTCCATCTCCAGGTGCGTGCGCATGTCCCGGGCGAGGTCGGCCATCACCATGACCGCGCCCTTGAGCACCCCGACCAGCAGGATGTCGCGGCCCACGTAGTCCGCGTCGACCTGCGCAGCCATCTCCTGCAGGCGGGCCTGCAGCGTCTGCTCATCGATGAGGACCTTCTCGAGGTCAGTGCTCAGATCCGCGGCGTCCACGGGGGTCAGGCTCTCACAACCAGCACGTCGGCCACCCGCCGGGCGCGCACCCCACTCGGGAGGGCGATCTCAGCGCGGCCACCCTTCGGCTCCAGCAGCCCCGCGACCGCGCGAATGTGTCCGAACGACAGGTCACTGGCCGGGCAGCCGGCGTCGACCAGGAACCGTCGGATCACCCGGTGGACAACCGCCGGTGGCAGGTCCCCAGCGCCGGAGCGCAGGGCGGCAACGGGCAGCGTGCCAATGGCCAGCGTCCGAGCGGGTAGCGTCCGCGGGGGCAGCGGCTCGGCGGGCAGCGGCTCGGGGAATCCGGCAGGTTGTGGACCTTCTAGGGGCAGCAACCCACCCAGTTGAGCGGAAGCGACCTCCGCCGAGGCGGGAACGGACCCGGGACCCCCGGACCACAGCCCCGGGGCCGCTGGGGCCCCTGAGGGTGGAAGTCCTGGGAATCTGGAAGGTTGGCGACCCTCTATGGGCAACAACCCACCCAGTTGCGGGGACTCGGCCTCCGCCGGGGAGCCGCCCACGCCCACGCCCCCGCCTCCACCTCCACCCACGCCCACGCCTCCGCCTCCGCCCGCCTGCACCTGGGCCCAGATGCGATCGGCCCAGTCGTCCAGGGCGTCGGCGTCCTGCTGGGCCAGGGCGGCGGTGCGCGCCAGGGCCTCGACGATCCCGGGGCCGAGGGTCGACTCGAGCAGCGGCAGCACGAGGGTGCGCACCCGGACGCGGGCGTAGGTGGGATCGCCGTTGTGCGGGTCGGTCCACGGCTCCAGCCGGGGGTCAGACTCGGCAGCCGCCCACGCAGCAGCGGCCACGACATCGCGGGGCAGGTCGAGCAGCGGGCGCCGGTACCGGCCAGCCCGGGGGCGCATGCCGGCCAGCGAGCGGGTTCCCGAGCCGCGGGCCAGCCCGAGCAGCACTGTCTCCGCCTGATCCTCCCGGGTGTGGCCGAGCAGGATTGCCGCCGCGATCGGGACGGACGCAGGCCCATCGGAGCCGGCCGCTGCTGCATCGAGTGCGGCGTACCGCGCAGCCCGGGCCGCCGCCTCAACCCCACCGGTACCCGGCCCGCGCGGGACATCAACCGTCACGACGCGCACGTCGGCACATCCCAACAACCCGGCCTGTTCGGCCGCCCGGGCCGCTACGGCCGCGGAACGGGCCTGGAGCTGGTGATCGACCACGACGGCCTCGCACCGCAGCCCCAGTTCAGCACTCACCACGGCTGCCCCTCCGGTCAGGGCCAACGAGTCGGCCCCGCCGCTGAGCGCCACGATGATCCGGTCCCCCGGTTCGAGATCGGCCAGGCCGTCGCGCAAAGCGGCACGAACCGCAGCCCGGGGAGGCCGCTGGGCACCCATCAGCCCAGCACGCGACGTACCCACGCCGGCGGGTCCTCGATCTCATCGGCCGACGGCAGGTTCGCGGGCGCGGCCCAGACCTGCGCGAATCCGTCATCCCCGGCGGCGCCGATCACGCCGCGGACGAAGTCCGCACCACTGGTGTACTGGCGCATCTTGGTCTCCAGGCCCAGCATCCGGCGGGCGAACCCGTCAACGGTCCCCGCCTGAGCGCGCCGCGCGGCGAACCGCTCCCGGATGACGGCGACGGTCGGCACGTGCTCGGGCCCCACCTCGTCCATGACGTAGTCGGCATGGCCCTCGAGCAGGGACATCAGCCCGGTCAGCCGGTCGAAGATCTCGCGCTGCGCCGGGGTCTGGATGGCCTCCATCAGGCTGGGGCCCTCCTGGCCGCGGGCCGCTCCGACCACTGACTGGGCGACAGCGCCGAGCCGAGACAGGAACTCGGCCACGGACACATCGCTGACCGCCACGAGGGACTGGACCTCGGCGAGGAAGTGGTTGCGCAGCCACGGGACACCGCCGAACTGGGCCCGATGGGTCTCCTCGTGCAGGCACACCCAGAACCGGAAGTCCCGCGGCACCAGCTCGAGCTGCCGCTCCACCTGCACGATGTTGGGCGCCACGAGCAGGAGCCGTCCCGGCCGGCCGGGCACGGTGAACGCCTCGTACTGACCGAGGACCTTCCCCGACAGCCAGGCCATCGCCCCACCGAGCTGGGCAGCAGTGAGCCGCGAACCCACCGCCTCGATCCCTGGATTGGCGTAGTGGTCGGCCCGCGCCGCGATGAACGGGTCGAGGGCCACGCCGAGGCCCTCGATGTTCGACTGGATCCACTCCCCCCGATCAACGATCACGGCGGGGGCGTCCGGATCGTCGACGTGCAGGCCCGTGAGCTCGCGGACCGGATCGCGGGCCAGCTGGGCGAGCTCACGCAGCTCGGCGACCGTGCCATGGGCGGCCGTCGGAGTGATCGTCGGACCCTTCGGAGCGAAGCGCAGGCCGATCGACTCGGCAAGGGACCAGTCCACGAGGTTCGCCACACGCCGCAGCATAGGCGGGCTCGGGGATCAGGGCTCCGCGCAGTCGCAGGTGACCAGCTCGACTGCGGCACGGTCCAGCGCCGCCCGCGCCCCGAGGGCCCCGCCGGGCGTCGCGTCGTCCACGAAGGCAAAGGCCAGCAGCCGGCCATCCGGTCGGCTGACCAACCCGGCCAGCCCGGTCACCCCCGTGAGCGTGCCCGTCTTGGCACGCACGACGCCCCGGCCGGCCTGTGTCTCGGGCGCCGTGTACCGGTCGCGCAGGGATCCCGTTGCCCCGGCGACCGCGAGCCCGGAGCGGATCGGCCCGAACCCGCTGGACAGCGGGTCGGACGTGGCTCGCAGCAGGCCGGTGAGCGTCTGCGGGGTCAACCTGTTGCGTCGGGACAACCCAGAGCCGTCGGCGATCCGATCCCCGGCCGGAGTGATCCTGAGGTCGGCGAGCACCTGGTCGCCGCGGCGGCCGACGCCGGCGAAGCTCGCGGGCTCGCCGCCGCCCAGGGCGCCGAGCCGGCCCAGCGCCTCGGCATAGTCGTTGTCCGAGGTGGCCAGCATCCGTTCCACCAGGACGCCGACCGCAGGGGAGTCCACGTGGGCCAGGCTCATCGCGCCCGACTCGGCGACGCGCTGCTTCGGCTCCCCGCGGACCGTCACCCCCGCCTCGGCGAGCTTCTCGGCGAACACGTAGGCGGCCCGGGCCGCCGGGTCGGCGACCCGGCTGAACCCGCCCGGTGAGCGCCGACCCTGATCCACCTGCAGCGCGCTGACCGGTGCGACGATCCCGCCGGCGGGGAACGAGCTCGCCCAGCTGGGATGCATCGCGGCTCCGCTGAACAGGGAGTCGTCGTACCCGACCTTGACCCGGCTGATGCCCCGGGACTCGAGCGAACGGGCCGTGCTGGCCGCCAGTTGCTCGAGCGAGGCCGGGACGAGGCTGGTCCCGTCCCCACCGACCCTCGCACCCGTTGAACTGAGGCTGGGATCTCCGGCGCCAACAATGACCACCCGCGGCACCTTGGCCTGGCCGTCCTCGAGTATGGCGCGGGTCCGCAGGGTGGCCTCGGCGCCCAGCGCGTCGAGCACCGAGGCGGCCGTGACGAGCTTCATCGTCGAGGCCGGGACCGTTGGCCCGTCGACGGCGTCGTAGAGCACCTCACCGCTGGCGACGTCGATCACCCTGGCAGGGCTCCGGCCGGGTCCCAGCCCGCCACCCCGCAGCAGCGGGGCGAGGGCCGCCCTGACCTCAGCGCGGTCCAGGGTGCGCCCGGTGCTCGGCCCGACAGGTGCGAGCACGGGGCCAGCCACGGGTGCACGCGGATCGCTCGCTGACGGCGCGGTACCCACGGCGTCGGCGTCGGCGTCCACGGCGTCGGCGGGCACGGCCACGCCGGGGGAGGCCGACGGGTCCCCGGCCACGCTGCGGGAGGCCGACGGGTCCACGGCCACGGCCGGCTGCGCGCTCACCCCCGCAACCACCCCCAGGGCGATCCCCACCAGCAGGATCGGCGCTGGGAGCCGGGAGCGACGCACCGCTACTGCGCCGGCTGCAACGTGAGGGTGTCCGCAGCCGCCGCCTCGACCGTGGCGGGCGTGAACGCCCAGGGCAGCGTCTGGCCCGTCGCCCACAGCTCCAACTGATCGTCATAGTGGCTGTTGAAGGTGTGCCCGCTGGCTCCGGTCAGGTGCACCCACGTCGACCTGTCCATGTCAGCGAAGTCGGTGACCGACCGGAAGCTCGGGATCCAGTTGACCTGGTAGGCCGGCTGGACCGCTGGTGCGTCGGCACAGTCGTAGTCCTCGGCATCCTCGCCCTCGCAGGAGACCGAGGCGTCCCAGCCGATCGCGTTCACGATGCTCTTGCCCCCGCCGAGCTCGACCGGCCCTCGGTTGAACAGCCATTCGAGCGGCGCGATGCCTGAGGCGCCGAACGGGTTCGCGACGACCTCGAGGGTGTGCATCTGGCCCCAGGACCAGTCGGCGGTGTCGGCGCCGAACCGGTCGTTCAGCTCCCGCGTGGCCGCCGTCAGGGCAGCCGCGACGGTGGCGTCCCGTGCCTCGACAGCCGGCGTCGCCGTGTCGTCCCACCACGGGTCGTCCGGTTGCTCCCACAACTGGTCCACGACGACCCACCAGCGCCCCGAGCCATTGGACGCTGCATCGGGTCCGAGCTCGTCATTGAAGACCGGGTACTGCAGGTTGCGCCAGAAGGCGTTGAAGTACGCGCTGGCCGCCGAGTCGGCGTCGTCGTGGAAGTCCCAGCCGTCGAACAGCGCGAAGGCCCTGGCTGTCTGCTCGTCGAGGCCAGCGACCGTCGACTTCATCCGGGGCACGAGGGTGGCAGCGTTCGTGTTGTACGTGTCCAGCTGGATCGCGGACATGGTGTCCGCGTCCACCTTGGCGCCCCCGGCCGTGGCCTGCTCCAGCAGCTCCGTGATCCTGTTGGCCCGTTGTCCGGAGCCCCAGTCATCAGTGATCAGGTAGGGGTACTGCTGGCCGATGGCCGCGTTGTTCGCGGTGATGACCAGTCCACTGTCCGGGTTGAGCATCGACGGCAGCGCATCGAACTCGATGAAGCCTGTCCAGTCGAAGTCGGAGTCCCAGCCGGGGACCGGGTACTTGCCCGAGTACCCCGATCGGATCGGGATCCGGCCCGGTGTCTGGTAGCCGATGTTGCCGTCGACGTCCGCGTAGGCGAGGTTCTGCGCCGGCACGTCCCAGTCGGCTGCGGCAGCACGGAAGTCGTCCCAGTCGTTCGCCCTCACCAGGCCGAGGACCGACTCGAAGAGCCGACCCGGCTCCAGCGCGGTCCACCGGTACGCGACGCCGTACCCCTGCCCAGCCGGAGGCGCATCGGGCGGGACCGGAGCAGTCTCGGCGATCTCCTGCTCGGTCTCGCCCACGTCACTCATCAGCGGCCCGTGCTCGGTCGAGCGGATCGTGATCGGGACATCCGGGCCGCCGGCGACCTTGATCACGTCCTCGATCACCGTGAACGGCCGATGCTCCCCATCGACGAAGTAGCCGGTCTCATCGATCTGCTCCAGAACCAGGTCGGTGACATCGGGACCCAGGTTGGTCACCGCCCAGCCGGCCCGCAGGTTGTGCCCGGACAGGACCGCAGGAACCCCGGGGAAGCCCAACCCGGAGAAGTCGTACCCGCATGCGTCCGAGAGCTCGGTGCAGTGCATCCCGATCTGGTACCAGAGCGACGGCATCGCCGGGCCGAGGTGCGGATCGTTGGCCAGCAGGGCAGCGCCGGTCGCGGACTGCTGCGGGCCGACGGCCCAGGAGTTCGACCCGATCCCGTCGCCAGAGGGCCCGATCAGTGCGTCGATCTTCGCCTCGATCCTGGCCAGCCCCGTCAGGGATGGATCGACGGCATCAAGGGCGTCGGCGGTGACCTGCGCCATCGCGCTCATCCCGAACTGCGCCGACGACCCACGGCCCAGCCCGAGCAGGGCCTCCTCCGCCGCCTCGATCCGCGAGACCTTGCCCGGCAGCGGGCATGGGCTCCCGATGCAGCCACCACCGGTCCTGCCGTTCGGTGCCGGGACCTCGGAATCGAACTGCCCGTCGACGACGGTCCCCTCCTCGACGATCACGGGATACTGGTCGTAGGAGTACTCCGGGTAGAGCTGCTGGGCCCGCGGTCCACCCACGGCCCGGGCGTACTGGACCCGGTTGACCTCGTCCTCGGCATTGCCGCGCAGGTCCCACGCGACCGCCTTGGCCCACGCCAGCGTGTCGACCGGCGTCCACGGCTCGATCGGCCCGGCGCCGCCGGTGGTGCGCAGCAGCAGGTACTCCAGTCCGAGCTGGGTCGGGGAACGATCGGCGATGTAGGCGTTCACGCCGTCGGCGTAGGACTGCAGGACCGTGCGGCTCTCCCCGGTCGCCAGGGCCCACTCCTGTTCGGCGATCCGGCGCCATCCCATCGTGCGCAGGTACGTGTCGGTGTCCAGTTGGCTCTCACCGACGAGCTCGGAGAGACGGCCGGCCGTGATGTGCCGGTTGAAGTCCATCTGCCAGAAGCGGTCCTGCGCGTGCACGTAGCCCTGGGCGAAGAACAGGTCCTCAGTGGTGTCGGCGTAGATGTTGGGGATGCCGTGGGGGTCACGCAGTACGGTGACCGGCGCCGAGAGCCCGGCCACGTCGATCGATCCGGAGGTCTGCGGGTAGGAGCGACGCACCATCCAGGTGAACCAGCCGGCGAAGCCGACCCCGACGACAAGGACGAACACGAGGATCCCCGCGAGGATCTTGCCCAGCAGCCGCATGGGAGCACGGTAGCGAGCGCCGCCGGGCAACGGCGGATCGAGTTCCCGATCACGGTAGGGTCGGCACACCCGCACTGGACGTGCAGACCCTGGAGGCGATGTGGACCCGCTGACGTTTGACGTGGTGATCGAGATCCCCGCTGGCAGCCGGAACAAGTACGAGGTGGACCACCACACGGGCCAGATCCGTCTGGACCGCCGGCTGTTCACGGCCACCAGGTACCCGCACGACTACGGGTTCATCGACAACACCCTCGGGCTCGACAGTGACCCCCTCGATGCCCTGGTCCTGCTCGAGGAGCCGACCTTCCCGGGCTGCATCATCGCGTGCCGGGCGATCGGCATGTTCCGGATGAGCGACGAGGCCGGCGGCGATGACAAGGTCGTCTGCGTCGTTGCGGGGGACCCGCGCGCGGACCACATCCGCGACATCCACCACCTGCCCGAGTTCGACCGCCTGGAGATCCAGCACTTCTTCGAGGTCTACAAGGACCTCGAGCCCGGCAAGTCGGTTGAGGGCGCCACCTGGGAGGGCCGGGCCGGCGCCGAGGCGGAGATCCGCGACTCGCAGGCACGGTACGTGCCCAACGACCAGCACTGAGGCCAGCCTGCCCCGTGCGGGCGGTTGGCTGGGTTGCTGTCCACCAGGGATTCCTCGCGGCGACCGCCGCTCATCCACAGATGTCGCCTTCGGGGTGTCGCGTTCGCGCTCCTGTCCCTACCGTAGATCCATGGCCACCAGGTTCGCGGGATTCCCTGCCGATGCGTTCACCTTCTACGCCGACCTCGAGCTGGACAACTCCAAGGAGTTCTGGGCGGACAACAAGGCACGGTACGAAGCCTCCGTGGCCGCGCCGATGCACGAGCTGCTCGACGAGCTCGAGCCGGAGTTCGGGGCTGGCCGACTGTTCCGGCCCTACCGCGATGTCCGCTTCAGCGCCGACAAGAGCCCGTACAAGGAGCATCAGGGTGGCTACGTGCAGGCCGGGCCCGCGTGTGGCTACTACGTGCAGGTCAGCTCTGCAGGCCTGATGGTCGGGGCCGGATGGTACGACTCGTCCAGTGAGCAGGTCGCGCGATATCGGACCGCGATCGATGAGGGCGTCACAGTCCCGGACCTGCGCGCGATCCTCGCGGGGCTGCGGCGGACCGATCTGGAGTTGGGCGGGGATGTCCTCAAGACCAAGCCACGGGGCATCGCTGCTGACCACCCCGACCTCGACCTCTTGCGGCATCGCACGGTGCTGGTGTCGGCGACCTACCCCTACGACGAGGCGTGGCTCGGCAGCAGGAAGGCATTCACGAAGGTCCGCACCGCGTGGCGGCGTGCCCACCCCCTTGTCGATTGGTTGGCCGACAACGTCACGGGCCGAACGCCGGGGTGAAGCCAAGCCAGTGATCAGTCGCCGACGAGCGAGCTCCCTGCACCTTCTCGTCGCGGATAGGCTGCCCACGACGATCCACGAAGGCTCAGGGGGGGTTAGTGCGGTCACTTGGCGGCTCGGGACACGATTCCAGTGCCACGAGTTCATCCCGCGACAGCGCCGCGGCGCCCTTGAGCATGCGGCAGTGGCTGCTCATCCTTGGACTCGCATTGCTGTGCCTGCCGCAGATCTCACCCACGTCACTCAATCTCCTCGATGGAAGCTGGGTGCTGGCCAGCAGTTGGGCACACCCCCTGGGGCTTCGGTGGGGAGAGGACCTGGCCTACACGTACGGGCCGCTGGGCTTCCTGCGCTCGCCCGTTCCCTTCAACGCGGGGCTTGTCCTGGGTGGGCTCGCATTCTGGCTCACGGCCTCGATCACCTGCTTCTGGGCAGCGCTCCGACTCCAGGGTCAGGGGATCGGGTCATGGTTGGTCGCATTCCTCGCCGCCAGCTTGGCGTCAACGATCTCCGACATCGCCCTGCCGGTGGTCGCCGTGGCCTTGGCAGCCCTTGCGGTGCGATTGCGGCCGATCAGGGTGCCAGCCGAATACGCCTTCGTGCTCCTGGGCGCAGTGGCGTCGGTGCTGCTCCTGACGAAGTTCAATGCCGGGGTCTCCAGCCTCGCCATCTCGGGGGTGCTCGCGGTGATGGGTCCCCGCGCACTTCGCTGCGTCCTGGGACTGGCCGTTGGCGCGATCGGTGGGCTGCTGCTGCTCTGGTTCCTCAGCGGAGGAACTGTGTCCGGCCTCCTGCCGTTCTTCGAGGACAGCGTGCAACTCGCCCTCGGGTACTCCACGGCGCTGTCCAACGGGAGCAGGACCGACGGGGCATCCGCGGTCTACCTCGCAGGAGGTGTCCTCTTCGTCACGCTGATCGCCTCGGGGTGGCTCGCCAGTGCGGGAAGCACCCTCAGGATGCGACTTGGCGTGGTGGGGGCTCTGCTTCTCCTGGGAATCTCCACGTGGCTGCAGGGCTTCACCCGCTTCGATCCGGGGCACCTGTCCATCTACTTCCCGACGATCGGGTCCGTCAGCGCAGTCCTCGTCTCCACTGCCACCCGGGAACGCCGCTGGGTGCGCGCGGCAGCCGTGGGCGCGTGCTTCGCCGTGTCCACCGGGCCACTCGCAGTGACGCTCGGGTCTCCAGGTGGGGGCCAGCCGATCCGCATCGCTTCCCCGTCGGCCCTGATCCATCCGATGGCGAGTCTCAGGAATGCCCGGGACGCGGTAGGACTGTTGGCCAGTGAGCCGGCGAGGGCCTCCCGGCTGGCATCGCTCCGCCAGCAGTTCGCGGCTGAGGCAGCCCTTGATCCGGGAATGGCTGACGCACTCGCCGGGACCCTGGCGCACGCCGAGCCGCAGGCGGTGGGAGCCCTCTGGGCCTCCGGGGCGACATGGCGACCCGTCCCCGTCTATCAGACTCACATGGCGTACACGCCCCACCTTGATCAG
>JAQBEX010000021.1:0-3485 GCA_032123675.1 Actinomycetes bacterium
CAGGAGATGCCCGACCTCGCACGCTTCTGCAGCAACTGCGGGGCGCTGCTGGTCGATCTGAGCTCCGAGGGGGAGGTGGAGTCGACCAGCAACCTCGACCTGCCGGTGTCAGGCACCGGTCCGCTGGGCGCCGTGAGCGCCGAGGGTGTGGGGTCCGTTGCGGTCGGCTCAGCCATGCTTATCGTGCGCCGCGGGCCCAGCGAGGGGACGTCCTTCGTCCTTGACTCCGCTCTGGTCACGGTGGGGCGCTCGGACGACAGCGACGTCGTCCTCGATGATGTGACCGTCTCCAGGCGGCACGCGGAGTTCACCCGCGACGGCACGGGTTGGCAGCTCAGAGACGTCGGCAGCCTGAACGGCACCTACGTGAATCGGGAGCGGGTCGAGACCATCACGCTCACCGGGGGCGACGAGGTCCAGTTGGGCAAGTACCGGTTCGTCTTCCTCCTTGGAGGTGGTCAGCCGTGAGCACGGCTGCTGCCTCCGATGGGCTGTTGAGCATCGGAGAGGTCCTGCATCTGCTCCGTTCGGACTTCCCGGACGTCAGCATCTCCAAGATCCGCTACTTGGAGGCCGAGAACCTGGTGGAGCCGGCACGGACCCCCTCGGGCTACCGGAAGTTCACCCGTGCTGACGCCGAGCGACTGCGCTATGTGCTGCGCATGCAGCGTGACCACTACCTCCCACTGAAGGTGATTCGCGAGCACCTGGACGCCATCGATCGTGGCCTTCAGCCTGCCCCGCTGACCGCCTCGGACACGGCCCCGCGGGCGCTCGTGGCAGCCGAGTCCTACCCCTCGCCCGAGGATCTCGTCGACGAGGGCCAGGATCTGCGGCTGTCGCGCAAGGAGTTGCTCGAGGAGAGTGGCATCACCAACGAGGTGCTGCGTGAGCTTGAGTCGTTCGGGCTGGTCGGCCAGGCCCCCGGCACCTCGTACTACGACGCTGCGGCGCTCCGGGTGGCCCGGATCGCTGCCGAGATGGCGCAGTTCGGCTACGGCCCGCGGCACCTGCGCCCGTTCCGGCTCGCCGCGGACCGGGAGCTGTCCCTGGTCGAGCAGGTCGTGAAGCCCATGGCCCGCGGCCGGCACGAGGACAGCGGGGCCAAGGCTGAGGAGGCCGCACGGGCGATCGCCACCCTGGCGATCCAGTTGCACGTGGCGCTGGTCAAGGCTGGGCTTCCCGGGACGCTCGGCCGCTGAGCGATGGCTGGCCCGGCCCGGCGGGGCTAGTCTGAGTCGTGTGGATGGGTACGAGGCAGTCGAAGTTGTCGGGGTTCGAGTCGAGATGCCGTCGAACGCGCCGATCGTCCTGGTGAGACCGATCAGCGGCGGGGTCCTCGTGCCGATCTGGATCGGACCCAATGAGGCGGCGGCCATCGCGATGGCCCAGCAGGGTGTGGCGGCGCCGCGGCCACTGACCCATGACCTGTTCATCGCCACCCTCCTCGAGTTGGAGGCCCCCCTGCGCTCAGTGCGGATCACGCACCTCGATGAGGGGGTCTTCTACGCAGAGCTCGACTTCGACTCCGGCACGGTCGATGCCCGCCCCTCGGATGCGATCGCTCTGGCCCTGCGGGCCAGCGTGCCGATCCTGGTCGCTGATGAGGTCCTCTCCGAAGCCGGGGTCGCACCGGAGCCGGCCGATGAGACCGACGAGGTGGAGCAGTTCCGGGAGTTCCTCGACACCGTGACTCCGCAGGACTTCCAATAGGCACGGGGATGGGACTAACCCTCAACGTGAGGGTGAGACTTACGTCGGCGTGTCGGGGTGAGCTGCGTTGACCTCAGGGCGTCCGGGCCCTACTTTCAGGACAGGAATTCCGCCGGTGTAACTACGCCGACACAACTTTCCGACCAACCGGAGGCCAGCGCAGATGTCACCCGAGGGCACGGGACAGCCGCATGAGGTGCAGGGGGCGCTGTTCGACGTCCCGGAGAGCACGCTTCCCGAAGGCGTCGGGTTCCGCGGGCCCGTGGCCTGCTCGGCCGCCGAGATCACCTACCGCCAGCTCGACTACTGGGCGCGTACCGGCTTGGTCGAGCCCTCGATCCGACCGGCGACAGGCTCGGGGACCCAGCGTCTGTACGGCTTCCGCGACATCCTCGTGCTCAAGGTGGTCAAGCGACTCCTGGACACAGGTGTCTCGCTGCAGAACATCCGCACCGCCGTCGGGCACCTGCGCGCCCGGGGCGTCGAGGACCTGGCAACCCTGACGCTGATGAGCGACGGTGCCAGCGTGTACGAGTGCACGAGTGAGGATGAGGTCATCGACCTCGTGCGCGGCGGCCAGGGAGTCTTCGGGATCGCCGTGGGCAAGGTGTGGCGCGAGGTCGAGGGAACGTTGTCCGCACTGCCCGCTGAGCGGACCGTCGGCGCGGCGACGAGCACCGCCGACGATGAGTTGGCCGAGCGTCGGCGCAAGCGCCAGACCGGCTGAGCCCCAGCGCCGCGACGGGTGCCGGACCAGCTGCCCATCGCCGCCCGACCCGTGAGGGTCGTGGTCCCCGCGGTGCGCCGGGCGCGACTATCGTGGGCGCGTGCAGATCCCCGTGCCGCGCCCGGCCCCGTTCGTCGACCGCCACATCGGTCCTGATCCGCAGGACGTGCAGCACATGCTGGACGCGGTTGGACACCCGGACCTCGAGTCGCTGTCCCGGGCCGCCATCCCGGCGACGATCGCCTGGAGTGAGGGCCTGGACCTGCCTCCGCGGCTCTCGGAGGAGCAGGCGACCGCGACCCTTCGCCGGTTGGCCGCGGCCAACACAGTCGGTGTCTCGATGATCGGGCTGGGCTATCACGACACCGTCACGCCGGCAGTGATTCGCCGCAACGTTCTCGAGGCACCCGGTTGGTACACCGCATACACGCCGTACCAGCCGGAGATCTCCCAGGGGCGCCTCGAGGCGCTGCTGAACTTCCAGACCATGGTGTCGGACCTGACCGGCCTGCCGGTCGCCAATGCTTCGCTGCTCGATGAGCCGACCGCGGCCGCCGAGGCGATGACACTGCTGCACCGGGTGGATCGCAGCGGCTCCATGACCTTCGTGGTGGATGCCGACACCCATCCGCAGACACTGGCTGTGCTGGCGACGCGCGCAGCCCCCGTGGGGATCGTGCTCGACGTCCGCGATGTGGGTGCCGGGCTGCCCGACGGTGGGTACTTCGGGGTGCTCATCAGCGCCCCGAGCTCGACGGGCCTGGTCCGGGACACAGCGCAGATGGCTGCCGTGGCTGAGTCGGTGCACGCCGCGGGGGCCGGACTTGTGATCGCCGCGGACCTCCTGAGCCTGTGCCTGCTCACGCCGCCGGGGGAGTACGGGGCAGACATCGTTGTCAGCTCTGCCCAGCGGTTCGGCGTTCCGATGGGGTTCGGGGGACCGCATGCCGGCGTGATGGCCGTCCGCACGGGCCTGGAGCGCCAGCTGCCCGGGCGGTTGGTCGGTGTGTCTGTGGACTCCGCCGGTCGGCCTGCCTACCGGCTG
>JAQBEX010000022.1:0-7476 GCA_032123675.1 Actinomycetes bacterium
CTTCCGGCCGGCTGCGCTGCCGCCCGGTGCGGCGGCTGGGGTAGGGGCCTTCGTGGGAGTCTCGGCGCCAGGTGGGGCGCCGGCCGCTGCCTCGGTCGGCTGCCCCTCGGCTGCCGCTGCCTCGGTCGGCTGCCCCTCGGCTGCCCCTACCCCCGCCTTGGCCGCCCCCTCCTTGCCGGCCCCCGCCTCGGCCGTACGCTCGATGACGGAGCCGGTCACGACGGCGGACCCCGGCGATGCCAGATCGGTGAGGTCCACCCCCCGTTCGGCCGCGATCCGCCGAGCCCGCGGTGTCACCCGCAGCCTCCCTCCCCCACCGCCATCACGGTCGGGCGCTGCTCGTCCGACGGCGCGTGCCGGGGCGCGCTCCTCATCTGCGGGGCGCGCGGCCCCCGAGACGGGGACCCCGCGGGGCGGGGCCGAGGGTGTGGCGAGCACCACGTCGTCGTGGGTGATGTGGCCACCTGGGCCGGTGCCCGCGATCGAGGTGAGGTCAACGCCGAGCTGGTGGGCCAGGTGTCGCACGGGTGGTGTGGCCAACTCATGCTCCGGGGGCGTCGACCGCGGCATGCTGGTCGTGGCGGTCCCTGCCGGCAACGACTGCATGTCGCGAGTGGCCGCCGTTGACGGTCGGTCGCCGTCCCCGGAACCGGCCGCTCCTGGCTCGGCCACGGCTCCGGACACCGACGCGCCGATGATCGCCAGCGGCGTCCCGACGGGCACCTGGACACCTGTGCCGATCAGCAGCTCCTCGATGACGCCGTTCTCGAACGCCTCGATCTCGATCGCTGCCTTCGCGGTGTCGACCACGGCCACGATCTGGCCCCGCGTGATCGCATCACCAGGAGCGACGAGCCACTCCACGATCGTGCCGACGTCCATGTCAGCCCCCAGCGAGGGCATCCGGAACTCGCCCATGGCTCAGACCTCCCCGCGCATGGATCGCTGGGCGGCATCGACGATCTCCGGGACGCTCGGCAGGGCGGCGAGCTCGAGGTGGCGGGCGTAGGGCATGGGCACCTCCGCGCTGCACACCCGACCCACGGGCGCATCCAACTCGTAGAACGCCTTCTCGGTGATCCGGGCTGAGATCTCCGCCGACAGGCTGCCGCTTCGCCAGCCCTCGTCGATCACGACGGCCCGATGGGTGCGCAGCACCGACCCGATGATCGTCGCGTCGTCGAGCGGGCGCAGGGTGCGCAGGTCGATGACCTCGGCGTCGACGCCCTCCCCGGCCAGGACCTCGGCGGCCTCCATCGTGGTCGCCAGGGTGCCGCCGTAGGTGATCAGGGTGACGTCGGCGCCGGGTCGGCGGATTGCGGCCCTGTCGATGTCGACCGGCCCCACGTCCGGTCCGAGCTCCCCGGACATGTTGTAGAGGCTGCCGTGCTCGAAGAACAGCACCGGGTCCGGGTCTGCCAGCGCGGTGGCGAGCATCCCGCGGGCGTCGGCGAGCGTCGCAGGCGCCACGATCCGGATACCCGGGATGTGGCCGTACCAGCCCTCAAGGCTGTGTGAGTGCTGGGCGGCCAGCTGCCGGCCGGCGCCCGTGGTCATCCGAATCACGATCGGCACCTGGAACTGGCCGCCGGACATGTGCTGCAGCGCCGCCGCGGTGTTCATGATCTGGTCGAGCGCCAGCAGCGAGAAGTTGACCGTCATGACCTCGACGATCGGCCGCATGCCGCCCAGGGCCGCACCGATGCCGGCGCCGACGAACGCCGACTCCGACAGCGGGGTATCGCGGACCCGGTCCGGGCCGAACTGCTCGAGCAGCCCGGTGCTCACGCCGAAGCAACCCCCGTACATGCCGACGTCCTCGCCCATCAGGAACACACGGTCATCCGCGAGCATCGCCTCACGCATGGCCTCCCGGATCGCCTCGCGGTAGGTGATCGTCGTCGTGCCCGGCTCGGCCTCAGGAGGCTGGGCTGGCGTACTCGGCTCGAGCTTCGCGGCGGTCATGTCATCACCACCTCCCGCTCGGATGCCCGTAGGACGACCGAGCTGTCCGGGCTGTGCACGAAGAGCTCCAGGTCGGCCACATCCTCGTCCGGTGAGGACTCCGCGAAGGCCGCCGCATCGTCGACGATCACCGCGATCTCGGACTCCATCGCCTCGACATCGGCATCAGCAAGAACACCCTCGGCGGTCATCCGGTCACGCAGTGACTGGATCGGGTCGTGCTCCTTCCACGCCTCCACCTCGGACCGCTCGCGGTAGCGCTCAGGGTCGAACATGGAGTGCGCCCGGAAGCGGAACGTGCGTGCCTCGAGGAAGTGCGGACCCCCACCGGCGCGGATGGCGTCCACCGCCCGCGCCGCGGTGGCCGCGACAGCGCGAACGTCCATCCCGTCGACTGTCCACGCCGGCACCTCGTACGCGGCGGCCTTCACTGCGAGGTTCGTCTCGGACTCCGATCGCGCCAGCGCGGTGCCCATCGCGTACAGGTTGTTCTCGCAGACGAACAGAACCGGCAGCCCCCAGACGGCGGCCAGGTTGATCGACTCGTGGAACTCGCCCTCGGCCATCGCACCCTCTCCGAAGAAGCACACGGTGACCCGGTCCCGGCCGGACATCCGGTCTGCGAGCGCGAGCCCAACCGCCATCGGCAGCCCGCCGCCCACGATGGCGTTGCCGCCGTAGAACCGGGTCGTGGCATCGAACAGGTGCATCGATCCGCCGCGACCGCGGCAGCATCCGGTCACCCGCCCGAACATCTCAGCCATCACCGAACGGGCGGACATGCCCTTGAGCAGCGCGTGCCCGTGCTCGCGATAGGTGGCGACAATCGCGTCGTCGTCGCGGAGCGCGGACATCACGCCGGTGGCCACGGCCTCCTCCCCGATGTACACGTGCAGGAACCCGCGGATCGAGCCGGCGCTGTACAGCTCGACGCAGCGCTCCTCGAACCGGCGCACCAGGAGCATGTCGCGCAGCAGCCTCATGTCCAGGGTCTGCTCGGCGCTCATCGGTGGGCTCCTTCCGGTTGCGCGGGGACCTCCAGGGTGCTCAGGTCCCCCTCGGCCAGTCCCAGCTCGCGGGCGCGCAGCAGGCGGCGCATGATCTTGCCCGAACGAGTCTTGGGCAGGTTGTCGTCGAAGGCGATGGCGCGCGGGGCCACGGCGGGTCCGAGCCGCCGGCGTGCGTGCGCGGTGATCTCCCGGCGCAGCGCCTTGAGGTCGTCGGGTTCGCGGCTGACCCCGGGCTTGAGCGCGACGAACGCCTTGATCCGCTCCCCCAGCAGGTCATCGGGGATGCCGATGACACCGGCCTCGGCCACCGCTGCGTGCTCCATCAGGACGCTCTCGACCTCGAACGGGCCGATCAGGTGCCCGGCGGACTTGATCACGTCGTCGGCCCGTCCCACGAACCAGAACCAGCCGTCAGCGTCGCGTTTGGCGAGGTCACCGGACAGGTACCAACCGCCCGCGAAGCACTTGGCGTAGCGCTCGTCATCGTTGAGGTAGCCGCGGAACATCGAGGGCCATCCCGGCTTCAGCGCCAGCTCGCCCATCTCACCGACGGCCACCTCCTGGACCTCGCCCCGCGGGCCCACGGCGGCGCGGCCGTCGTCGCCACGCGCCAGCACGGTCGCGGTGATGCCGGGCATCGGGCGACCCATCGATCCGGGGTACACGTCACAGGCCGCGTAGTTGGCGATCATGATCCCGCCGGTCTCGGTCTGCCACCAGTTGTCGTGGATCGTCAGCCCGAGCGCATCACGACCCCAGATGACCGCCTCGGGGTTCAGCGGCTCACCCACGCTCGCGACGAAGCGCAGCGCGGACAGGTCGTACTCGCCGGGCAGCTCCGCCCCGGCGCGCATCAGCATCCGGATGGCCGTCGGCGCCGTGTACCAGATGGTGACGCGCTGCTCGGCCAGGGTCTGGTACCAGCGCGCAGCATCGAACTCGCCCTCGTCGACCAGGGCGGTGAGCCCGACTGTCAACGGTGCGATGACCCCGTAGGACGTGCCTGTGACCCACCCCGGGTCCGCGGTGCACCAGTAGATGTCCTCGGGATGCATGTCCAGGGCGAATCGCCCGGTGGCGTGGTGGGCGATCACCGCGGAGTGCACGTGCATCGCGCCCTTCGGGGTGCCCGTCGTGCCACTCGTGAAGTGCAGCAGTGCGAGCTCCTCGTCGCCGGTCGCCTCGATCGTGAAGGTGGTCGGCTGGCCGGCCACCATGTCGTCCAGATGCACGGCGCCGGGGATGTCGGACACATCGGTACCCACCGGGTCGACGAGCAGGATGTGGGCGAGCTCGGGCAACTCGTCGCGCACGGGGGCGACCTTCTTGCGGTACAGGTCCGCCGAGGTCACCAATGCCCGCCCATCGCCCAGCGTGATGCGCTGGCGCACCGGCTCAGGTCCGAAGGCACTGAACAGCGGGGAGAACACGCAACGGGCCTTGAACGTGCCGATCATGGCCACGTACAACCAGGGGACCCTCCCCACGAGGCTGAACACCCGGTCGCCGGGTGCCAGCCCCAGCGCTCGCAGCCCGTGGGCGAAGGCCGCGGTGCGCCCCGCCAACTCCCCGTAGGTGATGTCTGAGGTCACGCCGTCCTTGCCCAGGCATCGCAGCGCAACATGGTCCCCGCGGCCATGGGTGACGTGCCGGTCGACCGCCTCATGGGCGATGTTCGTGCCCCCGGATGGCAGTCCATCCAGCCACTCCTTGGCCTGGTCCCAGGTGAAGGAGGCGCGCAGAGCGTCGTAGTCATCCAGGTTGGGTCGTGCGTGTGAACCGTCGGGCTCCCTGTGGATCACCCGGGCCAGCGGATCGGCGGCATCCATACATCCGCTCTATCAGCCGAGAACCCCGATCGGTAGGGACATTGGTCCCCGTCCGGTTCCCTCAGTTGGCCAACGGGTCCGGGGCCAGCGTGGGGACGCCGTACTGGGTCAGCCCGTCCTCAGGCGTGTAGGTCTGCACCTCGGCCGGGATGTACTCCACCCGGATCGATGCGGGGCTCCCGAAGGCTTCGGTGAGGTCCTCCTCCAGCTCGGGCAGCGGCGGGACCGTGCCGTTGCCAGTGAGCAGCACGTCCACGGCGAAGTCATCGACCGTGACCCGGACGGTCTCCAGAGGCGAGTCCTCGCCGAGCCACTGCGCCACCGCCTCCTGCGCTGATGACTGGCGACCCGCCGAGGAGATCACGCCCTCGGCGGTGAAGACGAGCGGCACCATGATCAGGAGCGCGGCGAACAGGACCGTGCGCAGGGCAGTCCCGACGGTCTCCCGGTTCTCCCCGAGCCTCTTGAGGTCGGCATACCCGGTCAGCAGGAACACGAGGATCGCTGCCAGGATGATCGACACGAAGTTGGTGAGGAACAGCAGGAAGGCGCCCGAGGCGTCCGAGAACTCCCCTGCCTGGAGCTCGATCCCCACGACGCCCAGCGGGGGCACGAGTGCCACCGCGATGGCCACGCCGGCAATCGACGACGAGACCCGTCGGTCGACGCTGGCGTAGGCACCCGCGGCTCCAGCCGCCAGGGCGATCAGCATGTCGATGAGGTTGGGGCTGACGCGGGAGGTGATCTGCGAGTTGGTCGTCAGCGGCACGATCGTCGGCAGCCACTGACCGATGATGAACGCCAATCCCACGGCCGCAGCCACGCCCAGGAACACCAGGATGATCGAGTTCTTCAGGCGCCCGGGCCACGCGTTGACGATCGCGGCTGCCGAGCCGAGGATCGGGGTCATCAGCGGCGCAATCAGCATGGCGCCGATCACGACTGCGGTGGAGTCCTGCATGATCCCGAACGTGGCGATTGCCACCGACAGCAGGAGCATGACCCACCACGAGGTCAGCTTGGCGACCTGGCTGGGCTGCTCGAAGAACAGCGCGTCGCCGATCTCGTCACGGCGTAGATCGCCGACGTCGCGCTCCACGACCCAGTCGACCATGATCTGGGAGACCGACTCCGCGTCGAGGTCGTTGGAGTCGCCGCCGGTCGTGGGGCGCAGCCCATAGCTGAGCATGATCCCGCCGATGACCACCGCCACGGCAGCCAGGAACACCGAGACGCCGATCAGCACCGCACTGGGGATGATGAAGGCGATCAAGCCGAGCGCGAAGCCAAGTGCTCCGCGGGAGAAGTCCAGCTTCCACCGATCGTCGTACCGGCGCTGCTGCAGGGAGTTGCCCACGACCACAAGTCCGCGGGTGAGCAGGTAGAGGGCCAGGATCAGCCCGACGACGCCAACCGTCGCTGCCGGCCACGTGAGGATCCCGAGCCCGGCAGCGATGGCAGCGAAGGCCTCCAGCACGCCACCGAACCTCGTGCGCCCCGCGCGCCGGATCTTGAACCAGAGGTCGGACGCCCCGGCGACGATCAGACCCAGACCCAGGACCAGTTGCAGCAATGACTCGGAGATCTGAGGCGCGTACAAGAGGTTCAGCCCCACGAGGAGGGCCAGGGTCCCCTTCACGGTGGCCGGATTCACCCAGTAGGGCAGCGCCCACCCGCTCGCCCGCTTCGCTGGGCCGTCCGTCGGTGGCGGTGGGCTGGAGTCGTCCACGGCACCCGTGGCGTGGGGGGCCTCGTCCACGGTGCCCGTGGCGTGGGTGGCCTCGCCCAAGCCGCCCGTGGCGTGGGTAGTTACGTCCTCGGCGCCCGTCCCGTGGGTGGCCTCGCCCACGCCGCCCGTGGCGTCGGTGGCCTCGCCCAAGCCGCCCGTCCCGTGATCAGCTTCGTCCTCGGTCATCGGCCCTCCTAGCCCCACGCGATGGTATGTGCGCGGTGCCCGCTCAGAGCTGAACGCACCGCAACAGACCCCGGATGGCCGAGGGTCGACGCCAAAGGTCGCCCACGCGACCCACCCCCACCCAGGGCAGCCCCACCCCCGCAGATCACGCCCCCACCCCCGGGCATCACGCCCCACCGCCGGAAATCACGCCCCACCCCCCCCGCAGACCCTCCCCCAAGGGCCAGATCCTCCGCCAAGGGTCAGATCCTCCACGACGTCGCGGAGGGTCTGGCCCCTAGCGGAGGATCTGCGCAAGGGGGCCGGGCGTTCGGTGGGCCCGGCCGGGCTCGAACCGACGACCTACCCGGTGTAAGCGGGTTGCGCTACCAGCTGCGCTACGGGCCCGCGGGCAAGGGTACGCACAGGCCGCGCAACGACCAAAGCGCCCCGGCGGCCGACCCGCCCTGGACCGTCACCTCCCCCGTTCACCCTCCCCGTCACCGTTTGGCCCCGAATTCGTGGAGGGCAAGCCGAAACGTGGAGAGCGAACGGAGCGAACGCGGTCGTGGCGCCGCGTGGGAGGGCGCGCGGTCCGCCGCAGATCCTCCGCCAAGGGACAGAATCTCCCGGCCGGCGCGGAGATTCTGACCCTCCGCGGAGGGTTTACGTGGCGGGGGGCGGGGCTCCGGGGCGTCAGGCGAGTTTGGCCAGGGCTTCGCGGTAGTCGCTCACGTTGCGCGTTTCGCCTGGGCCGTTGATCACCGCCCACGCCACC
>JAQBEX010000023.1:0-19912 GCA_032123675.1 Actinomycetes bacterium
GCGACGCCGGCCTCGGCCAGCGTCCCGATCTGGGCCGCCCCCATCGCCTGGACCGCGGCCAGGTCATCTGTTGCGGTCGCGTCCGTCGCGTACAACTGCCGCACCGCGCTGCCGTCGGCCGACGACCAGGCCGCGAGGTACCCGCGTGCGCGCACGTGCATGTCGAGCCGGCGCGCGTCCTTGACCGGAAGGTTCACCACTCCCTGACGCTGGGCGTCGCGGTAGGTGGCGAACCACGACTCGGCTGTCGTTGGGCTGGGACCGGAACCGGAGGGATCTGGTACCGAGGACCCGCCGCATGCTGCAGCGAAGGCGAGCGCCACGCTGACGATCCCGCCGACCATCCCCAACCGCAGCCGGCCCCACGGGTCCATGGCTCACCTCCCTCACGGCTCGACGGCCGCCGACTCGGCGCACGACCTCGGGCCGGGATCGTGTCGGTCAGGGCCTGGAAGTCCGCCGCCAACACCTGGCAGGAGGGTGCACCCAACCGGGCATCGACGATCCCCAGCAGTCCCATCGCCAAGGACCTGGGCAGCCGCGCCCCCGACCGCACCCTGAACCCCTTGCTGGCTTGAGCATGGCAGTCGCAGGTCGGCACCCGCGCGATCTGCCCGAACCCGGACGGACGAGGTCGGCTACGGATGTGACGGTTGCCAGGGGGCGGCGGCGTGGTGCACGCCCCGGCATCGCCGATCGCAACAACGCCGGTTCAGGCAGGCAAGGCCCTGGTCGCGGGCTACGCTGAGAATTCGACCGCGACCTCCTTCACGAGGGGCGGTGGTTGAGGTCCGGTCCGAATCCCCAGATCAGGCCGCGGAGCCGACGTCGCTCAGACAGCGTCGCCCTGCGAATGAGGAGTCCCGATGCGCGAGGCACAGAAGAGTTTCGACAACCACGACTGGGACGCCGTCATCGCGACCGTGCGCGCCCGGATCGCCGACGACCCAGCTTCGCTCGCGGACCCGTTCGCCAAGAAGTGGGCCGGCCTCCGCTGGCGGAACCTGTTCCTTCAGGCGACCGAGCAGGACGAGGCTGCAGTCAAGGAGACGGGCAAGCTTCCCGGCCCGTTGCGCAAGCTGCCCCTCTCATCAGACAAGGGGGATGACAGGCGGGCCCTCGCCCAGCGCTTCATGAAGAACCTCACGAGTGCGGACTGGACCCTCGACCTGCCGCCCGCCCAGCATGACCCCATCGAGAACACGTCGATGCTGCTCGTGCCGGGCATGCTCACCGGGCTGCTCCACCCCGGTGCGCACGCCTTCCCGACCGAGGCGGACGCCTTGGAGCAGGAGCGCGGCTGGACCTACTACCGATCCGACGCGCACCCGGTGCGCGGCTGCTCGGCCAACGGGGCCGACATCATCGAGACGCTCGACTCGGGCGTCGTCTACGACATGGCCACGCGTGAACGGGTGACGAAGGCGCCGCCCGGAAAGGTCTTCATGGTCGGATACTCGAAGGGCGGGCCGGACATCCTGCACTTCCTGGTTGAGCATCCGGAGTATGTGGACCGCGTCGCCGCGGTCTACACCTGGGCCGGGGCCGTCGGAGGCTCCTACACCGCTGACTCCATCTACGACCAGATCAACGGCATGGACGTCAAGTCCTCCACCGACAAGCTCGCCAGCGTTCTTTCCATGATCAACCCCTCGGTTGTGTCCGCAGTGGGCCTGCGACGCGTCGAGGAGTACGACGTGGTGGGAGCGTTCAACGACCTGCGAACCCCCATCGCCGAGCAGTACCTGGCCGATCATGGCGACTACCTGGACAGTCTCGGAATCCCGTTCTTCAACATCACCGGATCGACCACGCCTCTGGAGGTGCCGAACTTCCAGTTCGCCGACACGGTCCGGATGAGCCGCCACGATGCGAACAACGACATGCAGCTGACCCAGGCACAGGCGACTATGGGCACCTCGATGGCGACTCGCCTGGCCATGTTGCATGGGCACCACTGGGACATCGCCTACGCGCCCTTCCCCGCGCACATGCGGGCGATGAGCCCCAACCTCGAGCACCCGTTCCCGAAGCGGGCCGCCCTGATCGCCAACTGGGAACTGCTCGCCGAGCTCGGTCTCATCGACTGATCGGCACGCGCGCCCGCGGGCTACGGCGTCTGGCTTCGTGGACCGTCATCCCCGTCGTCGTCAGCCTCGTAGGCAACCTTGGCCTGCTGGAACACCGACCGAGCCCACTCCAGTTTGGCGTCGTCGGTCATCGTGGACCAGTCGCTCGGGGGTTGGATGTCATTGCGCCCCATGGGGCTATCGTGCCACGGCGGGCTGCTCGCAGCGCCACGGGTATCCCGTTCCGGGGGCAGCCGAGCTCCCCTGGTCCCAGCGAGGAACCCGGGCGCTGACCGTCGGCACGAGCCTCGCGCCTGCTACTCCTCAGGCTCTGTCGCCCCGGACCGGCGGCCCTGGCCACCGAACCCAAGATCGATGAGCGCTGCGTCCCGATTCGCCTCGGCAGCGGCCCGCAAGGTCTGCTGGCTGGTCTCGGCAGCGGCCCGCAGGGTCTGCTGGCTGGTCTGGGCAGCGGCCCGCAACCGATCCCTTGCTCGGAGATCCTTGACCCGCGTTGAGTTCTCGCGCCACCACGCACGGGCAGCCTCTTGCCGGCGACGGGCACTCTCTTCGCTGGACGCGTCCTCGTCTCCTGGCAGCGGTGGGATATCGACCCGGAGTTCGCGTCGGAGGTGCACATCCCCGTGGAGTTCGAGGCCGTCGCCACTCCAGAAGCTTCCCGGGTCGTACCAGTTCTCCGGACGCTCGGACGTGTCGATCAGCCCCATCTGGGCGTACGTCGTGGCCACGACCTGGGCACAGAACATCGTCTCCAGCGAGGCCCTGCTGCGGGTGCGCCCCTTCATCCAGCTCCCGGCCAGTTCTGGCGCCGTGGGGAAGGGCGTCCCGTCAAGACGGGCGATGGTCTGCACGACAGCATCCTCCATCTGCGCGGTGACCTCACCCTCGAGCTCACGCAACCAGGCCGACTGGTTGTACTTGTCGTGCCACGTCCGCACAGCCTCATGCAGGCTGTGCAGTTGCACGCCGCGATGATGCTCACCAGTCCACATGTCCTGCAGGGACCGGCCCAGCTCCGCGTGCCACATCAGTGGCGGCAGGTCCTCGAGCACCACCGCCATCCCGACATGGTTCACAGGGGCGTTGGTGGCCACCCGGATCGCAGCATCCGCCACGCTGCGTCCCCGGAAGAGCCAGACGTCCCCGGTGCGAGTGTGAACCAGGGCCTCGTCCAAACTGATGGTCGTCTCGTCCATGAAGCGTTAGGGTACGGCTATGGAGTGGTGGAAGGTGGTCGGGCTGGCAGGCCTCTCTGGCGTCGCGGCGACCGGAGCGAAAGTCGCCCGAGACGAAAGACAGCGCAAGGCCTATACGACTGACGAGGTCCGGTCACGCCTGCATGAGCGAGCTGACCAGCCGCTGGACGACGCGCAGGAGCCAGTTGCGAGCCAACCGGAGGCGGGCGAGCCAGTCGAGCAGGAACCCGCCGCGCAGCAAGCAGCCGAGCAGGAGTCCTAGGGCCTACGTCGCGCCCAGCCTGCTGACTCCAGTCGGCGCCAGGGCACGGTCGTGCGCACCGCGATCCCGGCCGCGGAGCACCGCTCCTACGTTGTCGGGGCGGCGACTGATATCGGGGATCCCGGGCCCACCTGCGGCTCACCGACCCCGTGCCGCCGGGAAGTCAGGTGCACGCTTGGCCAGGAACCCGGCCACGCCCTCGGCGTACTCCGCGCTGGCCCATGAGTGCTCGTAGATCGCACGCACCTCGTCGTCCTCGTCGAGTTGACCGGTGACGACCCGGTGCACCATCGCCTTGCCGCCGCGCAGCGACACCTGAGCCCGCGACGCGACCATGCGCGCTACCGCCTGGGCTCGCTCGGCGACCTGGTCGTCGGGAACCACCTCGTGCACCAGGCCGATCCGCAGCGCAGTGCTCGCATCGAGCAGGTCCCCCGTGAGCAGGATCCAGCGCGCCCACGCCGCGCCGACCGTCTCGACCAGCCGCTCGGTCGACGGCAGCGCATAGACGATCCCGAGCTTGGCCGGCGTGACACCGAACCGGGATCCCTCGCCGCAGACCCGCAGGTCGCAGGCCACCGCGATCTGCGTGCCTCCGCCGATCGCGAAGCCCTCGATGAGCGCGACGGTCGGCTTGGGGAACGCGATGATCGCCTGCTCACCAGCCTCAACCGCCTCTCCGTAGCGGCGGGCACCCTCGGGGTCGGCACGCAGCGTGCGGAACTCGGCGATGTCCGCCCCGGCGCTGAACGGCCCGCCGGGTGTGCCGCGCAGCAGCACGACCTCGACAGCGTCGGAGGCGGCCAGCACGGGCATCAGGCGGCCGAACGCCTGCCACATCGCGTACGAGATTGCGTTGTGCTTGTCCGGACGGCGCAGCCCCACGATGGCCACCCCGTCGTCGACGCTGACCGTCAGGTGGTCAGCAGCATCGCCGAGGGCGGCGGCAACTGCTACGTCGAATGGGGAGGGGGCAGGATCCGCGACGGGCTCGTTCATGACCGCATCGAACCACGTCCGGCTCAGCGCCCGGGTGCAGCGGTCCTGTCGAGCACGTCGAGCAGCCATCGTGGACCCACCACCTGGGCGGGCAGGGCCTCGTTCGAAGGGGGCAGTGAGTCCCACCGGGCTCGTAGGCCGCGGTCGGCCGAGACCGCGATCACCTCGTGCCCGTCGGCCAGGAGTTGCCCGGCGACATCGACCAGGACATCGTCGCCACTGATTCCACGCTGAGCCCGGTGCACGACGACCCAGCCCGGGTCGGCGGCCCACACAGCCGCCCCCTCCAGCACCGCCGACACGGCCGCGATCACCCGACCATCACCGTCCGGCCCGCGCACGGTCGCGGCCCGCAACGTGGCCAGCGCCTCGAGCAGTCGGGACGCGGAGCCCGCTCGGTCACGCCACCATCCGTCAGGCCGAGACCCGACCACGTTGGCTGCGTCCACGAGCAGGGCTGTCCGACGCACCCGGACCTCTGGCCACGTCAGCGCGAACCCAGGGTGCAGCGGGAGCCCATCGATCTCGTCAACGGGCACCCACCGCAGCGCGGCGCTCTCACGGTTGGCCACAGTGGTCACGGGTCGGGGGACGTCGGCGTAGACCGTGGTGTAGGACCACCCGCGGTGATCGTCGACGAACAGGTGCCGCACGCGGATCAGGCCCCGATCGAGCCCCGCCTCCTCGGCGGCCTCGCGCAGCGCGGCGGTGACCACGTCCTCATGGCTGTCACGAGCACCGCCGGGCAAGCCCCAGGTATCGCCGTGGTGACTCCAGGCCGCACGGTGCTGCAGCAGGACCCGGACGACGCCGGAGTCGTCGACCGTGTGCAGCAGCAGCCCGGCCGCGCCGTGCCGGCCCCAATGCCGATGACCGCGGGAGCATCGCCCCCAGCCGTTGCCATCCCCATCCATACCCCTTGGTTACCACGCCCTGGGCCGACGCGCCGCGCCCGCCGACCTGCACGTCGTAGCCCTCGACGTGCGGATCCCCGCACGCCCATCCACAGATCGCCACAGAACCGTTGCGCGGCCTCCCCATGGCCGACGAGGCTGTGCGCCATGAACTTCGAGAACCTGCCCGCCGAGTGGCCGACCATCCCGCTGACCGACCCCCACCACATCGCCGACGTCCTCGACATCTATGTGGGCGTGCGCGATCGAATGGCCGGATCACTGCTGATCCTCATCTGCGACGAGCAACGCCGGCCAGTGCAGCCCGTGATCATCAACGACATCGACGCCGGCGTGCCCGGGGGCGAACACCCGCCCCTTGTGCACATCGCCGAGCACGTGGCGGATCTCCGGCCTGAGGCCACCGTCCTGTGCGCGATCGCACGGCCGGGCCGCACCCGGGTGACGAAGACCGACCGGCGATGGGCCCAGGCGCTCGAGCGAGTCTTCGCCGGTCGCCTGGAACTGCTCGGCGTGCACCTGATCACCCTCGACGGGTCCATTCCCATCGCTGCGAACGTGGATGAGGCTGCGTAGGTGGTGACCGGCAGGCTCTGGGCCAACGGGCCTGCGCCTGCAGCGCAGGTCAACTCGTAGCTGTGGCTGTCGCTTCCTGCTCACAAGCCCGCAAGCGCTGCGGATGTGCGGAGCGCAGGGTCTAGGGTCGGGTCCATGAGCGGTACTCAGAGGACCTACCTGCTCGTCGACGGGGAGAACATCGACGCGACGCTGGGCAACCTCCTGGGTCACCGGCCCAGTCCAGACGAGCGGCCGCGGTGGGACCGCCTGCTCACCTTCTTCGAGCAGCGCTGGGACCAGCCCGTCACGGGCCTGTTCTTCCTCGCGGCGAACGTCGAACTGCCGCACGCCTTCGTCCAGGCGCTGCTCGCCCTGGGCTTCCGTCCGATTGCGCTGTCCGGGACAGCCCAGGAGAAGGTGGTCGACATCGCGATCCAGCGCACGCTGGAGGCGCTGGTCGACCGATCAGACAGCGTCGCACTGGCCAGTCACGACGGAGACTTCCTGCCTCAGCTGGAGCAGATCTGCGATGGTCGACGGGTGGCGGTGGTCGGATTCCCGGAGTTCCGCCACCGTGGCTTCCTCGGACTTGCGGACCGAGGCCTCGAACTTCTGGATCTTGAGCACGACGTCGAGGCATTCAACGTGCGACTCCCGCGTGTTCGGATCATCCCGATCGACGAGTTCGACCCGCTGGAATTCCTCTGAGGGGACCTACGAGCCATGGGGTCGCGCAGGCCGTCGCCGCCAACTGTTGATCCGCCCCCACGCCGCAGCCGGCGGCCCGACCTAGACTGGACCGATTCAACGGACCTGGGGCGGCTCGCGGGCCACTGAGGGGGATGGTGTGGTTTCCGACCGTACCGCGCACGTGTTCGGCCAGTCGTTGACCGAACTGGCAGGCCCAGGGTCGCTCCCCCGACCCGGCCAGCTTGAGGCAGTGGCCGCCCTGGTCGAGGGTCGTGAGCGGGTGCTGGTGGTGCAGGCCACGGGATGGGGCAAGTCCCTGGTGTACTGGACGGCCACCCGCCTGCTGCGCGCAGCGGGGTCCGGCCCGACGGTGGTGATCTCTCCCCTCCTGGCACTCATGCGTGACCAGATCGCGGCGGCGGCTCGGGTCGGGCTGGTTGCAGTCTCGGTGAACTCCGCGAACTTCGATGACTGGGAGGGCGTATTCCAGGCGCTCCGAGCCGACCAGGTCGACGTGCTGCTGGTGTCCCCCGAAAGGCTCGCCAACCCCAGGTTCGCTGACTTGGCATTGCCCCTGCTGGCCCGGTCCGGACTGTTGGTGATCGATGAGGCGCACTGCATCTCGGACTGGGGTTTCGACTTCCGCCCCGACTACCAGCGGTTGACCAACCTGCTGCTCCACCTGGGCCCGCAGGCCCCGGTCCTGGCGACCACCGCCACCGCCAACGCCCGGGTCACCGCTGATGTCGCAGCCCAGTTGGGCCCGTCGACACGGGTGCTGCGGGGCGACCTGGCCCGGACCTCCCTGGCGCTGTCAGTAGTCCCTGGACTCTCTGCGGTCGAGCGCTTCGCCTGGGTCGACCAGGCCCTGCGCCAGGTGGACGGTTCGGGAATCGTGTACTGCCCGACCGTTGCGATGTGCGAGTCGTTGGCCGAGTTCCTCTCCCGGGCGGGCCACACGGTTGCCGCCTACAACGGCAAGACCGCCCCGGAGGCCCGGGAACACATCGAGGATGCGCTGCGCGACAACGCCCTGAAGGCAGTGGTCGCCACGTCCGCGCTGGGGATGGGCTACGACAAGCCGGACCTGGCGTTCTGCGTGCACCTGGGCAGCCCCAGCTCCCCGGTGGCCTACTACCAACAGGTCGGTCGCGCCGGAAGGCAGCTCGACCACGCCCTCGGGGTCCTGCTGCCGGCCGGGGACACCGACGAGCAGCTGTGGGCATACTTCGCCACCGCCAGCCTGCCCGACCCGCAGCTCGCTCGCACGGTCCTTGAGTCGCTCGCCGATGGGCCGCGGACACTTGTGGATCTGGAGAGCGAGACCGGCGGCAGGCGGACCCGCCTTGAGGCGCTGCTCAAGCAACTGCACGTCGACGGGGCTGTTCGCCGCGACGGCAGCCAGTGGTGCGCCACCGGACAGGGCTGGGTCTACGACCAGGCCAAGTACGACGCGGTGATCGCCGAACGGCGGGCCGAGGCTGGCTTGATGCGCCAGTACGCATCCGGGACCCGCTGCCTCATGCAGGTCCTCATCGAAGCCCTCGACGATACGGCCGCCCAGCCATGTGGCCGCTGCTCGGCCTGCACCGGCCACCTACCACCGCCAGGTGCCCGGCCCGACCCCGCGGCGGTGAGTGCGGCGACCGCGTTCCTGCGCAGCCAGACCTGGGTGGTCGCCCCGCGGAAGCTGTGGCCCCGAGGGGTGTCGCGCTCGGGCAAGATCGTCGCCTGCTCCGAGGGCAGGGCGCTCGTCTACGCCGATGATCCGGGCTGGCCTGAGTTGGTCTCCGAGCTCGATGGCCCAGACTCCCCGCCGAGCCCAGAGCTCATCGACGCCCTGGTCGGGGTCCTGCACGACTGGCGGCCACCCAAGCCTGCTGCCATCGCGGCCGTCCCCGACCCTGCGCATCCGCAACGAGTCGCAGGCCTCGTTGCGGCTCTCTCGACGCGACTCCGACTGCCCGTGATCGACGCACTGGCCTGGGTCGGTCCCGCCGTGCCGGACAAGCTCGCGTCCGGCGCCCACGTGGCCAAACTCGAAGCCCGACTCCAATGGACCGGCGACATCGGCATCCCCGCACAAGGGATCCTCCTGATCAGCGCGTCGGCACGCACCCGGTGGACCCAGACGGTCGCGTCTGCGTTGTTCCGCGAAGCCGGAGCAACCGACGTGCTTCCACTCGTGGCGCACCTGAAGCCGTAGGCGCCTCCCGGGCTCGGGCCGGTACTCACCGTTGGCGCACAACCGCGCGGCGAGCGGCACGAGCCCCGCGGAAGGCGATCGGCGCGTGCCCACACCGTCAACTGGCCATCCCCACGCACTGTCCGCGTCGGGATAGAACCGTGCAGCGGCCTCTCCTGGCGGCCAGACGATGGGGCGGGGAGTCGGGCTGGCGATCGATGGCGCTTCGGTGAGGATCCTGAACAACAGATCCTTCTTGTGCTGCATCCGAGTTGAGTCTCGGCCACGTGGCTGGGTCACGTCCACGCGAGCGGCCGCGACGAACTGGCCGCTGCCGACTCCGGGCCCCGCGGAAAGCCGTCCCCGGTCGACCCGCCGGGCGCCGAGGCCGTCAGGCCCTGCGCCTGCGCCAGCGGTGCGGTCGCGCCTTGTCCATCGGACGAGCGCGTGAAAGCGCGGCCTGTTGCATGAGCGCTTCCACCTGGATATCGCGGATCGCTTGACCAAGGGCCTCCGCGTCACCATCGTGGTCGCGGACCATCTGCGGATCGATACTTGGCGACCCCGTCATAGCGCCCACCTCCTCAAGATCACCAGACGCGCCCCGACCCTGACTGGCCCCAGCGGATCAGCACCTGACCGCTGCGCAGCGCTGCACCTGAGAAGGTCGCGCTGAAGGCGATGGGGACCAGCCGTTGGACACGCCGCTACTCGATCACCCTGAGTTCGACGGCCGGGATCGACCCAGCCTCGAGGTCCTCGGCCCTGCGAACGGCCTTCTTCACGGGCAGGACGTAGGTCTTGCGCGCCTTGTCCGGGAACAGCGACGTGCGCCAGGTCGTCGTCCCGATCGTGACCTCCACACGAATCGATCCGAAACCGCCGGCACGAGCCCCGAACCGTTCCTCGATGTCGTCGGCCGCATCTTCGGGAACGCTGACGAAATACCACGACGCCTGGCTCTCCCACTCCCAGAGCTCGGAGCCGAACGAGTACACGGCCGCGGACATCTCGCAACCATACAGACGGCCCGCCGCCGCCGTCGGAGACGGAGACGGAGACGGAGACGGAGACGGACAAGCCGTTCACCTCCAGTCCACTCGGAGCCTTGTCCCGTCCCTCATGGCGCGCCGGGAGAGCCGTGCACGATGACAGGCGCGACTGCCCCGATGGTGAACACGCCCGAAGACCCACTCCAGCGGGCGGGGCCGGACTCGACAGGACTACGGTCGAGCGCATGAGGGCGGTGGTCATCTACGAGTCCATGTTCGGCGACAACCAGCAGGTGGCTCGCGCCATCGCCGCGGGGCTGCAGGAGGCTGGGGTGACCGCCGAAGCCGTCGAGGTGGGCGTCGCGCCGACCGACATCGGCGCCGACATCGACTTGTTGGTCGTCGGATCACCCAACCACGCGTGGAGCCTGCCCCGGGCAAGCACCCGGCAGAGCGCGCTTGAGCAAGCCGACGGGCCGCTGGTCAGCCAGGGGATCGGCGTTCGGGAGTGGCTGGGCCAGGCCACCCTTCCGAACGGGATCATGACTGTCGCCTACGACACCCGTGGCTCGCGCCCCAAGGCGGTCGTCGCAATGGACCACGCCTCGGCGAGCATCGAGAAGGCACTGACCCGGCGGGGTGGGACCCCATTGGTGAAGGCCGAGCACTTCCGGGTCGCCGACATGAAGGGCCCGCTTGAGCCGGGCGAGGAGGATCGCGCCCACGCATGGGGCACAACGATGGGACGGCAGGCCTTGTCCCCTTGAAGCTGCGGCCGTGCCGGCGGACGTCCGGTTGATGCGGCCGTGCCGGCGGGTGTCCGGTTGATGCGGCCGTGCCAGCGCGTAGCGAACTGCCCGGCCGGCGGGCGTCCGGTAGATACGGCCTTGCCAGCGGGTAGCGAACCGCCCGGCCGGCGGGCGTCCGGTAGATCCGGCCGCGCCAGCGGGTATCCGGTTCCGAAGCGCGCGCGATGGCCACCGTTTCGACCGACCCCTCCCGGCGTCACGCGCCAACCGCGCACGCAAGACCCCGAATACCCGTCCCCACCGGCCGCTATCGGTGGCTTGCGAGCGCGGTTCGCGACACGGCCCGCAGGCTGCACCTCTATCGGTGTCCTTCGTGTGCGGTTCGGATCCAGATGACGCTCCAGGCGCACTGCACCGATGGCCATGTCGTACGTCTGCTGAGGTGCCGGTCCACGTGGCCGTGAGCCACCGGGCCGTGAGCCACCCGGCCGTGGGCCACGCGTCCGTTCCCCCGGGTCGGCTGCACTCCTCGCCCGATGCCGGGCCGGCTCTCCACTGGATCCCGGCAGGCGTTGCCCTCGCCACCTGCCTGCCCTAGGTTGACCAGAGTGACGACGAACTCAGGTGCCGCGGTCCAGTACGGGGTCCATTCCGAGGTCGGCAGGCTGCGCAAGGTGATGGTGTGTGCGCCCGGCCTCGCCCACACCCGCCTTACCCCCTCGAATTGCCACGACCTGCTCTTCGACGACGTGCTGTGGGTGCAGAGCGCCCAGCGCGATCACCTCGAGTTCGTGGCCACGATGCGCGATCTCGATATCGAGGTAGTGGAGATGCACAACCTCCTCGCCGAGACGGTCGCTGATCCGGCGGCGAGGGCGTGGATCCTTGACCACCAGATCATCCCCAACCAGGTGGGCGTCGGACTCGTCGATGAGGTTCGGTCCTACCTCGACGGGCTGTCCGGGCATGCGCTGGCTGAGACGCTGCTCGGCGGACTCTCGACCGATGAGTTCCCGGAGACACACGGTGGGGACATGATCCGCCTCGTGCGCGACGCGGCTGGGGTCAACGAGTACCTGCTTCCACCCCTGCCGAACACGCTGTACACCCGGGACACCACCTGCTGGATCTACGGCGGGGTGACCCTGAACCCCCTGTACTGGCCTGCCCGCCGCGAGGAGACGATCCTGGCCTCTGCGATCTACAAGTTCCACCCGGACTTCGCCGGGCAGGTCAACGTCTGGTGGGGCGACCCCACCCGTGACTGGGGCATGGCCACCGTCGAGGGCGGCGACGTCATGCCGATCGGCAACCGCACCGTCCTCATCGGGATGGGCGAGCGCACCTCCCGCCAGGGCATCAGCCAGGTGGCGCGCGCCCTGTTCGCGGAAGGGGCCGTGGACCGCGTGATAGTTGCCGCGCTGCCGAAGATTCGCGCGGCGATGCACCTGGACACAGTCTTCACCTTCGCCGACCGCGACCTGGTCCTGCTGTACCCCGACGTCGTCTACGGGATTGACACGTTCTCCTACTACCCCGCGGACAACGCTGCCGGAGTCGAGTTGCGCAAGGAGGACAAGCCGTTCGTCGACGTGGTCGCAGGCGCCCTCGGCCTGCCAGCCCTCCGGGTTGTGGAGACCGGCGGCAACGCGTACGTGCGGGAACGTACCCAGTGGGACAGCGGGGCGAACCTGGTGGCAGCCTCCCCCGGGGTGGTCTTCGCCTACGACCGCAACACCTACACCAACAGCCTGCTGCGGGCACAGGGCGTCGAGGTGCTCGAGATTCGTGGGGCAGAACTCGGTCGCGGACGCGGCGGCGGCCACTGCATGACCTGCCCGATCATCCGCGACCCACTGGACGCCTGAGCCCTGAGCCGACCCTCCCACGGCCAGGCCCACGGCCATCTCTTCGGTGGACACGCTCCTGGTCCACCAAGGGGCGTCACGGTAGGACTCCGGTGCGCCTAGGGTTGGTGATACCTGCGTGGAAGGGCGGACCCCATGCCTACAGATACAGACCACTCGTCACCGGACGACGCGAACCCCGACAACACGTCGGACCGGGCGATCACCCTTGCCCAGGCCGTGACCGCCCCGCCGGATCAGGCGGCGAACCTTCGGCCGCCATCCACGAGGATCTCAGTCTCGACCCGCACGATGTGGCAGTTCGTGGGGATCGTCCTGCTCACCCTGACGGCGATCTGGGCAGTGGGGCAGGCCCGCAGTGTGGTGTCCATTCTGGTCATCTCCTGGTTCTTCTCCCTCGCACTCGTCCCTGGGGTGGACTACTTCCACCGCAAGCGGGGCTGGAAGCGCGGGGCCGCCGTGGGCTTCATCTACATCACCGGCTTCATCGCTGTAGTTGTCCTGGTGGTCATCCTGATCCCGGCGATCGCGGCGATCGCCAAGGAGATCGGCGACAACGGTACGAAGTGGCTGACAAGCCTCGACGACTTCGTGTTCAGCACGTTCAACGTGCACATCGTCAGCGATCAGGCCGCCCAGGACGCCTCGGTCACCGTCGAGGAGTTCCTCTCCCAGTACTCGGACAACGTGACCGGAGCGGCCACCGGGCTGGTCAGCTCAGGCATCGGGCTGACCTTCAGCATGCTGACCATCGCCACGTTCACGTTCTACCTCACCGTCGCCTTCCCGACGCTGCAGCGCGGCCTGCTCTCCTGGTTCAAGCCGAACGTCCAGGAGCGCCTGGGCTGGACCATCGACCAGTCCGTGGTCCAGGTCGGCGGCTACCTGTACTCACGGCTGCTGCTGACCCTGATCAACGGCACCGGCTTCTTCATCACCATGGTCGCCGTTGGGGTGCCGGTCGGCTTGGCGCTCCCCCTGTCTGTCTTCGGCGGCTTCGTCTCGGAGTTCATCCCCCAGATCGGCACCTACATCGGTGGTGCGATCCCGGTGCTCCTGACCCTGTTCGTCCAGGGCCTCACGCCGGCCCTGATCGTGCTGGCATACGTGGTGATCTACCAACAGATCGAGAACTACTTCCTCAGCCCCAAGATCAGCGCCCAGACCATGGAGATCAACGGCGGGCTCGCCTTCGGCTCCGCACTGGTCGGCGGCTCGCTCTTCGGAGCGATGGGGGCATTCATGGCCCTGCCGGTGGCGGCGATGATCTTTGCGTTCATCACCAACTTCCGCAAGGGCCATGTGGTGGTCTACGAGTCCGTGTACTCCGCGGCCACGGAGGACAAGCCAACGGAGCAGCCGGAGATCACCGCCGACCCGGCGACCAGCACCTGACCGCGACGCCGGGTAGCACAAGAGCATCCAGAAGAGGCGGCCCCTGAGGCCACATCCTCCGTGAGCCGTGCCGCTGACGGTCGTCACGGCGGCCGGGCCCTCCGGGTCCTCCCGCTGTCCCTGCCTGACGTGCGCATCAACCCCGGGAGCACCCCCGCGAGCCGCTCGGCCGTGGGTCAGGGCACTGCCCAGAGCCACCATCACGGATGTGCATGGGACCTCAGACACCCGCGGCGCTCGGTCGACCTTCCCGAGGCTGAACCAACAACCTGAACAGGGTGGCGCGAACCCACCGGAGTGGGTGCCATCGGGGGGCGCGGTCAGACGCGGTGTCCGGTCATCGCGAAGTCGATCGATTGATGCGACGCACAGGGGACGACCCAGACTCGGTGACGTTGTCCACGTCGAACCAGGAGAACGAGTTCCGGCCCCCGCGTGACCCGCAGCACCTGCCGATCGCACACGATGGACACCGTTTGGGACTGGTGCGACCTACCTCGAAGCCGAACCGCGCGCGCTGTCCACCGATAGCAGGTCTCCACGGGCCGCTATCGGTGCCTTCCGAGCGCGGTTCACAGGACCGGCCCTCGGGCCGTGCCCTATCCGTGTCCTTCGTGCGCGGTTCGCAGGGTCGGTGTCCTGACCACTGTGCTGGCCTACCCGCAGCTCGAGAGTTGCCACGTCAGCCCCAAGATCGGCGGCCACACCATCGAGCTCACCACGACCCGGCGACCAGCGGCTGAACGAGTGCGCCGCGGCTCAGTCAGATCGGCCGCGGAAGGCGCGCGCCACGGTCCCCACGACCAGCACCGCTCCCCAGGGTCCGGCCACCCACATCGGCCAGAAGTAGACCGGTTCGCCGTTGCTCAGGGACACCATCAGCCAGATGACCAGGTTGATGGACACAGCCCCTGCCCAGGCCACCCAGGCTGCGCGTAGGCCACGGTCGGCCTGGGAAACGGGTACAGACGTCGGCGGCTTGGCTGCCGGGACCCGATCAGTCGCCGCCGGGACCACGGCGCTGGCCGGCAGGTCCGCGGTCAGGGTGTCGAGCTCACCGAATGTCTTGGCGCGGTAGGCGGCGTCCAACCGCTCTGCGAACTCGTCGTTGTCCAACCGCCCCTCGGCGAGCGCGTCGCGAAGGATCGCCGCGACCCGATCCCGGTCCATGTCGCTGGCGCGCTGGTGGTTGGCCATCCCGTCGCCGATGTGATCGTCAGCCATGAATCACGTCCCTCCTCCAGCCGAGGATTGCTCCCGGGAACTGCGGCACTCAACCAATCCTAGGCTCCAGGCGAGCGAGGACCCGGCGCGAAGACAGCAGAGCCGGGCGCTGCGCGACTCCTGGCTGAGACGGGATCCCGGCGTCATTCCGAGGGGCTCCCGCCGATTCGGCGCTTCGCGGTCCCGGGAGCTGATCCGTGGAGTCCAGCGGTGCAGGCTAGGCGTGCGCGGCTGCTTCCGCGGCCCCCGCGGCGCCGTCCTGAACTCCCCACTTCGCCAACTGTTCAGCGACCTCGGCCTTGGCGTCGGCGTACTGCTGGTCGATGACCCGCAGTTCGGCCCATTTGAGCTCACGCGCGGCCAGGACCCGGTCCAGCGTCTCGATGGTCTGATCGTCAGCCGGCAGCCCGTAGGCGACCGACGTGAACCGGGCGAGGTCAGCGCGGTAGTCGTGGCCATTGGCGACGAACTGCCCGGGGATGACGTTCATGGCGTTCTTCACGTCGACCAGGGTGATCAGGAAGGTGGTGTAGGGCCGCCATGCGGCCTCCTTCGGCACGCCCGGCTCACGCGTCTCCGCCGGACCCATCCACTCGGGGGCCTGGACAGCCAGCGGGAACCAGAACTTCGGCATGGAGTCGTTGTGGTGGGTCAGGAAGAAGTACCGCGCCCTGGCGCGAACATCGTCGGGCAGTGCCAGGAACTCCTTGTAGTTGTCCACCTCGACGATCTCGCCGTCAGGGTCCATCGCCTGCGGGTCGGACAACCACTTCTGCCGGAACTTGGTGGCCGCCGGCGTGCCGAGGAACAGGCCCCGGTCGATCCCGACGCGATGCAGCCCCGCCGTACCCTCCTCGGCGAAGATGTCCTCGGCGGTCTGAGCCCCGAGGCTCTCGCCGAAGATGTGCAGCTTCGGCCGCTTGTCCTCCGGGATCGACGCGAGTCGCCACTTCAGCGCATGCAGGAACGAGTTGTTCTGGTCGATCCCGATGCCCACGCGCCCCAGGGACAGCGGAGATGGCCGCAGCGAGTACTGCATCGCCACGAGCGCGACGTCCCCGCGGGTCAGGTACTCGAGGGACTCGGAAGTCACGTAGTTCAGGTAGCCGGTTCCGGTGGGCGACATGAACACGATGTGGGAACGCTCGAAGGCGCCCAGCGTCTCGAGCTCGCGCATGGCCATGTCTGCCCGCTCGCTGGTGGTCGCCTTGGTCTCCAGGCCGACGAACGCGCGGATCGGCGGCTTCGCGGTCCCGCCCATCACAGCCTCGATCTCGTCGGTGGTCAGCGCCATGTTGACGAACCGACGCCCCTCGCGACCGATCGTGTCATCGGGCACCTCGCTGCGGGGGCCGGCGCTGACGTACTCGGAGGTCGGCGCTTCGGCGTAGGCCGCCTCGACGGCGTCACCCGAGGTCTCAGCGGAGTGGAACACGTACTCCAGCCCCTTGTAGCCGGCGAGGCCGAACAGGCCGAAGGCAGTGGCATGCCCGATGGGTCGGCCAATCAGCTCCATGCGGGGGTTCAGCGCGGTGATGACCGAGCCGACCCCCCCGGCGAAAGCCTTCTCTCCTCGGGCTGCGACGTAGAGAGCCACCGAGACGCCGGCACCGATCCCGACGGCCTTGCCAACGGCGACGCTCTGGGCGTCGGACAGCTCGTCGCCGCTGGCATCGTGCGTGACCCCTTCGGCCAACATCTGCTTGCGCATCCGGTGGTACTGCCATGCGGCCAGGCCCGCGCCGACAGGAAGCGCCACGGGTGCCGAGCGGGCCCACCAGCGGTCGTTACCTCCAGCCAGTCGCTCGGCGGCGATGTCGCCGGTCACGATGATCGCGCCCGCGAGACCCCCGACGGCAAGTCGCCAACTGAAGGTACGCGCCCACGCGCGCGCGATCGGCTCGTCCTTGCGCTGAGCGAAGAGCCGCTGGACTCCCACGCCGATGCCCATCGCCGCCACGTCACCGGCGAGCAGGACCCCGCGCTCAGCCATCCGCTGCTGGGCGGTGTCGGGGCCACGACCGGCGACCTTCAGCGCCACCGATTGGATGAGCGACTGGGACGAGGCGGTCAGGCCGTAGTTCAGCGCGGACGAGACGCCGGTGATCAGCGCCTGGTCCGACGTGCTGCGCGGCATCAGGCCTCGGCTGAAGGAGCGGCCGACATTGGTCGACCCCGCGAGGATCCCCGCCCGCTCAGGCATCCCCAGCCCCTCACGCGCCTGCATGAACATCTCCCAACCGCGTGCCATGGCAGTGCCTCTCTATGTCAACCGGCGGTAACCGCTTGGACGTCGCATGTGGAGCCTAACGCCGCAGGCAGGCCCAACGGCGAACGGGCGGCGTCCTGCGTGGCCGCCGCCCGTCGTCTCGTGCTGTCGGTGCTAGATACCCAGCGCCTTCGCCTTGGCGGAGGCGAACTCCTCGTCGCTGAGGATCCCCTGCGCGTGCAGTTCGGCCAACTGGTTGATCTTGGCCACCGTCGGGTCCTCCTCCACCGGAGCGGGGGGCGGGGGCGCGTACTGCTGGGGCGGCGGGGCGGACTGCTGCGGCGGCGGCGCGTACTGCTGCTCCTGGTAGGCCTGAGCCTGGGCAGCCTGCTGATCCTTGGCCGCCCACCTCCTCTGCTGGCGGTGGCTGACCGCGCCTGCGGTCCCCACGACTGCGGCTGTGCGGGCAACCCCGCGTACCAAACCTGGCATGTCAGTTCCTCTCAGTCCTCATCGATGGATTCGTCGGCGACGGCCTCAAGTGCTGCCATCACATCAGCGACACCAACCCGCTCGAAGGCCACGACCTGGCCACCTGCTTCCAGCATCGCCTGGGCGAAGGGCCCTGCCCACGTGTTCTCGTACACGATGATTGCCGCTGCGGCTCCCGGCTTCAGGATCGCGCCGACCTCATCGAAGTCGTCCTGGCCGAGAACGTCACCGCCCCATCCGGAGATCATGTCCCAGACGCCGCCCTCGGTATCGAGGTCGGTCACGGACAGGCTGATCCAACTGCCGTCGTCGTTCTGCTTGATGACCACCGCATCAAGGATCCGGATCACTCCCTTGGCCACCACGTCCAGCAGGGCCGGCAGGCCCGCACCCGTGAAGTTGGCCTCCGGGAACTCGATCACCACATAGTCGACCGGCCCCAATGGAGCCGCCTCGACCTCATCAACCTCAACGTCAGTCACGCGTGACCCTTCCGTTCCTCAGGCCCGAGACCATCTCGGGCGGCAAGACGTACAACGAGTCGCTGGCCAGTCGAGAGCCGAGCGCCGGCACCCCGGGAGGAGGCACAGACCCACGGTCGCCGCCACCAAGGCGCTCGCCGACAGCCCGACAGTACCGCGGATCTCTGGTCGGATCCCGTCGAGATCCACTTCGCCAGCCGGCAGGCGTCGGAGGGAATCCAACGATGATTCCCCCGTCAGGGCCCCACGTGGGAGCCGTCGCGGGCAGGCCGAACCCGGCGGGAACCGGAAGTCGCGGGCGCAGGCCCCGGTGCGGATGGCGACGGGTGCTCGGTCAGTGGCATTGTCGGGTCATCGGGTATCGACGGATGGATTGGGGCGCACATGAAACAGCTCAGACTCGGGGTGTTGTCCACGTCGAGCAAGGAGAACGAGTTCCGGCTGCCGCTGCACCCCCAGCACTTCGACCGGATTGACCCCGACCTGCTGGCACGGATCGTGCTCGAGAAGGGCTACGGCGAGCGATACGGGGTCTCCGACAAGCACTTGGCCGAGCATGTCGCCGCGCTCCTGCCCCGCCATGAGGTGATCGCCAACAGCGACGTCGTGCTGCTTCCCAAGCCGACCCTGGAGGATCTGCATGCCCTGCACGACGGGCAGGTCCTGTGGGGCTGGCCGCACGCGGTCCAGGACCCAGACCTGACTCAGATCGCGATCGACAAGCACCTGACCCTGATCGCGTGGGAAGCCATGAACCACTGGACCGCCTCCGGGGACTTCATGGTGCACGTGTTCCACCAGAACAACGAACTCGCGGGGTACAGCTCCGTGCTGCACGCACTGGCCCTGACGGGGTCCACGGGCCACTACGGTCGGCCGCTGAGTGCGGTGGTGATCGGCTTCGGCAACACTGCTCGCGGGGCGATCACCGCGCTGCAGGCCCTGGGCATCTGCGACATCACGGCCGTCACGATGCGCGAGGTCACCGCCGTCGCCTCACCGATCCCGTCGGTGCAGCTCGAGCACCTGGTGCGGCTGGCTGACGATCCCAGTCGTACCGAGGTGATGACCGCGGATGCTCCGATGCCGACGTCGCAGTTCCTCGCCCAGCACGACGTCATCGTCAACTGTGTCTACCAGGACACCGACGCACCCCTGATGTTCGTCACGGAGCAGGACCTCGAGTTGTTCTCGCCGGGCCAGCTGATCGTGGATGTCTCCTGCGACGAGGGAATGGGGTTCGAGTTCGCCCGGCCCACCTCGTTCGAGGACCCGATGTTCACCGTTGGCGACGGGGTGGGCTACTACGGGGTCGACCACAGCCCCAGCTACCTGTGGAACAGCGCCACCTGGGGGATCAGTGAGGCGCTCATCCCCTTCCTCCGCGCGGTCATGGATGGTCCCGAGGGCTGGGACGCCGATCCAACCATCCGGCCAGCGATCGAGATCCGCGAGGGAGTCGTGACCAACCCCAAGATCCTGTCCTTCCAGAGCCGGTCCGGAGAACACCCGCACCCTCCGCTCTGATCGGCACGCTGCCCGGACTGCGACGGCTCCCGCCCGTGCGTGCGCCGCGATGGCGCGGGTGCGGGTGCGGGCGCGGGCGC
>JAQBEX010000024.1:0-2925 GCA_032123675.1 Actinomycetes bacterium
CAACCCCGCGACCGGCTGACCACAACTGCGACATCACGACCACGAGCCCCGCCAGTCACAGACCGGCGGGGCTCACCACTACCCGGAAACCATCATCACCATTCATGACGCCGACATGGTCATCCCCAGTGACCGGCAACAGGTGGTACCCGGCCACGGCCCCGCATTCCGGGGGACTCCCGCCGAAGCGGTGACGGCCGCCCTGGCAGCAAGGCCCTGACACGCACCATCCTTCCCGCGTTGCCGGATGGCTCGGTGCAAGGCCAGTGCCCTCCGCCAGCTGGCGGAGTTGCGAGCGAGGTGCGCTCCCGGTGTGCCCGACCAGTGGCTCCGGATGTCGCCTCGGCGGTCGTGCTACTCGAGCGCGCGGACGGCTGCGACGATGCGTTCGGCGTTGGGCAGGGTGGCGTTCTCGAGGTGTGGGGCGAACGGGATGGTGGTCTCGACAGCGACTCGCGCGTACCTCGCCGCATTGCCGGATTCGAGGAGTATCGCAGCGATCTCGCCAGACAGTCCGCCGCGGATGTAGTCCTCGTCGACCACGACAACCCGACCCGCCGCATCCGCCTGCGCGATGATGGCCTCGCGGTCCAGCGGGGCAATGCTGCGCAGGTCCAGAACACTAGCGCCGATACCCTCAGCGGCCAGCACGTCGGCGGCCTCCAGACTGCGGTGCACCCCCACCCCGACGCTCACCAGTGCCACGTCGGACCCCTCGCGGCGCAGGGCAGCCGTTCCGATGGGAATGGGCTCCACCGGGTCAGCGACCTCGCCCTGTGCGCCCTCGGCTGGCACGAGTCGGCTCAGGTCGACCGTGCTCCGGCTCTCCCCACCCAGGTAGTCCAGCAGCTGTCCGTCGAGCAGCTTGGGGGTGAGGAACACGACGAAGCGGTTGGCCTGCAGCGCCGAGAGCATGAGACCGGCGGCGTCAGATGGGGTCGAGGGACAGGCCACGGTCGTACCCGGGAAGGCGGCCAGGTTCCCCCACAGGGCCTGCTCGTGCTGCCCTCCGTCGGAGTACCAGCCGCCGACCCCGGCGCGGATGACCAGCGGGGTGTCCCACTGGCCTGCGGAGAAATCGTGAAACTTCGAGGCCCCATTGGCGATCGCCGACCAGCCGACGGCGGCGAAGTCGATCATGTACAGCTCCACGACCGGGATGAGCCCGCCCATCGCCGCACCCAACCCGGCGTACATGAACGCAGCCTCACTTATCGGGGCGTCCCGGACCCGGTCCGGGCCAAATCGGGCAAGGAGATCCCGGCGCAGCAGCTTGACGTCCTCCCCCCAGGTGACGATCCGCTCGTCGGCGGCCATCGCCTGACCGAGCGCGTGGTCCACGGCCTGGTCGTAGCGCATGACCGTCACTGCGGTCCCCCTTGGTGCACCCCAAAGGTTGGGCGTGATCCGAGGGATCCACGAGCGGCGTCGATCGCCTCCTGGATGGCCTGGGCCTGAACACCTTCGATCTGGTCCGCCTTGGCGACATCGATCAGCCGCCGGCCGCGCTGGACTGGGTCCATACCCCTGCGAACCGTCCAGTCACGTGCGGCCCTGGCCCCGCGGGCAGTGAGTTCGGACAGCGCGCCGACTCGCTCACGTCGGGTCCCGCCGTCTGGGGACATCGCTCCGGAGGCCAGACCGGGCGCCAGTTCCTTCGCCTGGCCCTGGGGATCCCGTAGGATCCGAACGATCGGGTCGCCCTCGAAGTGGCCGCCAGGACGATGGCAACTGACATGCAGGAAGCCCGGTCCGGCACCGTTCCGGGCCCGAGCGATGAGCCGACCCGCCGCGGCATGGACGTCCTCGACCCGATCACCGGCCGCGGACTCGACTGCCAGTCCGAACGAGCGGGCCCGATCGAGCGCGTCACCACCAGTGACCTGCGTGGAGTACGTGGTGATCGACCACTTGTTGTCTTTGCACACGAACACCACGGGGAGGTTCCACGCCACCGCCAGGTTGTAGGACTCCAGAAGCATCCCCGCATTCATCGCTCCCTCGCCGTGGAACGCGATCGAGACCCGCCCCGGGTGCAGCCGTGCGTTGGCGATGGCGTGGCCGGCGGCCAGCGGCCCCGAAGACCCCACGATCCCATCGGAACCCGAATGCAGTTCCGGCACCAGCACGTGCATGTGCCCCGCCCAACCGCGGTTGATCCCCTCCTGCGAACCCAGCACCTCGAGCATCAACAACCTCGGGTCGGCACCGCGACCGATCAGCGGCGCCGTGTTGCGATGGTCCAGCGCCACTGTGTCGTGTCCGGACAGGTGCATCAGAACGCCGGCGTTGATGCCCTCCTCCCCGATCCCCGAGTGATACTCGCCCGGGACAAGTCCGTCGTGCCAGGCCCGAACCAGGACCTCCTCAGCCAGCCGCATCCGGACCATCAACCGGTAGGCCTGCACCGCGTCGAAACCCGAGGGCACGGCCCGGCCCCTGGCCCATGACACATTCAGGGCGAATCTGCGCATTCGCATCGGGCCCTCCGCTCGCTCCTGGACGGGTACCTCGATCATGCCCCTGTTCGGGGGTCCGGCGCAGCGCTTCGCAGGCCCTCCGGGCCGGCTTCACCCCCGCTGCTGATCGACACAGCCCGCCCAGCCCGCCGCCTGCTCGAGCTGGTGACTCTGGTGCACTGGGATGGCCTGACCCTGGCCGAGGCATCGCAGGTCCTCAACCTCAACCCGTCAACAGCACGCAGCCGCTACTCAGCGGCCCGCTATACCCTGCGCGCGACCCTGACCGCCTACGTCCCCTGTGGGTAGGACAGGTCCCACTGCTCGTGCAGGAACTGCTCAGGATCGATAATGGGAGTGGCGGTCATCGTGATACGTCCTCTTCGAGTCGGTTGTGAGAGATCACTCGAAGGATCTACGCGATGACCGCCGCTACGCCAGTAGCGACACGATCACCGGGCAACCC
>JAQBEX010000025.1:0-7103 GCA_032123675.1 Actinomycetes bacterium
CGAGGATCTGCTCGAGATCGCCGCTGGCGTGATCGATCCCGTGGTGGTCAGGGACGCCGGCCTTCTGGCTGCGGCCGCCGCCCGCCCCCGGGTCACTGTCTTCGGTGAGGACGCCTACCGGGCCTTCGAGGACAAGGCCGCAGCTCTGCTGCATTCGCTGGTCCGTAACCATGCCCTCGAAGATGGCAACAAGCGCTTGGCGTGGTCGGCTGCGCGCATCTTCTGCCTGCTCAACGGCCGGGATCTGACGTACACCGTTGATGAGGCCGAGGACCTCATGTTCAGCGCGGCATCTGGCCAGCTCGACGTGCCGCAGATCGCGACGTGGATCGTGGCCCACTCAGCGGGTGCGTCCTAACGCCGCGAAACGGGGTGCGTCCTTATCCGCCGCGCAACGCCCACCACGGGCCAGGTCGGTCCACGCCGGGCAGCCGGGTGACGTCGGCCGGTTACAGGTCTGATCGTCGGAAGACCCGGGCGGCTAGGTACACAAGGAAGACGGAGAGCAGCATCGAGGTCAGGACCGACCACAGGACGACGGGGTGCTGGTCGGCTGCCAGGCCAGCGGCCTGAGAGCCGAGCCCAGCTGGGGAGTAGGTGCCCAGCGGCTTCCAGATCCCGAGGATGGCGAGCAGGGCGTACGCGCCGAGACCGGCCCCTGCCGCGCCGGCCGGCGACCCGAACAGCGTGGAGAGAAGTGTCATGACCGCGACGAACAGCACCCCGAGGACCAGCCATACCAATGCCGCTGACCACAGGCCCAGCGCCGGGGCCTGCCCGAACGCGACAGCTGTCAGCGCCCACGTGATCAACGTGCCCATGAGGGTCACGATCGTCAGGAACGCGGACTGGACCGTGGCCTTGGCCACGACGAACGCTGTGCGAGAGACTGGCTTGGTCAGCACGAGTGCCGCGGTTCCGTTCCTGACCTCGGAGGAGACGATGCCTCCGTAGATGATGATCACCGAGACCAGCCCGATCTGCGAGAGGTTCTTGACCCACTGGGCGTACGAGTCGGTGGCCGTCGGGGTCGGCAGCTGCAGTCCCTCCAGCTGGTCACCGGCCACCGCCTCGATGAACTCAGGAGTGAACCTCGCAACCACTGGGCCGGTCACAGCGAAGAACAGCAGGATCCCGGGGAGTACCCAGATCCGCCAGGTGCGCATGATCTCCCAGGCCTCCTTGCGGGCGAAGGCGGTGAACCCCGTCACAGTCACTCGCCTCCGACCAGTTCGACAAAGACCTCCTCCAGGCTCATCTCGGCGGCTTCCAGCCGAGACAACCCGATGCCACGGGCCGCCACCAGTGCAGGGATCCTCTGCTGAGCCGAGCCCAGGTCTTTCACGGTGATCTCGATGATTCCGCCGGCTCCCCGGACGACGGCCGCGGCCCACTGCTGCCCGGACAGGTCGTCTGCGAGATCGTCGGCACCGCCGGTGACCTCGAGGACGACCTTCTGCGCCCCGTATTGCGCCTTGAGTTCAGCGATAGTGGCCCGGGCTGCGATGTTGCCATGGTCGAGGATGGCGACGGTGTCGCACACCCGTTCCACGTCGCTCAGGATGTGGGTTGAGAAGAACACGGTGGTCCGCCCGCGCAGCGAGGCCAGCATGTCCAGGACATCCCGGCGACCGATCGGGTCCAGGGCGCTGGTCGGCTCGTCGAGCAGGAGCAGCTTCGGTGCGTTGATCAGCGCTTGAGCCACACCCAGCCGCTGCTTCATGCCCCGGGAGTAGCCCCCGATCCTCGTTGGCACACCGGTCAGCCCGGCCAGGTCGAGCAGCATCGCGACCCGACTCTCGAGGACGTCACGCTCCAGCCCGAACAGGGTGCCGGCGAAGCGCAGGAACTCCGCGCCGGTCATCCACTCGTAGAAGCCGGGGACATCGGGCAGGAACCCCAATTGGGCGTTCGACGCGCCACCGGTCGAGGCGACGTCGTGACCCAGGACCTGCACCGTGCCGCTGGTGGGCCGCGACAGCCCGGTCAGCATGCGCAACATCGTCGTCTTCCCGGCGCCGTTGGGCCCGAGGAAGCCGAAGATCGAGCCCTCCTCGACCATCAGGTCCACACCATCCAGCGCCCGGGTGTCGCCGTAGAGCTTGGTCAGGCCCGATGTCACGATTGCGGCGCTCACGCGGATCCGACGCCCTCGTCAGGCCCATACAGCGCGTCCGCCACGTCCTCGGGGCGCACCGCCCGGGGGCCGGCCGAGGTCGGACCCTCGGCTGCGGCGGCCGGCTTGCGCCCGATCGCCAGGTAGAGGATCGCCCCAAGAGTGCTGACGAACAGGATGACGGCCAGCCACAGCCACTTGTTCAACCCCGCCACCTGGTCCGCCGGTCTGCGGGCCAGATCCACCAAGGCGACGATGTAGAGGATGGCCTGGCCAACGATCAGCAGCCCCACGGCAACCAACGCCGGGACGGAAAGGTCCGACACTTCAGCCTCCCACTGGGATTCGGGGAGGGCCGCCCGAGCCCCGCCCACATGAATCGCCGCGCTGAGCGTACCCACGCAGCCGACTCGTTGGCAGCCCAGTTACAGTCCTGAACACGTCGACCGCCGTCGCGTTCGTCATCAAAGGCGAAACCTTCACTGGGTCTCCGGGAACCATCCCAATCCGGTGCATCACCTCGCCGCCAGTCGGGCGCACGACGGGGGCTGGGTCTGACTGCCTAATGCCCGATGGGCGATGGCTGCTGCAGGCCGGTGGGCGAGCCATGGCTGGGGGCCTTCCCGCGAGGGGTCGAGGCCCGCGATCCGCGGACACGTCGCGCCGGGATCCTGCCGCGAAACGCCGGTGACCTCGCCGGGATTCAATCCGCCCCACATCGCCGCGAGTCGCGCGTTGCGGTCGGCCGAGCGCCTGCCGCCAGGGCGAACTCTCGTTTGGGTCCCGTCCACCTAGGCTACCGCCGTGGGCACCATAGACGGCTACCTCGCCGGACTTGACGAGTCGGACCAGGTGGCTCTGGCGCGAGTGCTCGCCGTCGCCATGGAGGAGTCTCCCGAGGCCGAGCAGGGCACCAGCTACGGCATGCCGGCCCTGTGGTTCGCGGGCAAGCCGCTGCTGGGTTTCCGGGCCGCGACGAAGCACCTGGCGGTCTACCCCTTCAGCCCGGCGGCGGTCGACGCGGTGCGCGACCAACTCTCGGGCGCCAGCCTGTCAAAGGGCACGGTGCGCTTCACCGTCGAGGAGCCGCTGCCGGAGCAGGCGATCCGCGATCTTGTGCGGACCCGCCGGAATGAGATCGCCGGTTCCTGAACCCGTACCCGAGCAACGGGTCGTCGGTTTGCATCCACCACAAGCGCAGGGAAGCCGTCGACCGGAGGTTCGCCGGAGTCGTCGAGCAGGGAAGGCGTGGAGCCTCAGGGGGACCGCAAGTCGCCTCCACGGATGCTGTGGTCTGGGGTCGGTAGGTGCAGAAGTCGAGCAGCTGTGCATCGGCCCCGACGTCGGCGGCTGGGGACTCGGGCCGTTTGCTCACCCCTCGCCCCAGCGCCTGTGCAGCACCGCGATCACGCACGCTGCCATGATCGCCGAGCACGCCGCTAGCGCCCAAGCCGGCGCCCACCCGCCCAACCCAACCACGAGCCCGAGTACCGGCGGCCCCGCCAGCAGCCCGGCTGATACGCCCGTCTGCGTGACCCCGCTGGCGGCAGCAGTGGCTGTCGGGAACTGCCTGGCGACGGCCAGGTGCAGCAGCCCGGGCCACCCCCAGCCGAAGGCATTGGCCACGAGCAGCCCGATCGCATATGCGGGCGCCGCGGCCAGCGCGAACGCAACCGCCATCGACGCCCAGCCCAGGGCACCGACCGCGATGAGTCCGGCCACCGCGCCCAGGGCACCGACCGCCACCCGGTCGGCGAGCAACCCGGCAGACAGCCTGATGATGAGCCCGGCCAGCCCGCCGGCGGCCACGAGCAGCCCGGCGCTGGCCTCGGAAAGCCCGATCGCCACCCCTGCCGAGGCCCCGAATGCCCCGATCGAGGTCGCCGCCACGACAGCGAGGCTCAGCCCAGCGGCCAGCGCCCACAAGTCTCGCTGCTGCTGTCGCGGGACGTGGCCCTCCTCCCGCCGCGCTCCGAGTGGACGGTCGGCCGGCGGCAGCAACGACGCGGCCACCGCCAGCAACGCACCCACCCCGAACGCCCATCGCCATCCGATCGTGAGCGCTACTGCGGGGACGGCCAGACCCCCGAGCAAGGTCGCCACCGGGATGCCCGACTGCTTCACGGCGAACGCGATCCCGAACCGGTCGGCCGACACATGCTGGGCCAGCGTCGCGTTGCCGGCGGGCTGCCCCACGGCGTTGGCCAGCCCCCCGACCGCGAGGGCTGCGGCCAGCCACCCGGTGCCCATGGCCAGCGCGGCGGCGAGCAGCGCGCTGGCCGAGACCAGCCCCGCTCCCCGCAGCGAGCGCTTGACTCCGATCGCACCGACCCGCCCGCCCAGCGGCGCCGATCCGACCATGGTGGTCAGGGCGTACGAGCCGCTGAGCAAACCCACTCCGGTTGCCCCGAAGCCGAGGTCGCGCCCGATCTGCACGGCCATGGCGCCGGTCAGGAACAGCGGCAGCACCCCAACCAGGTTGACGCCTAGAGCAGCAGCAATGGCGCGTCCCGGCTGGTCGGTCGGCCGGCCGGGCTCACGTCCCATCAGACCGCGACAACTCCGGACCGGTCAATCCTGACGACCCCTGTGCCGAACGGCACCAGTGAGCTCCGGGACGTCGAGCGGCCCGAGAGGGCAAGTGACCTGATGTCCGGCAGCGTTGGCATGGGCCCATCCCAGCAGCCTGCCCGAGACGGGCCGCCGACGCGTCATCCGACGCACGCCCGCGGTGCCTGCGTGAGCAGCCTTGCCGAGCAGCGGGACCTGGCAAGAACGGCCCCAAGCCACAGAGTTGCCGCCCAGAGTGCAGCAGGGCCTGAGCATGTGCCGCAATGCGGGTCTTCGGTTGCCCGCGCTGCGGTCCCGACGCCGTGCTCGTCAACTGTGGCTGCGCGAATCGGTGACCGGTCCGTTGTCGGGGGCAAGCGAGCACCCGTGTCAGGTCGCGTCTGGCCCGTCGACGGGGAACACGAGCTGACCCTCGCCCACTCGCGAGATCACAACTTCGCCAGCCTCCGGCGAACTGTTGCCTTCGCGATGCACAGTGTTCTTGGGGACCTCGAAGTACTCGCCCTCACCGACCTCGACCCTCTTGCTCCCTCCAGGGCCGAACTCCAGAGTGATACTCCCCTTGAGGACGTATCCCATCGTCACGTTGTCGCCGTGGTGGTGCCACCCGGACATGGTCACGGGATCCGCCTCGACGTGCCCGAACCAGTGCCCATCACCCTCGAATGCCGTGCGGCGCGTCAATCCCGGGGTCCCCTGCGCTTCGCGCAGCTCGGCGTCGGTCAACTTGCGTACCGGCTCACTCATCTCCGCTACCTTCCAGGATGCACCGTCCAGGTCCAATGTCGACCCTACGGGCCACGTCAAGTAGCCGCCCACGAACTGGAGCAGTTCGTCCCCAAGGCTCGGCGGGTCGTGATGTCGACCGACCTTCCCTCGTTCGGGCGCCGGTCCGGCTGGGCCCGCGAACTGGGCTGTGACTGGCACACCGTCAACGACGCCGTTATCGGCTACGGCACCCAACCGCCAGATCCTGCCCACGCTGTCTTGGTCGTCAACCCATTTCACCTGATCCAGCTAGCCAACAACAGCCTGGACAAGGTCCGCCGGTTCGTGCAGAGCACCGCCGCGGGCGACCCCGAGACGGGCACGTGGCGACCGCCTGGCAGGCCAAGGAAGCCATCCGCACCTGGCACACCGTCGACGTTGACCAAGTCGACGAGTCAGGCAGGTGCGCTCGGCCGTCAGGCTTCGTAGATGCTCCGGCTGCGGGGCGGGCTGACAGGGCTCCTCCAACCGCTGGATGGTTCCGGCTCCAGCCTGGGTGACCGGGACGATCCGCTAGTTGCGGCTGATCGGGATCTTCACCTTCGCGGGCTCGATCGCCTCACCAATCGGCACCCGGACCTCAAGGACTCCGTCACGGTAGGTGGCAGCGATCTGCGACTCCTCGACCCCGGCCGGCAGTGCGATCTCCCGGACGAACGAGCCGTAGTGGAACTCCGAGCGGTAGGAGTCGTTGTCCTTCTGCTCGGACTTCTCCTCCTTCTCGGCCCGGATCACCAACGCGCCGTTCACCACCGAGATGTCCACGTCCTTCTCGGGGTCAATTCCGGGGAGTTCTGCACGCACCACCAAGTTGTTGTCCTGGACCAACTCCTCGACACGCAGCCACCCGGCGGCTTCGTCCCATTGGCTGCTGAGGAAGCGCCGGAAGGTGTCCATCAAGTCGCCTCGCTCGCGTACGACGAGTGACATGGTGCCCTCCTCTCATCTGCAGGACGCACTCGCCCTGCCAACTCCACCGTAGAACCATGGGCACCCGCCGACCAGAGGCCAAGGTCACCGCGGTGGCGAGGTCAGGTTGGCCGCCCTCGACCCGACGGCACGATTCTCTGGGACCGCGCACCACCGAGACAGTCGCCACCACATGGCCACGGACCGGCTCCACGGGCGGACCCAACCCAGACCTCGGTCATCCCGATTGGGTCGAGCCCTTCGCGCGGTGCCCGGTCAGACGATCCGATGCCCGCTCAGTTCGGCGGGGCTGCGGCCCATCGAGCGGAGCAGGTCGGCGGGAAGCGTCGAGTCGCGGACCTCCCTGAGGTACGCCTGGTGCCCGCCGCGCAGCCCGAAGAGCCGGCCCTTGTAGACCAGGTAGATGACGATGAGCACGTTGAGGACGAGGAACACGACTTTCAGCGGGCTCGGCTTCTCCGCGATCTCGTACAACTCGAACGGGATGAAGGCGGAGGTCGCCACGACGGCCAGGTACTCCGCCCGACGCCAGCCGCCCCAGAGCCCCACTCCCTCCACGAGTTGGAGGATGCCGTAGGCGAGCAAGCCGAACCCGGCAAGTCGGACGGGATCGCCAGAACCTCCCAGCCACCCCTCGATCCGGGTCACCAGGGGAGAGCCAGTGAGGTGGACGCCAAGTTCGTTCCCGAGGGGTCGGAATGCAAGGAGGAGCCGCTCG
>JAQBEX010000026.1:0-13663 GCA_032123675.1 Actinomycetes bacterium
AAGGCCCGTGCGGTCGCCATGGGTCCGCTGGCCGTGTAGATGAATGTCCCGCCCAGGATCGCCAGCATGAGGGTGCCGATGATCGTCAGTGACTGGGCCTGCTCCTCTGTCCGGGCCAAACCTGTGATGATCAGCGAGATGCCGGCGATCGCGATGACGGAGGCGAAGATGATCAGCAGGACCCCGATGGGGTCGCCCCAGTCGACGCCGAAGGCGAATGTCGTGAACAGGTAGACCGTCAGCAGCGACAGCACACCGAGGGCGATGACCGACAACGTCTTTCCCAGCAGCACGCCCGTGGGTGAGGTGGGGCCGGACAGGATGCGGTCCAGGGTCCCCTCCCGGCGTTCGGTGAGAATGGAGCGCGCGGCGGTGCCCATCACGAAGAACAGGAAGAGCATCGCCATGCCGGGAGCGAAGAAGGAGATCAGATTGAACGAGTTCTCCATCCTGGAGTCCGTGACCACGATGAGCTCCGGCTGTTCGAGGGCTCGTGCGAGGGCAGCGGCATCCACCGGCAGGCTGAGCTGCTCGGCGGTCCCGACGGCGGTGCCGGTGCTGATCTGCTGTGAGCGCACTGCTGCGGCGATGCCGTCGGCCAGGGATTGCGCGACACCGGTCACGATGGGGGAGCCGGCCCTGCCCACCACGAGCAGCTCGGCATCGCGGCCATCCAGCACGGCGGCCGTGAAGCCAGCTGGGATGAGGACGACCGCGTCGGCCGTTCCGTCGTCGACCCTCGCCTGAGCCTCTGCCTCATTGGCCACGTCTGCGGCGCGGAAGACCACCCCACCGTCCTCGGACGATCCGGCCACAGTCTGCGAGATGGCCCTGGTCGTGTCGGTTCCGTCGGCATCAGCCACCCAGATGGTCGCCTCGAGGTTGCCCGACCCGCCTGCGAACGCCCCGCCCACGATCAGGCCCAGCAGGATGGGGGCGAGGAACACCTGGATCACGATCGACCTGTCGCGCAGCCTGCGCCGGAGGTCGAGGCGGCCGATGAGAACTGCCTGCCGGCCCACGCTTGGGGGCGCCAGGACGCCGACGGGGGCCGGCGCCTCCTGCGTGGCGCTCATGACGGGTCCCGCAGCGCTCTTCCGGTCAGCTTGAGGAAGACCGCCTCGAGGTCCGGCGAGACCACCTCGACGCCCCCGATGACCACATCCTCCCGATCGGCTGCCGCGAATGCGGCCGCGACAGTGCTGCTGGCGTGCGTGCAGGTCACCGTTGCGCCGTACTCCTCGGGCTGCACCGCTTCCACGCCGCCGGTTCCCGCCAGCGCCGCCCGCCACCGCTCCATCGCCGCCGGCGACGCGTCGGCTCGGACAGTGACGGCGGTCGCGTCGCCGAGGCCGGCGATCAGCTCCTCGCGGGTGCCCTCGGCGATCAGCCGCCCTTCGTCGATGATCCCGATCTGGTCGCAGAGTCGTTCGGCCTCCTGCATGTAGTGGGTCGTGTACACGACTGCCATCCCGAGCGTGCCGAGAGCATCGACCGACTCGAGGATCGCATTGCGGCTCTGTGGATCCACGCCCACCGTCGGCTCATCCAGGATCAGCAGGGTCGGCTCGTGCAGCATGCCCACGGCGATGTTCGCCCGGCGCTTCATGCCCCCGGAGTAGGTGTCGATGCGGTCCTTGGCGCGGTCCGCGAGACCCACCACGTCGAGGACCGCGGTGATCCGATCCTTGAGCCGGTCCCCCGACAGGCCCTGGAGCCTACCGAAGAACGTCAGGTTCTCCAGGGCGCTCAGGTCCGGGTACAGCGCGATGTCCTGCGGCACCAGGCCGAGCGCGGACTTGCCCTGAGTCGCCGATGGGGTGATCCTCTCGCCGAGGACCTCGACCGAGCCGGAGGTCGCCTCGAGCAGGCCGCTGATCATCGAGATCGTGGTGGTCTTGCCCGCCCCGTTGGGACCCAGCAGCCCGTAGGTCTCGCCGGGCTGGACCACGAGGGAGACATCGTTCACGGCGATCAGATCACCGAACCGGCGCACGAGGTTGGAGCACTGGAGGACCGGAGCAGTCATCTCGCCATCGTGCTCCGGTCGCCGTGGGCGACGCCATTCGAGAGCGGGTCGGGACCGGAACCTCGGCGGGCGCTGTCCCGGAGCCATGTCCTCGAAGTCGCAGGACGATGGGGACGTTTGACTCTCGTGCCGTCGATGTGGTCGGCGTACAGTCGTGTGATCCGAGTGAGCAGATCATGAGGAGGTCGTCATGGACAAGATCGCGGATCCCCGCGAAGCGGCGATCAAGCAGGTGAAGGCCAAGCGTGGCTTCAAGACCCACCTGGCGGTGTACCTGATCGTGAACACCTTCTTGGTGCTCCAATGGGCCGCGGCCGGTCGAGGTGGGTTCTGGCCCTTCTGGACAATCATCGGATGGGGCATCGGGCTGGCCTTCCACGCGTGGTCGGTCTACTTCCAGGGGCCGATCACGGAGGACGAGATCGCCCGCGAGATGCGCAGGGTCCAATGACGCGGACCATGTGGCCAGCTATGCCGTAGACCATGAGGGCACCTTGTCGGGCTGGCGCCTTCGTCGACGATGGCGCGGGCAAACGGTCTCCTGTCGCCCTGATGACGCACCCGCCCGCCGTTGAATGCCTCGGGCATGTGACTGCCCTACCAATGGCGCGGCAGCGTGCATGGGCTCGGTACGGCGGCTTACCTGGGCCAACTGGAAGGACCGGTCCCGGGAGGGTGCCGGGTTGGGGTGCGGCCCGTCGAGAGGCCGCGGATCAGCGAGCAGGACCCTGCCATCGACACCGGCGAGCACGGTCGCCCAGTCTGTGCGTCCGTCGCCGGTTCCGATCCAGCGCGGCGTCTGTCCGTTCGGGAATGACAGGATCAGGCTGCCGAGCACGTGGTGGGCACCCGTAATGCTCCGCGGACCGGTCCGCGGAGCGTGTCGAGGAGGTGCACGACCTGCTCGGGGGTGAACTCGGCGCGCGTATTGTCGCAGGCGATGGCCTGGATCTCGACACGCGCAGGGCACGCATGGCCGGATCGCGAAGTCGATCTGGGAGGTGTCGTCCTTGGCGAGCGTCCTGCTGGGCGGCAAGGACGCGGATCTCCTCAGCTCGCCTGAGTAGCCCGATAGGCGGCGGAAGGACGCACCGGAAGATTGGAGACCGGGACGCACGCTTCCGTGCCGACCCGGGTCTACCCCCACAGCAACCCGGCCGTCGTCCTGTCGTCCGTCAGCATCCCGCCGGAGACATGCCCAGGTCTACAACGTGTCCGACTGGACGGTGTCCCTGCCGGCCTGGAAGATCCAGGAACAAGGCGTCAACCTGACGCACGACCACATCACCGGTCCCGAGATCCAGCCGGTCGACGGCCAGTTCATTCTGCGCCCCTACGCCGCGTGGTGGCTCACAGCGCCGCCCGGGTAGCCACAGGTGGTCGCGGGTCGTGCCATCGGCCTGCTGCCGGGCCAGCAGGCGGAGCATGCTCAATCCTGCGACCGGGCGCGGCACAACTTCCATGCCCCGGGAGCCACCAGCGCCGCGGCCAGCAACACGAGCGCAAGCGCCTCATTGCCGAAACGGAACACCGCGTTCAGCAGCAGCGCGAGGAGCAAGACCAGAAGCATGCTCCCCAGCACACGCAACGTCCACTTCATCCGTCGCGGATTCACTTCTTCGGGCGACGACATCAAGTCTCCAGTCCTCCGGCTCAGCTGGCCAGATCTTCCCACAACCCCGTTCCAGGACCATGGCAGGCCTTCGGCGGTGGCCCTGGTCAGGGTTCGCCGGTTGACCTGCGACCGTGGGGCCCCTTCGCCCAGCAGGCACGCCGGACCCACCGATGATGAGCAGGACCGCTAGCTCTCGGGGTCGTCCAAGCCCCGCGTGACTTCGGGGTTGCCGCGCGCAAGCAGGCGCGCCAACTCCCCCATCCGGCGGCCTGAGATGGGGATCGCGCGTGTCTGTTGGGCGAGGTCGAACTGGATCGACAGCCGACTCGCCAGGGCCTGATCGGCGACGGCCACGACGGCGTACCCGCCGGGGGGCACCAGCTCGCCAATCAGGTTGCCGAGCTCGCGGACCTCCACGGTCCGGTCCCGGTAGCCAACGAGAAGGCCCATGGCCGCCCCGATCAGGGCCGTCGCCCACATCAGCCGCGTGCCGAGCCCTGTGGCCAGGCCGACGACGAACCCGACCAGTGCGGCTCGTGTGATCGTGGACCCGATGGCCCGCTGCAACGTCGTCCGACCATCCTCGCCGCGGTGGAGCAGCCCGGTTCCTGCGACCTCTGCCTTCTTCGCGGAGTTGAGCACCCGAAGCCCATCGAGAGCCAACTGCCCCGACCCGTACACGGCGGCGAACAGCACGAACCGGCCGCTCATCCGTGGCTCCTGAGCTCCATCGAGTTACGGTAGCGCGCGCCTGGGTGGCCCGCCATCGCACTTCCGTGCACCGCGCGGCGGGGTCCCGAGGCACACATCCGACGGGAACGTGTGGCCGGGCGGACCGGCAGGCGTGCCCGACCACGCTGGAAAGCGCGGGCCCCAGCGGAGTCGCCGGTGGCGCGACACTGGGAATGCCCTGTCCCGAGCGGCCTCCCCGACGGGGATTCGGGCCCTTTCCATGATCCGAGGGCCGGTGCGGGCACCAGACTCACCTCGTTCGGCGCCCGCGTGGTGGGCTCGTGCTTGACCGCAGGACGAGCTGGGTGGGCAGGACAACGGACTGTGGTTTCCCGCCCGCGAGGACGGACCGGATCAGTTCTGCCCCAAGGACGCCCTGCTCGGCCATCGGCTGGGCGATCGTGCTCAGGTCCAGCGGAGCGGCCACCTCGTGGCCGTCGAACCCGATGATGCTCACGTCCTCGGGGCAGGACAGCCCGGCTCGGCGCAGTGCGTGCATCGCACCCATGGCCATCCGGTCCGATTGCGCGAAGACCGCAGTTGGTGGGTGCGCGAGGCCGAGCAGGCTCGCCATCGCCTCTTCTCCGCCGGCCGGCGTGTAGCGGCCGTCGACCTCGTAGGTCGGGTACCAGGTCAAGCCCGCGTCCGCCAAGGACTTTCGGTATCCGAGACGACGGTCGTCGGGCGTCGTGAACGGATTCGGTTCAGCGTCGCTGAGCCCACCGCCGATCATCGCGATGCGCTCATGGCCCAGGTTGATCAGGTGATTGACCGCCGTACGGGCCCCGGCAACGTCGTCGATGCCTACGCGGGAGACCCCCGCCGGGTCCAGGCCGATCGACCCGATCACTGCGATCGGGACCTCCAAGTCGCGCAACTTGTCCATCTGGGGCTCGGACAGTGGCAGGGTGACCACAAGGACCGCGTCGACCCGCCGCCGCAGCGGAAGTTCCTGGAAGAACCTAGCCCGCGCTTGGTCCTCGGGCAGCGCGTAGAGCAACACGTCGTATCCGCCCTCCCGCAGCACAGCCTCCGCCCCGGAGAGCACCTGGGCAAAGAAGTGACGTCCGATGTAGGGCATCACGACCCCGACCGAGCGGGTCTGCCCGCTGGCCAGCCGGGATGCGCTCGGAGAAACGACGTAGTCGAGTTCCTCAGCCGCGGCGAGGACTCGCGTCCGGGTCGAGGGGGACACATTGGGCAGCCCACGTAGGGCGCGCGAGACGGTGGCGGTGGACACCCCAGCCAGACGTGCAACCGCCGCGATGTCCACCGCGGGCGGCAGGCGCCGATCCGCAGGACGCTCACGGGCCATTCGCAACTCCCGAAGACGCAATCAGGCTTCCCACTTGTTGGATTCTAGCAGTGTGCAAGCGCTCTCTTGGCGCGAGCATCCGGATGCTGAACGAGTTGCTCTTGATCATGGATCCCACACCAGTTTCTCGAAGTCACAGTATGTAAGGGCTTGCATTCGTCCACAGCGCGGAGCATGATGACTGTTGCGGGCCGAAGAGCCGATCCGGCGAAAACGCTCTCACACCCAGAGCGTCTGCGGCTCCAGACCGAAGGAGGAGGCAGGGATGGACTACAAGGGGATCGCGGAGCAGATCCTTCAGGATGTGGGCGGCTCGGGGAACATCACCAGCTACGCCCATTGCGCGACTCGACTTCGACTCGTGCTCAAGGACGAGGGCAAGGTCGACAAGAAGGCCGTTGAGAGCATCGACGCCGTCGCTGGGTCGTTCTCGGCAGGGGGGCAGTTCCAGATCATCCTGGGCCCGGGCACGGTGCAGCACGTGCATGAGGAGTTGGGCAAGGTCGCCCACATCCAGGAAGCGAGCATGGAGGACGTCAAGAAGGCGGCCGCCCAGACGATGAACCCCGTGCAGCGTGCGGTGAAACTGCTCTCGGACGTCTTCGTGCCGCTGATCCCCGCACTGGTGGCCTCCGGCCTGATGATGGGCCTCTACAACCTGCTGGCCCAGCCCGGGTTGTTCGGTGACGACCCGCTGATCAGCAACTGGCCGGCGATCGAGGACGTCGCGGCGATGGTCATCATGTTCGCCAACGCGGTGTTTGTGTTCCTGCCGATCCTGATCGGCTTCAGCGCCGCCAAGGTGTTCGGGGCCAACCAGTACCTCGGTGGCGCGGTCGGCATGATCATGGTCCACCCGGACCTGCTCAATGCGTGGGGCCAGGGCCAGGCGGCGCTCGAGGGCACGATCCCCACCTGGTCACTGTTCGGCTGGGAGATCGACCGGATCGGCTACCAGGGCACGGTGCTACCGGTGCTCGCGGCCGTGTGGTTCCTGGCGATCGTGGAGAAGTGGCTCCACAAGCGCATGCCCACCGTGGTCGACATGCTCTTCACGCCCCTGCTGAGCCTCATCGCAACCGGATTCGCGGCGATCTTGGTCATCGGACCGATCATGCGCGTGACGGGCGACCTGATCTCGGAGTTCTTCATAAACCTGCTGGAATTCGGCGGCCCCGTAGCCGGAGCCATCATGGGCGGCACGTACTCGTTCCTGGTGATCACCGGCCTGCACCACTCGTTCCACGCCGTCGAGCTCGGCTTGATCGCCGACCCCGCGATCGGAAACAACCCGCTCCTGCCGATCTGGTCGATGTCCAACGTGGCCCAGGGCGGCGGCGCCCTCATGGCGTACTTCCTGATCCGCAACCGGGCAACCAAGATCAAGGACATCGCACTCCCGTCGGCCGTGTCGGCCTTCCTGGGGATCACCGAACCGGCGCTCTTCGGTGTCAACCTCCGACTGCTCACGCCGTTCCTCGGTGCCCTGTGCGGCGGCGCGGCCGCGGGCGCGTGGGTCGTGGCCACGGATGTCACCATGAACAGCATCGGGGCAACGGGCGTACCGGGAACCGCGCTGGTCACCCCCGAGAAGATCCCGCAGTACTTCATCGGGATGCTCATCTCCGCGTCCGTGGCGATGCTCGCGACCTACCTGATCACCAAGGCGCGCGGCTTCGCCAAGGAGGCCGAGGCTGAGATGACCGAGGAGGAGATCGAGGAGGTCGCCCTGCCCAAGGCCAAGGAACTCGACGCCCTGGACTGATCTCCCCCACAGGACGCGAACCGCGTTCCCCCGATCGGTGGTGCACCCTCGAGCCTCCGGGGTGCACCACTGCATCTCACTCGACACGGTTGACAGAACCCGTGCCGTGAGGAGGGCTCGAACCCCCCACGGGGGTTGGAGAGGTGCAGACGGACCACAGGGAAGGGACCTCACATGAAGCAACTGATCGGAGCGGTCGAAGCAGGCGGTACAAAAATGGTCTGCGCCGTGGGAACCGGGCCCGACGACCTGCACGACGAGGTCAGGTTCCCCACCAGCTCCCCCGACGAGTGCCTGGCGCAGGTCATCGACTACTTCACCACCTGGCAGGCCGACCACGGCAAGTCGATCGCCGCCATCGGGTACGGCACGTTCGGGCCGTGCGACCCGCACCCCGACTCCCCCACCTACGGCTGGGTCACCAAGACCCCCAAGCCCGGTTGGTCGGACACCGACGTTGTGGGCCCGCTGCGCGCCGCCTTCGACATCCCCATCGGCTTCGACACCGACGTCAACGGCGCCGCCCTCGGCGAGCACCGGTGGGGTGCTGCCCAGGACGTTGACACCTTCGTCTACATCACGATCGGCACCGGTGTCGGCGCGGGCATCATCGTCAACGGCCGAATCCTGCACGGGCTGATCCACCCCGAAGCCGGCCACGTCGCGATGCGCCGGGACCCGGACACCGATCCCTTCCCCGGACGCTGCCCGTTCCATGGGGACTGCCTCGAGGGGCTTGCCGCCGGCCCGGCGATCGGGGACCGGTGGAATCTGGCTGCGGCCGAGCTGGGCCCTGATCATCCGGCCTGGGACCTCGAGGCCCACTACCTGGCCGAGGCCTGCCGCAACCTGGTCTGCACCCTGTCCCCCCAGCGCATCGTCCTGGGAGGGGGGGTCATGGAGCAACTGCAGCTGTTCCCCCTGATCCGCGCCAAGACCGTCGAGATGCTCAACGGGTACGTGCAGGCGCCCGAGATCATCGACCGGATCGATGACTTCATCGTGCCGCCGGGATTGGGCAACCTCGCCGGCGTCTCAGGGTGCATCGCCCTGGGCCAGCTCGCCCTGGAGTCTGCGTCATGAGCAAGAGCGAGACACCCACATCCCAGGACAGCGTGTCCCCCGACGCCGAGCTGCGCGCCCGCGCGGCCCAAGCCGTGGCCGACCGTCCCGAGGCCGTCGACGCCGACCCTTGGCGCCAGACCTTCCACATCCAGCCGCCGGTCGGACTGCTCAACGACCCGAACGGCCTGGTACAGCACGAGGGTGTGTACCACGTCTGCTACCAGTGGAACCCCTTCGGACCGGTGCATGCCTCCAAGTTCTGGGCGCACGTGACCAGCACCGATCTCGTGCACTGGTCCGAACCCTCGGTCGCCTTGGCCCCGAGCGATCCGCTCGACAAGGACGGCTGCTACTCGGGCAGCGGGATCGTCGCTGACGGCGTAGTGCAGTTCTTCTACACGGGCAACGTTCGCGGCCCGGCCAAGGAGAGGTTGCCCTACCAGAACCTCGCCACGCTCGGGGCCGATGGCGAGGTCACCAAGTACTCCGGCAACCCGCTGATCCGGCCGCTGGAGGGCTACTCCGGTCACATCCGCGACCCCAAGGTCTGGTCAGCGGAAGGCTCCTACTGGATGCTCCTGGGCGCCCAGACTCTGGACGAGCTCGGTACCGGACTGCTAGTGCGCTCGGCCAACCTGCTCGAATGGGAAATGGTTGGCGAGGTTGGCGGGGGCACGGCCGCGCCCCTCGGGTACATGTGGGAGTGCCCGGACGTCGTCCGCCTCGACGGGGGCGAGATCCTGATGATCTCCCCCCAATTCGACGACGGCCCCGACGCCGGCACCGAACGACACAGCGACGTGACCCTGTACAACCCGGGCATGCTTGACCTGGCCACGGGGCGTTTCACTGGCTCGGGGTTCCGCCGGGTCGATGCGGGGCCGGACTTCTACGCGCCGCAGTCGTTCACCGACGATTCCGGGCGCGTGATCATGGTCGGCTGGATGGGCAAGCCGGATCACGACGAACAGCCCGCGCTGGTGGTCAAGCATCCCAGCGCCGACAACGGCTGGGTGCACTGCCTCACGGTGCCGCGGACGCTGCGACTCGAGGGCGACCACCTCATCCAGTGGCCGGTCGAGGAGTTGGAGGTGCTGCGCGGCGAGCCGATGACCCTGTCCGGGGCCGTTGTGGAGGCCGGGGCTTCCCTGGACGTGGCCGGGCTGCCGGGAACCGCCTTCGATCTGGAGCTTACGGCTGCCTGCGAACCGGGCGGGGCTCTCACCCTGCGCCTGCGCGAGGGCGACTCCAGCCGGCCGCTCCTTGTGACAATCGACCATTGGTCGGGGACGGTCACACTCGATCGCACGCTGCTTGGTACCGGAGAGGGCGGGGTGCACACCGGCTCGTTCGACCCCGGGGATCGGGCCACCGCGCGGATCCTGGTCGACAACTCGTCCGTCGAGGTGTTCATCGACGGCGGTCGGCTCGCGCTGAGCGCCCGGATCTATCCCATGGCCGACGACACCCAGATCGTGGTCGACGCGACCGGCGCGCCGATGACCCTCGATCTGGCCTGCCACCCAATGCGGGCTGGCTTGGCCTGACGCCCGGACCCTCCAGCCTTCCCATAGCCGCCCCGCATCGAGGCCGCGGCGGGGCCCGACCAGCGGTGGGTGCCACGGCACAGTCGCGTTGGGTGGTGCCCTGCCTGCGGACCTGCTGCGTCGGTACCGGCTGCGGCCGGCACCACTCCGAGAACGTCACCTGTCTGCGACTGGTCATCCGTGTCGTCGAGGACCCGGGTTTCGCTGTGGTCGGCGAGGTACGCGGCGACCATCGCGCTTCGGCCCTCGTGTCGATGGGTCCTTGGCTGGCCTCCTGGATCCTCGGTACCGAGCGTTCGTGTCCGCTGACGGGGCCCACGGCCTCGATCTCACCGAATGGCCAATCGGTTGTCACGGTGGGCACCCCATGACCCACTGGTACAGGAAGTCGTACCACCAGGAGGGTCATGGCCGTCACCGCGAGCGAGGCTCGCAAGAACCTGTTCGGCCTCATCGAGCAGGTCAACGCCGACCGCACCCCCGTCGAGATCACCTCCCGGCGCGGCGACGCGGTCCTGATGTCCCGCGCCGACTACGACGCCCTGGACCCTCAAACGAATCAACCGGCTCATCGATGATGCGCTGCGCGACCCGGTCGCCGGGATCGGCAAGCCCGAGCCGCTTCGCCACATGCTCTCCGGGGCCTGGTCTCGCCGCATCACCGAGGAGCACCGCCTGGTCCACCTCGTCGACGGCGACGACCTGATCATCCTCCAGGAACGTAATCCGGTCACGCAGCCCCACGGAGGCCAACCCGCCTTGGGCAAGAACGCGACTGCGCGTTTCGCGGCGAAGTGGGGTAGCCGCGTCCGCCCGGATCGGGGCGCTGCAACTCTTGTCGGAGTTTCGGCGACCAGGTGAGCGGCCGCGACACCCTCAGACGGTGGGGTGGTCGCCCCACGCGCGGTGCTTTCGGTCGTGCCTTGGCCGCGGGGCTGTGAGCGGGCTATCCGACGAGGGTGTGGATGCCGGCGGCCCGGATGGCTTCGGTGCGTGACTGTACGTTGAGGCGCTGGTAGATGTTCTCCAGGTGCTTGGTGATCGTGCGCTCGGAGAGTTGTAGTGCGGTTGCGGCCTGCCGGTTGGTGCAGCCCGTGGCGACCAGGCGCAGGATCTCCCACTGTCGCCGGGTGAGCTCCGGCTTCCCCTGCTGGTGGCGGAGTTGGCGGGCGTGCATCTCGATGATGTGGGGGCGCAGCAACTCCATCAGCAGCACGTCGCGGCCGGTGAAGTCGGGTCCCTCGTTGCGGAAGAGCAGCAGCCGGTGGTCGAGCCCGTCGGGCACCGGCATCGGCAGCGGGACGAGCATCTCGAAGGGTGGGAAGTCGAGCACCTCCTCGTACTCGCTGACCGGCGAGTGGGTGGTGGTGAAGTCTGACCAGCGGGTGATCTGGGTGTCCCCGGTGCGTTGCGGGTAGCTGCACGCCAGGTCGTCCCAGAACCCTTCCCAGAACACCTCCTCCAGTTCCGCGTCAAGGTCGGGTTCGGGGTCGGGCTGGTCGCTGCTCTCCTGCAGGCGGATGTATCGCTGGTCGAGGTCCATGACCTGCAGCGTGACGTAATCGCAGCCGATCAGGTCCCGCAGCCCGACAAGGAAGCCGTGCGCGATGTCGTCGTCTGGTTCACAGGGCAGGCTCGGGTCGAGCAGCCCCCGCACCTCGCCCAGGTCCTGGTTCGTGACCGTCAGTCGCTCCACCCGGCCAGCGTAGGACCGTCCCTGTGCTCGTGGGAATACGTAGATCTGCCTACGCATCCACCGCCACGGGCGGCGAAGGTCCATTCGGCGGCACTGCTGCATTGAGCCGGCAGCCCGCCATTCGCCGGTCCGCCGCGATCTCGAGGAACCCGATGTCGGCGTACGGGAGGCTCGGCCAACCGATCACGCACCCGGCCGGTGGGCGGGCGCTGGCTGACGTGATGGCACCAGCCACGACGACGACGGCCCGAAGGCGAGGGACGGCACGTCGCTGACGGCGCTGGATCGCGTCAACACCGCCCGTCGCCCGGCGTCGCCGTGGGTCTCGTCGCAACGCCCGGCCGGTGCCCGGACCAACATCTCCTCGAACGTGCGCGTGTGGGGTGAGCCTGTCCATACGTATTTGATCGCATCGACGGCCCGACCCCCTTGGGGCCAGCCTCGTACCCATGACGACAACCCCCGAGCCCCAGTCGCCGCAGCCATCTCTCGGTGCGGCAATCCGGCTGGGGACCCGTATCCCTACCCGAAGGAGAAGCTCGTGTTCATGACCACGCGTTCTGTCAGGATCATCACCGCCGCCGCATTGGCAGCCGCCGTCCTCGGTGCGGTTCCCGCGGCCGCTGGCGCGCCCGCAGGCGTCCCGCGCAACCAGGTCTCGTCCCTCATCGCTCCCGAGCCGGGGGCTGGAACGCAGATCACCACCCCGGGCCCGTCCGGATGCGGCGCTGGCCGGTTCCTGGTTTGCGCCCCAACGAGGGGAGCGTCGGCAGGGATCCCCCCGGCAGCACTACGGGCGATGGAATCAGAACTGCGGACACCCGTCCCGGCCGCCGACGAGGTTCGCCCCGCGGCCATACGCGCCCTCGAAGCGGAGATCGGGCGCTGGTGAACCACGCCATGAAGACACGACACCAGTACCTCGACCTCCTCGACTGAGCATCCCCAGGACCCAAACATCCGCGACAACCACCATCCTTGGCGACCTCCCGGAGAACGGCCCGACCCCATGCCGTCAGCACGCCCGCTACGCGGCGCTGTGCCGCGGGTTCCGGTGTCCGCCCGACCCCGCAACATCGCGGGTGCGCAGGGGTGCGCGCTGACGGCGATGCAGCGATACCCTCGATACGTGATGATCGTGGACGTCGACCCAGAGCGCTTGCGCGAAGTGTGCGAGCGCTACGGTGTCGCCTCCTTGGAGGTCTTCGGCTCGGCCGCTCGCAACGAAGATCGGCGGGACAGCGACGTCGATCTGCTCTATGTGTTGAAGCCCCATGCCCGACTGGGCTTCAGCCTGTTCGATCTTGAGGACGAGCTTGCAGCCCTGTTCGGCCGACCGGTCGACCTCGTCTCCCGCAAGGCAATCAACAAGTACATCCGCGAGCAAGTGCTCGCCGACGCGCAGCCGCTCTATGCAGCGTGAGCTCTTGCTGCTGCGCGAGATGCGCGACGCAGCCGTGTCGATCCGGGACCTGATCGGTGGTCGAAGCGCCGAGCAGGTTGAAGTTGACGAACTTCGGCGTTCAGCGCTCTTGTGGCACTTCACGGTCCTCGGGGAGTCCGCCAGTCAGGTCCCTGTCGAAACCAAAGGCGCCCACCCTCAGATCGCGTGGAGCGCGGCAACGCGTCTGCGCAACCGCATCGTTCACGGCTACTGGGATATCGACGTCGAGACCCTGGTCGCGACGGCCATCGACGATCTCCCGCAAATGATCGCGCAACTCGAGGATGCCCTCAGCGCCCTGCTCGCCGCCGAAGACCACGACCCGCCCGCCTGACACCGGCGCCCGCCTTGCCGGAGCCAGAAACATCACTCGAGAACAATCGAGCCCCGGAACACCTCAGACCGACAGATTGGCAGTCAATCCAGACTCAGACATGGGCCGACCCGGCCTCGGT